>JASFHH010000001.1:0-126895 GCA_050123335.1 Gammaproteobacteria bacterium
GTGCGATGAAGAATATGGGATTGCATTGTTTATATCTTGTGCAGCCTGAGAAGTTTCCACATCCAGAGGCGATTTATCGTGCGTCTCGTGCTGATGATATTGTGCAGAATGCTAAGGTAGTAGCTACGTTAGATGATGCTTTGATTGGTTGTGCGCATGTGTATGGTACTAGTGCGCGTGAACGTGAGATGTCGGCGCCGGTAATTGATGCTCGTGAGATGGCGAAGATGATTGCAGAGCAATCCGCAGAAACCGCAATTGTTTTTGGTCGCGAAAAACATGGACTTTATAATGAAGAATTGCAACGTTGCCAATATCAAGTCAAAATCCCAACGGTTGATGATTATAGTTCTTTAAATCTTGGTGCCGCAGTGCAAGTGATTGCGTATGAATTGTATGTCGTAATGCAAGGAGATGCGCCTGAAATAACTCGTGCAGAAGTTGAATTAGCTACTGCAGATGAAATGGAGGGCTTGTATCAGCATTTAGAAAACGTTGCGATCCAAACAGGTTTTTTGAATCCAGAGAAACCCAAAACTATGATGCCGCGGTTTCGACAGATTTTTAATCGTGCAAAACTTGATAAAGAAGACGTGAATCTTTTTCGCGGGATGTTAACTAAAATCGACAAATGGAAATAATAACGATAGAATACTGATGTTATGAAATTACCAATATATCTTGACTACGCCGCTACCACTCCAGTTGATCCGCGTGTGGCGGAGAAAATGATGCAATGCTTAACTCCTGATGGGGTGTTTGGTAATCCGGCTTCCAGTTCACATTCTTTTGGTTGGGATGCATCTGAATTAGTGGAAAAAGCCAGAAAACAGGTGGCTGATTTAATTAATGCAGATCCTAGAGAAATTATTTGGACTTCGGGAGCAACCGAGGCAGATAATTTGGCGATTAAGGGTGCAGCAGATTTTTATTCGCGTAAAGGCAAGCACATTATTACCAGCAAAACCGAGCATAAAGCGGTGTTGGATACATGCAAGCATTTAGCCAAAGAAGATTATGATGTTACTTTTTTGGCTCCCGAACCAAATGGTTTGATTGATTTACAAAAATTACAAGATGCAATTCGCGACGATACGATTCTAATTTCTATTATGCATGTGAATAATGAAATTGGTGTAGTGCAGGATATTGCTGCAATTGGTGAAATTGCACGTGAAAAAGAAATTATTTTTCATGTTGATGCAGCACAAAGCGTTGGCAAGTTACCGATTGACTTACAGAAATTGAAAGTTGATTTGATGTCGTTTTCTGGACACAAAATTTATGGTCCCAAAGGTATTGGTGCTTTATATGTTAGACGTCAGCCGCGAGTGCGTTTAACTGCGCAGGTGCATGGTGGTGGACACGAACGTGGTTTTCGTTCAGGAACTTTGGCAACTCATCAGATTGTTGGAATGGGTGAGGCTTTTCGAATTGCTAAAGATGAAATGGTGGAAGAGGCACAAAGGTTTGCTAAATTGCGTGAACGTTTGTGGGAAGGGATTAAGCAAATTGAGGCAATTCATCTTAATACTGATTTAGCGCACAGTGCGCCGCATATTTTGAATGTGAGTTTTCACTATATTGAAGGTGAGTCGTTGATTTTGGCGATTAAGGATATTGCCGTCTCGACCGGTTCAGCTTGTACTTCAGCTAGTCTTGAGCCATCTTATGTGTTGCGGGCTTTGGGGTTGAGTGATGAATTAGCGCATAGCTCAATTCGTTTTGCGGTAGGCCGATTTACTACCGAAGAAGAGATTGATTATACAGTACGATTAGTGCAAAATGCAGTGCAAAAATTGCGTGATATGTCACCTTTGTGGGATATGTATAAAAAGGGGATTGATGTAGAGAATTATGATTGGGGTAGTCATTAGTAGAGGTTAATTTATGGTAGAAGTAAAAAATTTAGGTTACAGTGAAAACTTAATGGATCACTACGAAAATCCGCGTAACATTGGAACACTTGATGAAAATGATCCTAACGTTGGTACTGGAATGATAGGTTCACCCGCATGCGGAGATATTATGCGCTTACAAATTAAAGTAAATGATAAAGGCATAATTGAAGACGCAAAGTTTAAAACTTATGGATGTGGTGCTGCTATTGCTTCCAGTTCGGTTGCAACTGAATGGATCAAAGGCAAAACTTTAGATGAAGCGCTGCAGCTTAAAAACGACGAAATTGTTGAATACCTAAAATTACCGCCAGTTAAAATTCATTGTTCGATTCTAGCAGAAGAAGCGATTGCTGCAGCGATAAAAGATTATCGGGATAAGCATCAGAAGTAATAAAAACGAAAACACCATGGTGTTTTCGTTAGATAGTTAAGGAAACACCATGGTATTTCCTTGACTTCGTATTAAAACTACCCTATATTTTATTTAGGGGGTTAATATTGCAATGTATAGAACAGCACTGGCAGATTTACAGAATTGGCTTCAATCTAGTGATCGTAAACCTTTGGTTATGCGAGGGGCTCGTCAAGTTGGTAAAACTTGGTTGGTGCGGCAATTAGCAAAAATTACCGGTAGTCAGCTAATAGAACTAAACTTTGAGCAAAATCCGCAATTTGTTTCCATGTTTGAGAGTAATGATCCGAAGCAAATTATAATTAACTTAGGCGCTGCTTTAAACACTACTATTGCGATTAATAAAAGTATCTTGTTTCTCGATGAAATTCAAACCGTTCCAGAGTTATTAAGTAAATTACGCTGGTTTGCAGAAGAGCTGCCTGAGTTAGCAGTAATTTCTACTGGTTCATTATTAGATTTTGTTTTAGCTGAACATAGTTTTAGCATGCCCGTAGGTAGAATAAGTTATTTACATCTGGAGCCTTTAACTTTTGAGGAATTTTTATTAGCAAAAGGACAAAAAAAGCTGCTTGAATTTATTCAAAATTTTAGTTGGCAAAATTTCATTCCAAAATTAATTCACGAAAAATTACTTAACCTATTCAAGGAATATATAATAATTGGTGGTATGCCTGCTGTTACAGCTAATTGGATCAAAAATAATTCTCCGGTCGAAATAAACCGTCTTCATCATGAGCTTTTGACAGCTTATAGAGATGATTTTGCTAAATATGCAGGTAAAATTTCAACTGTTAGATTAGAAGAAGTATTAACAGCTTTTCCTCAAATGTTAGGAAAAAAATTCATCTATAATAAAGTAAATAAAGAAGTTTCTTATACTAGTATTAAAAATGCTCTGCAATTATTGGTTAAAGCTAGAATATGTCATCAAGTAATTAGTACTGCTGCAAATGGCATTCCTTTAGGCGCAGAGATAAACACAAAATTTTTTAAAGTTATTGGAATAGATGTTGGATTAGTTTCCGCAGCGCTTAAGTTGGGATTACATCAAATGGATTCTATAACAGAAATAAACTTAATAAATAGTGGTGGTATTGCTGAACAAGTTGTAGGGCAGCTTTTGCGTACTATAGAACCAGGTTATATTGAACCATCTTTATATTATTGGGTAAGAGAACAAAAAAATTCTGCCGCAGAAGTAGATTATTTAATACAGCATCAAAATAAAATTATTCCAATCGAGGTAAAGGCTGGCAGCACAGGTACACTCAAGTCGCTTCATTTCTTTATGGCGTTGAAAAAATTGCAAACCGCGGTTCGAATAAATTCAGATGTTCCAACTATTACACAAATTAATACTAAAATTCATAATGGCAGCACGATAAAATATCAATTAATTTCTATACCATTTTATTTAACTCAGCAGCTTTATAGGTTGCTCTAATTTTAATTTGTTTAGAGTTTGTTAAGCAGAAAATATAACCCGCCTGATAAAATCATTGCAGCAGGGATAGTTAGGATCCAAGCAAAAACAATATTGCTGAATAATCGCCAGTTAATTGCAGAAAAGCGTTTAGCGCTGCCGGCGCCGATAATTGATCCGGAAATTACATGTGTAGTGCTCACCGGAATTCCAAAATGTGATGCCGTTAATAAAATTCCTGCCGCAGAAGTTTCAGCAGCAAAACCGTCCATTGGTTTTAATTTAATAATTTTGCGTCCCATGGTTTTGATAATTTTCCAACCACCGATCATGGTGCCACAAGCCATGCCGGTTGCGCAAATCAAAATTACCCAAATTGGCACATTAAAACTATGCAAAGCATAAAAGTGAATTAACGCTATAGTAATAATGCCCATTGATTTTTGAGTGTCATTAGCGCCATGGCTAAATGCCATTAAACCTGAGGAAATTAATTGTAGTTTGCCAAAATATTTTTTTAATTTTTTATCACATAAATTACAGGTTATCTTTAATAAAACAGTTGTGAATATGTAAGTAATTATTATGCCCAATATTGGTGATATTATCATCGGTATAACGACTTTATGCATTATGCCGTGCATGTTGATTGCGTGTATGCTTGCATGCATTATAGCTGCGCCAATTAATCCGCCAATCAATGCATGTGAGGAGCTGGATGGTAATCCATAAAACCAGGTGATTATGTTCCAAATAATAGCTCCTAATAAGGCGCATAAGATTACAGTTTGTGTGATGCTTGCGCTGGCAGCAATGCTGATGCCAATAGTTTTTGCAACTTGGATTCCGAAAAAAGCGCCTAAAAAATTTAAGCTTGCGCCATATAAAAGTGCCGCACGTAGTGATAAAGTTCTAGTGGCAAAAACTGTGGCTATAGCATTGGCAGAGTCGTGAAAACCGTTAGTGTAAACAAAAACTAAAGTGAATAAAATAACAGTAATTAATATTATCATATTTTTATTTTAGTAATTATTTATGACAACTTGATGACAAAACTAATTAAATTTGTTGGTGATAAAATTAATGAAATGGTGAATTTTAGGTTCGAGATATAAACTTTTTTTATAGAAAATATAAATTTTACGTTTGGGAGGGGCATATTCTTGTAAAAGTGGCACTAACGATCCTTGTTTAATTGCATCTGCAACTATGTATTCATTTAAGGTTACAATGCCTACGCCGTTTATTGCTGCATACAGCATAGATTCTGCATCATTGAGGTAAAGTTTTGGTTCCACGCAAACTTGTTGTTG
The DNA here is from genome assembly GCA_050123335.1 of Gammaproteobacteria bacterium. Taxonomy (GTDB): domain Bacteria; phylum Pseudomonadota; class Gammaproteobacteria; order UBA12402; family UBA12402; genus JASFHF01. The sequence continues at coordinate 5,053 of JASFHH010000001.1, forward strand.
GTTGTTAAAATACAATATATTGTTAAGGTTGCGCATACTATGCGTAATATAATAATGTTGGTTAAGATCGGCGGGCGTTTTTGGTGTTCCATGTTTTTTTAAATAAGCAGGAGAGCCGCATATTACATAACGGCTTGCAGTTAATAATTTTTTACTTAGATTTGCGGCATCGATATAGTCAGAACCAAATATAATGTCAATATTTTCACATGCAAGATCCGGGGTTCTTTCAGCAACTTCAATATCTATAATTAATTTTGGATAAAGTGTGCTAAGTTCCAATAAATGCGGAATTATATATTTTTTTGCAAAGTAACGTCCACTGGTGATTCGCAATTTACCGGTCGGTTCTGAATGTAAATGAGAAATTGCGCGCTCTGATTCATCAACTGCTTCCAGGATCTGTTTGCAATGTTCATAGTAAATTTTGCCGATTGTAGTTAGAGTGACACTTCTTGTTGTACGGGTGAATAATTGCGTATTTAGTTTTTGTTCAAGCTTGGCGATTTGTTTACTAATAGCTGGTGTTGTGACGTTAAGCTTGTCTGCTGTTTTTGAAAAGCCATTATTTTCAACAACTTGCACGAAGATTTTTATTAATGATAATTCGCTCATAATTCATCCATTTTATTAACCAAAAGGTTACATTTTATTGAGTTTTTGCTCTATTGTAAACCAAATTATAATATATTATGATTCAATTCCTTTTAATAAAAATAATAGAGGAGGAAGTCAGATGTCTATGAGTGGTTTAATAGGTAGTGCGATTAATGGGCGTGATGCTTTTGAAATGGCTAAGGTTAAGAATGAAAAAAAAGAATCTAAATTAAAATCAAAAATCACAGCATTTTTTAAAGAAAAAACAAAAGATAAAAGTTTAGAAGTTTTACAAAAATCTATTCAAGAATGGATGAAGAACGCTAAATCAAGTTTATCATTAGGACATAAAATATATTTTCAAACGTTATGCGCTATTTACAAAATGCTAAATGAGACATCATATAATAAATATGTTAAGGAAGATGATATATCGGTAGATTTGAATGAAAAACAGCAGTTAGATAGTAGTTCTTATTTTAATGCTAAAGTTAACAAGTTTCTTTCTAATGGTTTTTTATATTGTTTTGGAAAGTGTTTTGGTAAATGTTTATCGGATTTATCGCGAGGTGTACGATATAATCAGGTGACTTATGAATTACTTATGACTTGGCAAAAGATAATAAAAACAGCTGATGAATTAAAATACACAACTGATGATTTAGAAAATTTAGAAATAAAAGGTGAAGAATTTATGCAGTCATCAGGTGAACAACAAAAGTTAACGTTGGGTTAAAGGAAAAACGCAAATAAAAGTGCTGCCTTTCCCGAGTTCGCTTTGGATTTCAAGCTGAGCATTGTGCCGGTTTAATACATGCTTCACGATTGCAAGCCCTAAGCCGGTTCCGCCGCTAGCGCGGGATCGGGCTTTGTCTACTCGATAAAAACGTTCGGTAATACGCGGGATGTGTTTTTTTGCAATTCCAATGCCGGTATCGCGGATTTTTAAGTAAGCGTAGTTTAAATCTTGATACCAATCAATAAAAATATGTTCATTAGCTGGTGTGTATTTTACGGCATTAAAAATCAAATTAGAAATCATGCTGCATAATTCTTTTTCATCACCTTGAATAATAATTTTTGGATCAATTGATAAGTGAAAGACATGATTGTTTTTCCCGCTTAAGATTTTTGCTTCATTGCAAATTGATTTTAATAATTTTGCCAGGTTAATTTTTTTATGTTGAATAGTTTTTTCTTCGCTTTCTAAAGAGGATAATAATAATAAATCGTTGATAATATTTTCCATGCGGGTTGTTTGTTGGTACATAAGTTCAAAAATATTTTGTTTGGTTTTGTCGTCGGCTTGCTCGATCAAAGTTTCTAAGTAACCGTGAATCACAGTTAAAGGTGTGCGCAATTCGTGTGAAACGTTGGCGATAAAATCGCGCCGCATTTTTTCAATTGCTTGTAATTTGTCGGAAAGAGAAAATTTTTTCATAAAAACCTATACCCTACGCCGCGTACAGTTTGAATCCAATCTGTGCCTAGTTTTTTTCGTAATCTCTTAATTGATGCATCAACGCTGCGCTCATCGATATCAGATGCGCCGCCCCAAATATAATCAATTAATTGGTTGCGACTGTAAACACGATTTTGATGTGTAGCAAAAAAATGTAATAGTTTATATTCTTGCGCGGTTAGTTTTAAAAGTTTATCATCAATTTTAGCTTCGCTGGTTTTGGTGTTAATACATAAATTTTTGATATGAATTAAATCTTTCGGGGTTGCTAAAGGGCCGCGGCGTAAAACGGTTTTAACACGTGCAATTAATTCGCGTGGTGAAAATGGCTTGGTGATATAATCATCTGCGCCGGTGGTTAAGCCTCTTACTTTATTTTCTTCTTCAGCTTTGGCGGTTAGCATGATGATTGGGATGTCGCGTGTCAAAGGATTTTTTTTTAATTCTTTAATAAAATCGATGCCGCTTTTATCCGGCAGCATCCAATCAAGTAAGATTAAATCGGGGATTTTGGATGCTATTTTTTGATGTGCACACTTTACGCTTTCTGCTTCTTCAATTTTAAAATCATGATGGAGTGCAAAACGAATCATGGCTCGAATAGGCGCTTCGTCTTCAACTAAAAGAATCAGATTTTTATTCATATTCACATATTATATCCCAATTATGACAAAAGTGTGACAATTAATGTTTTTTTGAAAAATATTTTTTAATTACTATTCATAAATTAAAACTCGCAACCAAGAGGGACTTATGTTATATGGATAAACATTCAATAATAAGGAAAGGAGCCAGCTATGCAAAAACTTCTAAAATTACTACTAATAGCTATATTTAGCACAGTAGTAACAACCTCTGCTTTGGCAAATATTTCGATTACAGTATTGCCGCACAAAAATAACACTATCGCTACAACCGATCAAATAATTAAAATCATTCAAATAGCTCTTGCACATGAGCAAATAAATGTATCTAAATATAGAGGCGCAAGTGTTCAATTATTGCGTGATACAAGCAGAGATCCTTATTTATTAGTGTATCTTCGCTCAAAATTATTTTTCACGTTTGATACAATGAAAATTAAACTAGACAGACAATTCAATATTAATTATCCAATATTAACAAATTATCGTTTACAGCCGGAAGATCTGGCTCAACAACCTACTTTGGCAAACGATCAAATCCAATGTCCAGCTCAATATGCTCATAGCAGTAAGCCTCTTTTTGTAATTGCTTCATCTTGGTATAGAGATGATTTACCATCTTATGACGTCGTTAAGACGTTTGTTAATAATATCTACTCATATGCAGTAGATTCTGGAAAATACACGGTAGTAAAATTTTTAGATAAAAACGCAACTTTGGCAAACTATGAAAATATGTTATCTTGCCCTAATTTAAAGTATTTTTTTAGTTTAAGTGGAGAAGAACATGAAGGACAAGATTTCGATGTTTATGATGGGCTTTTTTCGTATAAATTCTTTGATCAGCATCCCGAATTAAATTATAAAAATACTGGTATATTTTTTAATACTTGTCATGCCTTTGCAAACTTTAATCCAGGCCTATGTTATTCCGCGACAAATTTAAATCCACTAATGTATTCTTCTGGCATAACTTCACTTGCTGTATATGGTGCTCCTAGTACTTATGCTTGTTTTTGGAATTTAACACAACTATACAATTATCCAGCAAGCAAAAAAACACTTGAATTGTGTGCTCATTATTACGATCCAACAGTACAAGACAGTGCGGCAGGAGTATATATTCTTGGTGATGATGAATCCCCAACGAGTGTTACTACAACAAAAAAAACATACCACATTCGACTAGGTGATTATTTAGTTCTTCATGTTACTCCAGAAGAGTATATAACCAAAATTACGGTACAAACCAAAAGCGGAGAAAAAATATGTACTGAAGATCCACGCGATAAAATTAAACTTATCGGCAATCAGAATATACCGGGTGAAGAATATGTCGTTTATGTGCATGGAGAACCACAACAGTGTACCTTTGCTGATTTAAGTATTGAACGTGGAGAAGAGTTCCCTGGTGAAGTATATGATGTTTATGGTTTTTATCCAGAAGATATGTGTAGTGCTCCACCCCAATAGGTAATTTATTGAAAAGCACATGATCTCGCCTTGATATTTCTTTTTTAGACCATGTTCCCAAAATGGCGTACAATTTGGGAGTATGGTCTAAGAATTTTTAGTTATTTTCTTGAGTTTTGCCTAAATTGCCCATATTTTTATGATAATGGAGGTGATTTATGCGTTTTGACAAATTAACTAGCAGTTTTCAGATGGCGTTATCGGATGCGCAGTCGCAAGCTTTAGGGCGCGATAATGCATTTATTGAGCCAGTACATTTGATGAAGGTGTTGCTTGAGCAGGATGGCGGCACAGTACGGCCTTTGTTGATCCAAGCTGGTGTGGATATTCAAACGTTACACGCCAGAATTAATCAAGCGATTGATGCTTTGCCCACAGTTTCAGGAACCGGCGGGGAAATGCATATTTCTAATGATTTGAATAAAATTTTGAATTTAACCGATAAGCTTGCGCAAAAAAATCAAGATCAGTTTATTTCGTCTGAATTATTTGTGTTGGCAGCATTACAAGATAAAGGATCGTTGGCGCAAATTTTAAAACAATGCGGCGCGACCGAAAATTTATTGCAAAATGCAATTAAAAATATTCGTGGAGGACAGACAGTGGATAGTCAGGATGCCGAACAACAGCGGCAAGCATTAGAAAAATATACGATTAATTTAACCGAACGTGCGGAAGATGGAAAATTAGATCCGGTAATTGGGCGTGATGATGAAATTCGCAGAGTTATTCAAGTTTTATCGCGCCGTACTAAAAATAATCCGGTATTAATTGGTGAGCCTGGCGTTGGTAAAACTGCAATTGTTGAAGGTTTGGCGCAACGCATTGTTAATGGTGAAGTCCCGGAAGGTTTGAAAAACAAAAGCGTATTAATTTTAGATATGGGTGCATTAATCGCTGGCGCAAAATTTCGTGGCGAATTTGAAGAACGTTTAAAAGCGGTATTAAAAGACCTTGCAAAACAAGAAGGCAATATAATTTTATTTATTGATGAAATTCATACGATGGTTGGTGCCGGTAAAGCTGAAGGAGCGATGGATGCAGGTAATATGTTAAAACCAGCTTTAGCGCGTGGCGAATTACATTGTATTGGCGCAACTACTTTGGATGAATATCGAAAATATATTGAAAAAGATGCAGCACTCGAGCGAAGGTTTCAAAAAGTTTTGGTGGATGAGCCAACCAGTGAAGATGCAATTGCAATTTTGCGTGGTTTGAAAGAGCGTTATGAAATTCATCATGGTGTAGAAATAACTGATGCGGCAATTATTGCAGCAGTAAATTTATCGCAGCGTTATATTACCGATCGGCAATTGCCGGATAAAGCAATCGATTTAATCGATGAAGCAGCAAGTCAAATTAGAATGGAAATTGATTCTAAGCCGGAAGAAATGGATAAATTGGATCGACGCTTAATTCAATTAAAAATTGAACGTGAAGCATTAAAAAAAGAAACTGATGAATCATCGAAAAAACGTTTAACGGATTTAGAAGCAGAAATTAAAAAACTTGAGAAACAATATAGTGATTTAGAGGAAATTTGGAAGGCAGAAAAAGCAGCTGTTTTAGGTACCAAGCAAATTAAAGAAGATTTAGATCATGCCAGAGTTGAATTAGAAGCGGCTAAACGTCAAGGTGATTTAACTAAGATGTCGGAATTACAATATGGAAAAATTCCGGAGCTTGAAAAAAAATTACAACAAGCTTCTAAAGCGGAAAAACAAGAACCAAAATTATTGCGCAACAAAGTAACTGCTGAAGAAGTTGCAGAAATTGTTTCCAAGTGGACTCATATTCCGGTAAGTAAAATGCTCGAAGGTGAAAAAGAAAAATTATTAAAGATGGAAGAGTTTTTACACAAGCGTGTTATAGGTCAGGATGAAGCTATAAATGCAGTGGCAAATGCGATTCGGCGTTCGCGTGCCGGGTTAGGCGATCCGAATCGTCCAGTTGGTTCATTTTTATTTTTAGGACCAACGGGTGTTGGTAAAACCGAATTATGTAAATCATTAGCTGAATTTTTATTTGATACAGAAGAAGCGATGATACGAATTGACATGTCAGAATTTATGGAAAAACATTCGGTGGCGCGATTAATTGGTGCTCCACCGGGATATGTTGGTTATGAAGAAGGTGGATATTTGACCGAAGCGGTTCGGCGTCGTCCATATTCATTGATTTTGTTAGATGAAGTAGAAAAAGCGCATACGGAAGTTTTTAATATTTTGTTGCAAGTTTTAGATGATGGGCGTTTAACTGATGGGCAGGGTAGGACGGTTGATTTTAGAAATACCGTAATTGTGATGACGTCAAATCTTGGGTCGCAATTAATTCAGGAAATGGCAAGTGATGGTTATGCTAAAATGAAAAATGCGGTAATGGAAATTGTTGCTCAGCATTTTCGTCCGGAATTTATTAATCGTATTGATGAAACTGTGGTGTTTCATAGTTTGAATGAGGCGCAGATTCATGCAATTGCTGAAATTCAAGTGGGACGACTTGCAAAACGTTTGGCGGAAAAAGAAATTAAATTATCGGTTACAGAAGATGCGATAGATTTTCTTGCCAAAGCTGGTTTTGATCCAGTGTATGGTGCGCGCCCTTTAAAGCGTGCAGTACAGAATTATTTGGAAAATCCATTAGCACAAGAGATTTTAGCGGGTAAATTTTTACCAGGAGATAAGATTAAAGTGACAAAAGTCGCTGATAGATTACAATTTAAAAAGTAACGAAACACCTTCCAAAAGAAACTCCAAACTGTTAATATCATAAATGATATGGATATAACTAAATGGAGGACCCGTCATGAAAAAGATCTTTTTATGTATTTTATTGTTCATTATTCCTGCTTTTGCTTTAGCTGTTCCGCAAATGCGGTCTGTTAAACTACATGGTATTACTAACGTTGATCTTTTGTGTAATTTAAAACAAAAAGCACAACAAGGTGATACAGAGAACGCTGCTTATCTTGGGATGAAATATGTTGGCGGCACTATTGGGATTTTGCCGAATTATAAATTAGGATTATATTGGTTAAAGAAGGCTGCACAGCAGAAAGAGCCGTTGGCTTGTTACGTTTTAGCGCGATTCTATTTAGAGGGTATTCCTGGTTTGTCGGTAGATAAACAAAAAGCACAAAAATATGCCAAGATAGCATTTGATGCATTTCAGAAAAATTTAGCTGCGAATAAATATGACAAAGTCATGAAACCAGTGATCCAATATAATTTAGGCGACTTCTATTTTTGGGGATTTCCGGGAGTTGTAGAACAAGATTTAGCTAAAGCATTTACATTGACTAAACTTGCTGCAAATGGCGGTGATGAACATGCTATGCGTAGGTTAGCCATTATGTATCGTTATGGAGTTGGTACGAAGCGTGATTTAGTTAAAGCTCATAAATGGGCTTTGCTTTTGGCAAAACTTGGTTTGGTAGAAGCGCAATATGTGGCTGGTTTAGATTTTATTAACGGTGTTGGTACAGCAGAGAATAGGGATAAAGGACTTCACTGGCTAAGTGAAGCAGCAAGCAATAATTATTATCCAGCAATGATTGAATTGGTGAGACTTAGTCAGGAAGGAAAAATCACTAGTATATCAGATGTGCGCAGAATGAGGATAATGAATATTATTGGGCATATGATGAAGCATGGTGCGCCTTTTGTAGCGAAATAGATTTAAAGTCTTGGTAGCATGGTTCCAAAATGTTAATATAGGTGTCAGACACCTGAAAGGTGTCTGACTAAATATAATAGGAGATTGTATGCTTAAATATAAACATATCTTATTAGCTACAGATTTTTCTGAAGGTACAACTCACATTCTTGATGAAGCGTGTAAGTTAGCCAAGCAAATGGGTGCAAAAATTAGTTTGTTGCATGTTGTAGAACCATTGCCAGGTTATGGTTATGCTTTTATTGGTTCAGCTGAGATTGAACTGCAATTGGTAGATGAATCGAAAAAGCAGCTAGCCAAATTGGGGAAAAAATACTCAATTGGTGCAAAAGATCAGTTTGTGGAGATTGGTCCTCCTAAGACTGAAATTACCCGGGTTGCTGAGGAGCAGGGGGTAGATCTAATTATTGTTGGTAGTCACGGTAGACATGGGTTTGTTGAAAACTTATTAGGTTCGACTGCAAACGCGGTGGTGCACCATGCTAAATGTGATGTGCTAACAGTAAAGATCAAAGAGCGCAAAGAATGAACGAAACAGAAGAGCGCGAGCGGCGGTTTATAAAAGGAATTTATCTTTTACCTAATCTCTTTACCACTTCAGGCTTATTTGCTGGTTTTTATGCTATTGTTGCCGCTATGAAAGGTATGTTTAGTGTTGCATCACTAGCGATTTTTATTGCTATGCTGGCAGATTCTTTGGACGGTCGTATTGCGCGGCTTACGCATACCCAGAGTGCGTTTGGCGCTGAATATGATAGCATTTCGGATATGGTGGCGTTTGGTGTTGCGCCAGCTTTGGTTGTATATAGTTTAGCTCTCCATCATTTGGGTAAGATTGGTTGGTTAATTGCGTTTTTTTATATGGCTTCAACTGGTTTAAGGCTTGCCAGATTTAATGTGTTAACCAAAAAAATTGAACCGGATAAGCGTTATTTTAAAGGTTTACCATGTACAGCATCTGCTGGTTTTATTGCTGGAATGGTTTGGATGCAGCAAATATATCAATTGCAAGGTTGGTATGTGAATTTGTTTGTAAGTGTGTTTACTGTTATAGCTGCAATTTTAATGGTTAGCAATGTGCGTTATCGTAGTTTTAAAGATGTAAATTGGCGTGGCAGCGTGCCATTTTTGCATGTTTTAATTTTAGTATTATTATTTGTAGCAATCGCGCTTGACCCCCCGCGAGTTTTATTTGCGATTTTTGCTTTATATCTTATTTCTGGGTTGCTTACGATACCAGGTATAATGAAAAAGAAATGAATCGTATGGAAAGTCAATTATCTCTTGCTAAACAAGAATTATTAGAACCGGCTGGTTTGGATGAAAAAAAATTGCAGCAGGTTTTGCATGATATTTTAACCCATCAAGTTGATTATGCTGATTTGTATTTTCAAGCAAATCATTCTGAATCATGGACGTTAGAAGAAAGTATTGTTAAGCATGGTAGTTATAGTGTTGCGCGAGGCGTGGGAATACGTGCATTAAGCGGAGTTAAAACTGGTTTTGCTTATGCAGATGAAATTGAATTAACCAGCTTGCAACGAGCGGCAACTGCTGCGCGCAGTGTTGCTAATATTAGTACACCACAAAAAATTCAGTCTGTTAATCCAGTTATAGCTCGTAGTTTATATTCACCAATAAATCCACTTAACACTTTATCCGAAGAGAAAAAAGTTGCTTTATTGCATCAGGTCGATCAGGAGGCGCGCGCGCAGGATAAACGTGTTTCTCAAGTAATGGTAAGTTTAAGCGGTGTTTATCAAATTATATTGATAATTGCAAGCGATGGTACTTTAGCTGCTGATGTTAGACCATTAGTTAGTATGAATGTTAGTGTGATTGCAGAAGAAGGTAATCGGCGTGAACATGGTTCTTGTGGCGGCGGTAGTCGAGCTGGTTATGAGTTTTTTTTCGAAGAAGATCGTTATTTATATTATGCTAGTTGCGCAGCGAGACAAGCCATTGTAAATTTATCTGCAGTTGCAATGCCGGCTGGAGTTATGCCGGTAGTGTTAGGTCCTGGTTGGCCAGGAGTATTATTGCATGAAGCAGTTGGACATGGTTTGGAAGGTGATTTTAATCGTAAAAAAACTTCGATGTATGCAAATAAAATTGGACAGCAAGTTGCATCAAAACATTGTACCGTAGTGGATGACGGAACTTTAAAACAGCGTCGTGGCTCAATAAATATTGATGATGAAGGAGTTCCGTCAGAACATACGGTATTAATTGAGAAAGGAATTTTAAAAGGTTATATGCAGGATAAATTCAATGCGCGGTTGATGGGAATGCAATCTACAGGAAATGGTCGTAGAGAAAATTATGCCAGTTTAGTTTATCCGCGGATGACAAATACTTATTTAATGGCTGGTGAGTGTATGCCGGAAGAAATTATTGCTTCCATTGACAAGGGTTTATATGCAGTGAATTTTTCTGGCGGGCAGGTAGATATTACTTCAGGAAAATTTGTGTTTTCGACAAGCGAAGCTTATTTAATTGAAAAAGGCAAAATCACTAAACCAGTAAAAGGTGCAACTTTAATTGGCAGTGGTCCGGAAGTGTTAAACCAGGTTTCAATGGTTGGTAATGATTTACAATTTGATTTGGGGGTTGGTGTTTGTGGCAAAGAAGGTCAAGCGGTTGAAGTAGGCGTTGGCCAACCAACCGTTAAGGTTGATGCGATTACTGTTGGTGGAACGGGATAAAATGCAATTCAATAAACTAGAACAACTAAAACAAAAAATCGAATACGTTTTGCATTGCGCGAAGCAAGAAGGTGCAAGTGCTGTTGAAGTGCATGCCGTTGTTGAAGACGGTTTTGCCGTAACCGTGCGCAATGGTGAATTGGATACGGTTGAATATCATTGTGACAATGGTGTTGGCATAGATGTGTATTTTGGCAAAAAGCATGGAATAGTTTCAACTGCTGATATGAGCGAATCTGCTTTGCGTGAAGTAGTTATAGCCGCATGTAATATTGCTAAATTTACTCAAGAAGATCCATGTAATGGTTTAGCTGATAAAGAATTAATGGCGAAAAAAATTGAGGATTTGGATGTATATCATGATTGGGAGATTGATTCAGAGCAAGCAATTAAAATTGCCTTAGAAAATGAAGCTTATGCAAGGAGTTTGGATCAGCGGATTAAAAATTCTGAAGGAGTTTCGATTTCAAGCCATAAAAATTTTTATGTATATGGTAATAGTTATGGTTTTGTGGGTGCAGTTCCAAGTACGCGCCATAGTGCGAGTTATGCGTTGATTGCTGAGCAAAATGGCGAAATGGAGCGTGATTGTGATTATACAGTATCGTGTGATGCGCAGAGTTTAGAGAATTTTCGATCAGTTGCGAAGAAAACCGTAGAAAAAACCGTTGCGCGCTTAGGTGCAACTAAAATTGCCACACAAAAAAGACCAGTGATTTTTGCCGCCGAAATTGCTAAAGGGTTGCTTGCTAGCTTTGTGGCGGCGATTAGCGGTAATAATTTATACCGCAAGGCATCTTTTTTAGTTGATCATTTGCATAAACCGGTGTTTGCGAAACAGGTAAGAATTTTTGAAGATCCATGGATCAAAAAATCTTTAAATAGTTCGTATTTTGATGCAGAGGGTGTTGCGACATGTAAAAAAGATTTTGTTAAAGAAGGTGTGTTACAAAGTTATGTTTTAGGAAGTTATTCGGCGTGTAAGTTAGGCATGCAAACTACAGCTAATGCTGGCGGAGTGTTTAATTTATTTATTCAGGATGATGGGCTTGATTTGCCAGGATTGCTTAAAAAAATGGATACAGGTGTATTAATTACTGAATTATCAGGGCAGGGTATTAATCTTGTAACTGGTGATTATTCGCGTGGTGCGGTTGGTTTTTGGGTTGAGCATGGTGAAATTCAGCATCCGGTTTCTGAAATAACCATTGCTGGCAATTTACGTGATATGTTTATGAATTTAGTTGCAGTTGGTAATGATATTGATTATCGTGGCAATATAAAATCTGGTTCGATTTTATTGGAAGAGATGACCATCGCCGGCAGTTAATAAAATTAATAATTTATTGGGGGATATAAAAAATGTATGGTGATATAAAGAACCGTAATTATACTTATTGTCGACATTCTTTTAATATTAATGGTAAGACTGAGAAAAAAGAGCAATACGATAAAGCTTTAGATTATATTAAAAAGGCAAAACAGGAGTTTGGTGTTGGTAAATTTCGTGTTGGTTTTAAGTCATTAGAAAAAGCTGCGCAGGCTGATTCAGGTTTGATTATTCCAGTGTTATTAGATATGAAATATCGTTTACAGCTGGTCAAGAAGAATTATAAACCTACAGATTTGTTTACGAAATATGCAAAGATTGTAACAGGTTCTATCAACACAATTATTAGTTACGGTAAACAAATCCAGTGGAATAAGATAATTTATCGTTCAGATCAGGATGGTCCTTTAATAGAAAAGGCTAAACAATGTTATTATGAGGCAGTTGCTTTAAACGCAAAAATTCCCGTATATAATAAAGAGTTGTCTAAGCGTGAAGAGATCATAAATCAATATAAGAAAGAGCTGCTTAAGCGTCAAGATATCATAGAAGACTTATTGGCACAGATTAAAGTAATGCAGCAGACAAGTAAAGAGAAAAACTTAAAATTGTTACAAGAGAACGAGTGGTTAAAAAGCAAGAATAATGAAAAGCAGAGAATTATAGAATTTATAGCTAAGAAAAATATGGAATTGAGACAATTGGGATCAAAAAAACAGAAGAAAGAATCGAAGAAAAAAATAAAAAAACATAAAGAAAAACGTAATAGTTTAAACTTTTTTAAGGAGTTAGGAGACGTGTTAACTAAAGGTCCTTCTCACTTTCAATTTGCTAAACTTGTATATGGAAACAGTCTAAAAAAACAAAATCAGGTGTCTCCCGGGCTCAATAAAACTTTTTAAAATACCTGAATTTTATCTTTCAAGCCGAATTTATCTGTTAATTTCAATTACTAGGAAAAAGTATGCTTGTGACTTTTTGTTTCTATAATTTCTTTGTCGAGAAGAGATTGTGCTTTTGCTGGGTCTATATATAGAATATAAAATTCTGGGTATTTTTTTAGTGCTTTTTTGTCAATACTATTTTTAGGAAGGCCTTTTGTTATTAAAAGGGATTTGATTTCTTCATATTTTTTATTAGGTAATTTAGCATGGAATTTAATGATTGTCTTGTTCTTGATTTTTAATACTTTCCATTTATTATTGTAATTGTTGGTAATATCGGCTAATTTAATAACTATTTTATCAATCAAGTGTTGTTTTTGGTTAAATAATGTTTTTATAGAGTTAGTGCTTTGATGTGATATGCATAATTCGGTATAAATAGTTGGTACTTTGTTTTTATGCAAAAATTCCTTCATATTTTTGTCGCAAAGACTCGTTAAAAATTTTTTTTGATAGTAGTTAGCATATTGATAGATTTTGATTTTTACTTCATTTGTTAAACTCTGTAATGCCTCTTTATGAGTGAATGCTAGTAACTTAAATAATTGAGTAATATCTATTCCAGAAGGGTTTTTACTGTTTAAAATTATTTTTATCACCTCAAGTTTGCTCTTTCCTTTCATGTTTGTCCAAATAGTGTTATATTCTTGTTTGTATTTTTTAAGTTCTTCATTGCTAAAATAATAGTCTACTGTTTTACGAAATGGCTGTTGATGAATTAAGATGTAACCATTTTTTTTTGTCTTCATAAAAAATCTGCCGTGATAAATAAAGCTAGGGAGTTCTGATACTTGAATGCCATAATCGTGACCTAAGGGTGTACCTTTTTCTATTTTTGTTCCTTTAATTTTTTTTAGTACAGGCACCGTACGATCGTAGTGTGGTAAAAACACTGTTTCTAGGTTAGCTGTAACTATGTTTTTTTGCAGCCACTTATGACAAAAATATTCTTCTTTAGTCAGGTTTTCTTTACGGGGAAGGTGCGGTGCATAAACCCCAAAGTTTCTGTATGCTAACCCTGAGCATGCGATTTGATTTTTGTTTTTTATTTGTTGTGCAAATTTTCCTAGTTCTCCGATTGTCATTTCAAGTAGATTTTTATTATTTTTCGATAATTTCTTGATTACCTGACCATAGAGTTGTTTTATGTCAATTATTGTTAGTGCATAATTACACTCTTTTTTATTTAATTTTTTTTCTGGTTTTAACTCCCCAGAGTATAAAATACATATTTCTTCATTGGGCTTAAATTTCCGATTAGTACATGTGCTAAAGCCTATATCTGATTCATCAAGATAAAAATAGAGCTCTTTGACTGTTTGCATTTTGTTATAAAAAGATTCTAATTGTTGGTTGGCTTTTTTGTTGTCAATTAATGGTATTGAATTTATGTAAGTAGAATCGATAATAATGGTTTCCTTCCACGCAATAAAATCGGATCCTAAAATTTTTGGTAATTCATGAAGCGGATATTTTTTTGGTTTATTATCGTTTTTACCCTTGATAAGTATATATTTCGGTTTTGGCAATTCAGGGTATTGTTTTTTTTTGCCCATGATGATTCCTTAAAATATAGTCAAGCCATGATAAATTGATTTACAAATTTCTATCGATAAAGAGGTTTTGGTTGTCTTTTTTCTCCTCCCTGGCACATCCATGTGCCTCCCGCTCTTCCATCCATGGGAGCTAGTCGTCAAAAAAAGTCACCCAAAACCTCTTTAATTAGCTTTAATTTATAAGAGTTTAGCTATAAAATTATGATTTCGAAAATTCAGGATTGATCAAAATACCTGAATTTTATCTTTTAAACCAAACTCATCTGCTAGTTTTATAGTTTTATTTAATGATTTAATCCCGTCAGAGTTATGCGGTGAGCCGATTGCGGCGGCGGCACAAGCAGTAGCGAGTTTTTGGGTCTTTTTGTGCGGCCATTGTTCATGTAATCCAACTAATATTCCGGCGCAAAAAGCATCGCCTGCACCGCACGCAGCGACAAAACCATGTGGCGGGATATTTAATGATGGATACCAGGTGCCGCGTTGTTTACCTTTAATTAACCAATATGATCCTTCGGGCATGTGAATAATCACATTTTTTTTTACGCCGCGTTCAAATAAAAACTGCGCAGCTTTTTTTATAGCTTGTTTATTAAGGTTGTTTTGCAAATCACGAATTAGTTGGCCAGAAGTTTTTTGTGCTTCAAGTTCATTTACTACAAAGTGATCAATATAAGGTAAAGCCGGGATTACAATTTTTTGATAACGATTAGCGCTTTCTGTTGCAATATCAACTACAGTTTCCATTCCGGCTTGTTGCACATCATGTAAAACTTTTGCAGCTGCGATAACATAACGTGCATCCGGGCTTTCCATGGCATCCATTAATAATAAATGTCCGAAATAAAAGAGTTTGGTTTCATTGGCTTGCAGTTTTTTAATTGGAATATGATGGTGCGCAAAAACACGATTAACTCCTCTAAAATGAAACATTGTGCGTGTGCCGCCATGCTGCAGAGTCATCACATCAGTGTAAGCTGTTATTCCTTTTTTAATTATTTGCAAAAATTTGATATTAATTTTTTTAGATTTACATAATTTTTTAATGTAGCGTCCGCCAAAATCGTCGCCAATACATCCAATACCGTAAGTAGGAATATCAACATTTAAGTTTGCTAAATTAATAATGATATTAAATGGCGCGCCGCCATTTGATATAAGTTCAGCTTTAATGTTGCATAATTCAGATTTTTTTGGCCAATGGTCAATAAATTTAATGTGATCGACTACCCAATGTCCTGCACATGCTATTCCTGGCATTTTTTTTCTCCAAAACCGCTATTAATTAATGCTTTGATTTCTTTCATGGCTTGTTTTTCGTCTTTGCCGTCAATTACAAAATTTATTTTGGTGCCCTCGGTTGCAGCAAGCATCATAACATCCATAATATTCTTACCATCTACACATTTATCTCCTTTGCATAATTTGATTTTGCTGCTAAATTTTGAGGTAAGCGCAACTAGCTTTGCTGAAGTTCGTGCATGTAAGCCCAATTTGTTAATGATGGTTAATTTTCTTTTAATCATAGTAGTTATATATCAAATTTGTTGCGTGGCGATTATCAAGAGGTTTTGGGTATCTTTTTTCGACGACTAGCGCCCATGGATGGAAGCGCGGGAGGCACATGGACGTGCTGGGGAGGAGAAAAAAGATACCCAAAACCTCTTGATTGCCTAAAGCTGAAAAATAAAAAATTGTTGGAGGGTTATTAATCATGGTTATTCATACGGTAAGTGTTGGTCGTCAATAATACCTTTTTTGCCGCCGCGGATTACCTTAGTTACCATTTTATCTAATGGTAAATTAGCGTAATTAACGATTGTTACTAGCATTGGTAAATTTACCCCGGAAATAATTCGAATATTATTGCTACATCGTTTTTTTAATGCGTAAGCAATATTGCTGGGAGTGGATCCGTACAAGTCAGTTAAAATTAATATGCCGTCACCTTTATCTAATTGTTTAATTTTTTTGTTTAATTGATCGATTAAAGTTTCTGGATTCTCATGTTGCTTAATATTACTGGCAACAAAAGTTAACGGTAATTTTTCAAAAGTATTTTTTAATTCATTAAGCAATGATTTTCCCATATTTGCATGGGTGATTAATAAAACACTTATGTTCATAATTATAACCTTGACTATTCAGTCTTTTTCCAGGAACGCTCATTAACGCCGCATCTTTAAGAGAAAAATTAAATTTTAAATGCTCATTTACTATAATGTAAACTCCGCTTTAAAATTTAATTTTTCTCTTAAATCTACAACATTACTGAGCGCTCTCCTAAACTGCAAAATTAACGCACTAAATAAATACCTTAACTATTCGCTATGATCCGTCATTTTTTCTTTTACTTTAACTATTTGACGGTCTAGCTTGATTACCATTTTATCGATAGCTTTATACATATTTTCAGCTTCGCCATGTGCATTGACTTCTATGCCGCTCGCGTGAATATTGGCTTTGGCAATATTATTTAAGTTTTCAACAGTCAATACAATATCAGCTTTGGTAAAACCGTGCGTAAAATGTTTTTCGATTTTTTTGAATTTTTTTTCAATTAAACTACGTAGTGGAGCAGTAATATCAATTTTGTGTCCGGTTATTGTGAGCATGGTTTTTCTCCTTTTTTGCCTGAGTTATAATTCAAAATCATCTCCTAGATAAATATCTCGTACAATTTTGTTATTTAAAATTTCTGTGGGGATGCCGCTGTGAATGATTTTACCATTGTGCACTATGTATGCTCGATTGCATACATCTAAAGTTTCGCGTACATTATGATCGGTAATTAATATTCCGATATTACGATTTTGTAAGTGTTGGATGATTTCTTTAATGTCAACAACAGATATTGGGTCAATGCCTGCAAAAGGTTCATCTAATAGAATAAATTTTGGCTCGTTGGCGAGTGCTCTAGCAATTTCTACGCGTCTTCTCTCGCCGCCAGAGAGACTTAGTGCGACATTATCACGTAATGGCCCAATATGGAATTCGTTTAATAATAATTCTAGTTTTTCTAAACGTTGTTTTAGGTTTAGCTCTTTTTGCAGTTCTAAAATAGCTAAAATATTTTCTTTTACAGTTAATTTGCGGAATACAGAAGGTTCTTGCGGTAGATAGCCTACGCCAAGTCTTGCGCGTTCATGCATGGGCAGTTCTGTAATGTCTTGTTGATCAAATAGTATCTTGCCTTTGTCGCTATTGATTAGGCCGACAATCATATAAAAAGCAGTGGTTTTACCAGCCCCGTTGGGGCCTAATAACCCTACAATTTCACCGCTGTTGACCTCGATGGTTACATTATCAACGACTTTACGTTTATAACTTTTTTCTAAATGTTCAGCTCTAAGATTGCTCATATTTCATGCTATGTTAGCGTGTAAAAGGGCTTAAGGCAAGAGTTCCGTGGATCCAGTTTTGCCATATTGTCCATGGACGTTAGATATTAATTTAATTACATTTTTGTTCAAATCTGCTCGTAATCCTTTTGAATGAATAATGCTGCCTGGTTGTTCAATGGTCACTGGTTGGTGAGTAATTGCTAGCGCTTTTTTGGGATAATAAGTTAATTTATTGGTAGTTACAGTTACATTGTGACTATTTGGCCCAGGTAATTGTTGGGCTTTTACATGATCTGTTAAAATTATAGTCTTTCCATTTTCGAGCACTTGGCCGTGTTTTGCAGTAATATGCCATGGAGGCGCGTTTGGTACATTATGAATAATAAATGGTGCGTCAAAAATAGTCTTACTTTGTTGGGTATAATTAAGAGCTTTGGTCGCAATAAAAGTATTTTCTAATTGCCCAGTTTTGTTTACTTGTGTGACCTTGATGCCGATCATATAAGAATCAGGAGTTAAGGATGAATCTTTAACAAATTTGATTGATTTTGAGGTGTAAATAAACCAAACGCTAATGGCCACGATACAAGTAAGGGCGATTAAAACGGCAATATTTTTTCTTTCAATTTCTATTTTCATGGGTATATACTCATTTCGAGGAGTAATGTGTCATACTACGCCAGCTTGAAGTAAATCGTGCAGGTTAAACGCACCAATAATTTCACGTTTTTGATCGACAACAAAAAAACCATTAATTTTACGTTCTTCCATAATGTTGAATGCTTCAATTGCTAGGTTGTTTGCTGAGATGGTGGTAAATTTTTGTGTCATTACATCGTCAATAATGGTTTGATGTACGTTTACTCCTTTATCAAGTGCGCGGCGCAAGTCGCCGTCAGTGAAAATACCGATCATTTTATTTTCGTTATTGGTGATTGCTGTCATTCCAAGGCTTTTTTGGCTCATTTCTACTAATGCATCCTTGAGTGGGGTTTTGGTTCGTACTTGCGGGATGCTTTGGTTTGTACGCATGATATCGGAGATTTGTAGTAATAAGCGTCTGCCTAATCGTCCGGCTGGATGCGCAAGAGCAAAATCTTCTTTGGTAAAGCCGTGTGCTTTTAACAATGCTATGGCTAAAGCATCTCCTATTACTAATGCGGCAGTGGTGCTGGCAGTTGGGGCTAAATTTAATGGGCAAGCTTCCAAAGTAATATCCAGGTTAATATTTATTGTGGATTGTTTAGCAATTGGTGATGAATTATTGCCGGTAATCGAGATGAGTGGTGCCCCAATTCTTTTGATGATTGGCAGAATAGTTAGGATTTCTCTGGTTGATCCTGAGTTAGAAATAGCTAGCACTACGTCTTGCTTGGTTACCATGCCTAGGTCACCATGGCTGGCTTCTGCTGAATGGACAAAAAATGCAGGAGTGCCGGTGCTGGCTAGGGTTGCAGCAATTTTGCGGCCAATATGGCCTGATTTTCCCATACCGGTGACTACAACACGACCCTGGCAATTAAGGATTTGTTTGCAGGCATTATTAAAATTCTCATCAATTTTATCTAACAGGCTGTTAATTGCGTCCAGTTCTGTTTTAATGACTTCAGCAGCATAAGCGCGAAAATCGTTGTTTTTAGTGTTAGGCATATTTTGTTTTCTCCAGAATGCCATAATGTACCAGAAAGCGGGTGTCAAATCTAGGTTTGACAACCATGGTTCGGCTTGATTTAAGTGGTTTCCCCAAAGATTTTTTTTATGCTATTTCTTAACCACATGTGTGCTACGTCGGTATCTAGATGTTTTGGCCAGGCTTGGCAGATTACAATATTAGGTAGTTTAAAGGGCAAAGGTTGTGTTGAAAATTTTTCTCTGAATTCAGTTGCTACGCTTTCAGGTAGAATAGATATCATATTGCTTCGTTCTAAAGTGTACAAAGCAACAGAAATATACGGTGTAGTCAATTTTATATTGCGTTTATTTAATAAGCGGTAAATATTCATTGAATATTTTTGATCGTGACTTTCTCTGATTTGTAATTGCAAATGTTCAGCTTGTAAGAAACGTTCAACAGTTAGACGACGTTTTAAAATAGGATTATTTTTCGCGGCGACACAAACAAGGTTTTCTGTGAATAATTTTGTAGCATTTAAATTTTTTGGCAAAATTCTTTCTGGAGCTATGGCTAAGATATTTTCTGTGGTGTGATGTTGAATGTCATTTATGCGTATATTGGAAATAATGATTTTAATGTTAGGGGCGTGCTTATTTAGGTGGTTCATAAGTTTTGGGGTGATTAAATGAGATGTGTAATCAGGCATAACCAAAACAAATTTTTGGTCAGAGGTTTTTGGGTTAAATATGTTTGGGTTTATTGCGTTTTCTAGTTCGGTTAAGATCTTATGAATTTTGGGCGATAATTCAGTTGCCCTGGCAGTAAGCAGCATTTTTTTACCACTTCTGACTAACAACGGATCCTTAAAAAAATTGCGTAATCTGTTTAAGGAATTACTCATGGCAGCTTGAGTGATGTGGTTTTTTTTGGCTGCTAAAGAAACACTTTTTTCCGTTAGCAATGCTTCTAACGCCAGCAAAAGATTTAAATTCAGGTTTCTAATATTCATGATATGAATATTATATATTTTTAATATAAATTTTACAAATATTTATACTGCAAATACAATGCGTATTCATGAAATTTAATAATCAATGAGATAGGAGGTAATTATGAAAGAAACATTTATAGAGAACATTATATATAAATTTTTAAACGTTTGTGAAACAGTACCTTGGAATACTACAAAATGGGAGCAGTTTGAGATCAATAAAAATTGTGTCAGTTTATTATTCACTTTAATGTATAGTGGCTTATTTTTGGGGATTGCTGGAGTAGGGTACTGCGGATGTTGCTGTTATCAGGCTTTTTTTAAAAAAAGAAATAATAATGGCAATGATAATAATAATATTAATGTTAATACTAACGATAATGATAAGGTTAGCCAACCATTATTACAGAATGAAGTGTAATTAAAATGGGTATCAAGTCTAGATTTGATACCCATATATTTTTTCTGTACGAATGTAATCATATACAGCTTTTGGCAGTGAATCGGTCGGTGATTTGTGCTCGTGCAATTGTTTGCGAATTTTGGTTGCGGAGATTGGAATAGGTGTTATGTGTAGTTGATAAATCAAGCCATTCGGTTTGTGTTGAAATGCAGTCGGATCAAAAATTTCGGAATTTTTTAGTAGTTCCTTAATTGGTGAGGATATTTCGATTTTAACGCCAAGCCTATTTATTACAATAAAATTTGCATAATTAGTTAATTGTTGCCACTGATGCCAGGTATCAAGGTTTGCAAATGCATCAGTTCCAAGAATTAAGCAGAGAGAACTTTCAGGATAATCTTGTTTTAATGATTTTAAAGTGTCGATCATAAATGAAGTGCCTTGACGCTTTATTTCCCGGTCATCAGCAATAAAATTAGGATAATCTTTAATTGCCAATTGTATCATGGTTAAGCGTTGTATAGCGGTTGCAATAGGTTGATAGCGATGTGCGGGTGTGTGGCATGGAATAAAAATAACTTTTTGTAGGTTACATTTTTTTAACGCATGTTCAGCAATTTTAATGTGTCCAAGATGAATTGGATCAAAAGTTCCGCCTAAAATGCCGATGGAAGTTAAAGTGTTCATTATAAATTCATTTTATCACGAAATCATTACAAAATAAAAAATAAAAAATAAAAATTACAGCATTTTATGTTAAACTGTACGATGTGTTTTATATACAGGTAGAATTTTATGGCATTATTGTTTGTTTCTGATTTCAAAAATGCAGATTCGTGGGTGAAAGAGTTTCACAACCAGGCTAGGGATATAGAGCTTTATGTTTGGCCAAGAGGTATAGATGTAGAAAAAGTTGAGTTTATTGCCGTTTGGAGTTATGAGGACATTGATTATAATGTTTTTCCGAATTTAAAATGTATTTCCTCATTGGCTGCAGGAATTGATCATATTGATTTAAAAAAAATTCCGCAAGAAACATTCGTTACACGTATAGTTGATCCTGCGATGCGTATTCAAATGTCAGAATATGTGGTAATGGCTGTGTGTAATTATCGTAGGCATTTAATTGAGTATAAACTTCAACAGCATACAAAAGTTTGGACTAAAATTCCGGAAATTGATATAACTGATTTAACGGTTGGCATTATGGGAGTTGGTAGTCTTGGCATGGATGCAGCGCTAAAACTACAAACATTAGGTTATCCAGTGATTGGCTGGAGTCGCTCGCCAAAACCTGATGCAGAAATAACGGTTTTTTCTGGAGAAAAGGGTTTGCCAAGTTTTCTCGCGCGCAGCAAAATTTTAGTTTGTTTTTTACCAGTTACTGAGAAGACTAAAAATATTTTAAATTATGCGATTTTATCACAATTGCCCAAAGATGCTTATTTAGTAAATGTTGCGCGTGGTGCTTTGTTGGTTGATGAAGATTTGATTTCTTTGTTAGATAGCAATCATTTATTTGGTGCATGCTTGGATGTTTTCCGCAAAGAGCCTTTGCCGCTAGAGCATCCATTTTGGCATCATCCAAAAATTATCGTGACTCCGCACATGTCTTCTAACCCGATTTCTAAAAATGCGGTCAAACAAATTATTACCAATTATCGTCGAATGAAATCTGGTGAAGAGTTACTAAATGTAGTAGATAAAAATAAAGGCTATTAAATGTGTCTAACTTTACAATTATCTTCTTATAATATTTAAATTTTTATCCAAAAAAACATCTTATTCCCAAGCCTAAAACATTGGATCCTGGAGAACCTTTTTTGGTGGCAAAAACACCGAAAGCGCCGCTGCGATGATGAATGCGCCCAACTATTTGCCATTGAGGATACGCAGGTAACCCCATGGTAATTTCAAAAGTCATAAAATCTAATAGTTTTTTGGAGTTTCTGCCACTATAGCAATCTTTTTCCGGACAAGGAAGTTCATTCGTATAGGAAATACCTTCACCAACACCAACGGTGGTGTTTATCCACCGATTCCATGGAAAGGCGAGGTAATATAGTTTGACATATATATCTTCTTCAAAGATTGGATGAGAGCCATTGTAATATTTTGAGGCTGCAATTCTACTAGCTATGTTGCCGGCTATTTGAAAACTCAAAAAATTATTCTGGTAAAAAATCCGAGATAATTCGGCAGAATACACATTTTCGTGCACATATGTTCTTTTGCCATTAAAAATAATTTTGTTAAGGTTTTCCTTAACGGTTTGCCCGCGATATAAAAGTATGCTCCAAAGATGAGCATAGTTTTCTTTAGTAAGCGAAGCCGCGTGGCTAATAGCTAAGCTAAAGCATAATGATAAGAACATTATTATTTTTAAATTTTTCATAAACCATCATTTTAATTTTAAGTGCATTGCGCGCTAATAATTTTAAATTCACAACTATTTAAGCTGTGACCAAGCTTATTATAGGTTGCTTTTATAGAAAAATTTGATTGGTTTGCAAATCTTATACAAAAACTATACATGGAGCTTTTTGTAAAAATATTGTATATGACCATATTTTTTGTTACTCTTATCACACTTAAAATCAAGTCTTTTTAAACAGTTATGGTATAAAATCAATGACTAATATTTTATTAATTGAAGATGACGAACGACTTGCTAAATTAATTCAATCGTTTTTGATTGAATTGGGATATAGTGTCAACTGCGAATCCAGAGGTGATAAAGCAGTATTTCGTATTATTAGAGAACAACCAGGCATAGTAATTTTAGATATTATGCTTCCTGGTTTAGATGGCATTCAGGTTTGTAAATCTATAAGAGCAAGTTATAGCGGTATGGTTGTTATGTTGACCGCTATAGATGATGATGAAACCCAAATATCTGGGTTAAATATTGGTGCCGATGATTACATCAATAAACCAATTGAGCCTCGAGTATTAGCGGCACGTTTAAAGGCTTTAATACGGCGTGATAAAGAAATAAAAAAAATTACTGAACTTAAATTCGGAAAATTAAAAATCAATCTTATTACACGCGTAGTTATGTTGAACGATCAACAAATATCGTTAAAACCGAAAGAATATGAACTTTTAGTATTTTTAGCCAACAATGCTGATAAAGTAGTAAATCGTGATAATATCATGTTAGCATTGCGCGGAACTCATCATGACGGTGTTGATAGAACCATTGATCTTAGAGTATCTTATCTTAGGAAAAAACTACAAGATAGTATTGAAAATCCTCAACGCATTAAAACCGTGCGCAACTTAGGTTACATTTTTATATCAGAGTCGTGGAACTAACAATGAAAAATCTCATATTAAAATACATGGTCTTTTTGGTTGTTTTCACCATATGTGCATTTGGTTTTATGAATATGACAACGAACATCATTGGAACCATTGTAGCAAGAAATACTATGATTAAAAAAAATAATGGGATGTTAAATTTTTTACAACTAAAATTAAAAAAATATCCGCTATCACAATGGAATAATAAAATCGCAAAGATGAGGCCAAAATTTTCTGCCTATATAAAAGTGTTACCAATTTCCGAGCTCGACTTATCTACACGCGAAATTAACAAGCTGAAGAAAAAAGGCATCTTGATTAAACAATATGATATGCGGATTTTTCTTGGTATTGTAGACAGCAATATTATTTCATATAAAATAATTCCTAATACTCAATATGTCTTTAAAACACATGAGCTTTCATTAAGTGAAATTTTTCGTTATATGCTTGCCTGGAATAATCAACTTATAGTTATGGAACTGCAAAATACTCCTAAAAAACAATGGAATCAAATGATCAAAAAAATACAAAAAATTTACGGTTATCCATTGTTAATTATTAAACAAACTAGTGCGGGATTATCTGCGGCAGAGTTAGATAATTTAAGAAATAATGACGCTACAGTTGAAGAAACCGGCAAAAAAGAAATTCAAAACTTTTATGCTAAAATTCCTGATACAAACTTTTTGATTCGTAGCGGTCCAATGCCGATTGATTATTTAGATAAGTATGAAGTTCACTTAATTTATGCAGCTTTTTTATGTGTTATGCTTTGCTTTCTTTTTGTTTCGCATTTGTTTTTTGGAAGAGCCATTCGCAAAATTTTTACTATAACAGATCATTATAGTCGCGGCGACTTTAATTTTACTACTACGCTGTCTAAATATTCGAGCATGTATCGAGTATATGATAATATAGTTGAAATGGGTCAACGGATAAAAAATTTAATGAAATCACAGCAAGCTTTAACTAGATTAGTGGCGCACGAAAGCCGTATTCCTATTTCCAGAATGCTGTTTATTTTGGAAAAAATGGAAAAGTTACAATCTGCGAAAGAATTACAACAAAATATCGGATATTTGAAAGAAAATTTAAATGAATTAAATGATCTAACTAATAATTTTCTATGCTATTCGCGATTAACATCTAAGCAATTTAAACTTAATTTTAAGGCAGAAAATATTATTGATTTTATTAAAGCCAGTGTTGATAAATTAATACACAATAAGAAAAATATTAAAATTTTATCTGCTTTTAATTTATCTAAAATTAAATGCGCCAAAGTAGATAAAAAATACATAGGGTATGTGCTTGATAACTTACTCGATAATGCTATTCGTTTTGCAAAAAAACACTTGAAGATTTCCGCCTGGGATACGGATGAAAAATTGTATATTGCTGTTGACGATGATGGTATTGTTATTCCTGACGAAGACAAAAAAATTATCTTTGAGCCCTTTATACGACTAGAACAAGAACACAATGGTTTAATTGAAGGCTACGGTTTAGGCTTAAGCATCGTTAAAACTATTGTTGAATTACATCATGGAACTATAGAAGTATCTGATTCCACCTTAAAAGGCACAAAGTTTCTGATTGCGCTGCCAATTTCATTTAAGCATTAGCAACCATTTTTATACAAAACTTATACATAAAATTGTTTTGTGTAAAATCATCTATAATATATTATAAACTTGCATTTGATATTTAAAGATTTTACATGCTCTAAAATAAAACCATTTGAGGTTAATTATGTTTTGTAAAAAAATCACGATTTTTAGAATTACTGCTATTGTTATTGCAACATTGATATTTGCTATATCGCATGCCGCTTATGCTTCCTCAACTAATTTGAAGATACAAGAAGCTTTAAATAATTGCCGCACTAAATATAAAGTTCCCGGTATGCAAGTTAGCATTAGTTTACCAGGAGAATATACTACGCGCGATTTTGAAAGTGGTACTACAAAAGTAGCAGGCTCCATAGATATAACAACGGGAAATTTATTTCAAATTGGCAGCATTACTAAATCATTTGTTTCAGCGGTTATTTTGCAGTTGGAAGCGGAAGGAAAATTAAGCATTGATGACCCAATCAGCAAATATATTGATTTTTCACAATTTCCTTCTTGGCCTTCCTGGTGGCGAAATGTCACCATTAGGCAGCTGCTTAATATGACAAGCGGTATTTATAATTATACAGAAGATCAAGCATTCATGAGTGCTGTTATGGACGACCTTAGTAAATTATGGACACCTTTCCAATTAATTGATTTTGCTGCACAACACGCCGGTTATTTTGAACCAGGTAAAGGTTGGCATTACTCTAACACTGATTATATTTTAGCAGGAATGATAATTGGCAAAATTACGGGAAAAACTGTTGAACAAGTTATGAATGAAAGATTGCTGGGTTCCACTCACCTAAATTTGCTGGATACGTATTATAGCGATGTCAATTATTCAACGGGAATCCTTAACAGAGCTGTGAACGTTTATTTATATGATGATGGAGTTTTAAAAGATGTGTCTAGCCCAAATATATCATGGGGCGGTGCAGCAGGATGCATGTTAGCTAATACCCGCGACATTGTACGTTGGGTTAGGGCCCTTTTTAGCGGACAAGTAACTAAACCTCAGCAATTGACGGAAATGAAATCTTTAATTTGCACAGGAACTGGTGGTAATAATTGCATTCCTGGATACCCGGTAAATCTTAAAATAGGAGGATTTGGGCTTGGCATTTTAGAATTTGATATTAAACCGTTTGGTGAAACATGGCTTTACGAAGGTGGTACATTAGGATGCTATTTCTATTACATATGGTTACCAACATACGACACTGTTATTAGCGTTGCGGGTAATAAAACCGGAACAGACGATGACTATCCGGAAAATCTGGCAGTAGATATATTGACTATTTTATATAACTCTACAGAATGGCAACAATATCGTATTTTACATAAGATAGCATTAAGCGATCAACCAGTTAATAGAGAAGAGATTGTAAAAAAACTTAAACTCGGGCGACAATTTAAAAAATTAATACAATGATAAAGTTATCACAAAATATGCTTTTTTACGTTGTCGCACTTGCTGCTTGACAATGCCGGCTTCTACATAACATCAGTAAGCATAGGTAATTATCTGCTTAATTTAATGCTCAATGACAATAACACATCCCAAATGTTACCAATTTCTGCGCCTTTAATAATGCGATCAACTTTAGCAGCAAGTTGTAATAATTTTAGCAATGATTTTTGGTTATGGCGTTTTAAGGCAAGTCTAATAAAAGGTTTTCTTTTTTCCCATACGTGATTTTTATATAGGATGTTATCGATTGATGTTCCTTGTTGTAATTGATGCTGCATTAGAGATAAACTGCGAATTTCACGTGCTAATGTCCATAATATCAAAATTGGTTCAACACCTTCATCTTTTAGACCAGTTAAAATGCGGGTGGTGCGTTTTGTATCGCCGCTTAATGCAGTATCTGTTAAGGCAAACACATCAAAACGCGCGTTATCACTAATTGCTGCAACAACTTCTTGTAAGGTTAAGTGCTTTTTATCATACAGTAATGTAATTTTTTCGATAGCTTGTTTGGCGGCTAATAAATTACCTTCGGTATTTTCTGCTAAAAAGTTAATTGCATTTTTATCCATGGTGATATTGTGTTGTTTTAATTTTTGTGAAATCCAATTTGGTAGTTGCTGTGAGGTGATTGGCCAAATTTGTACAAATATGCCGGCTTTTTCAATCGCTTTATACCATTTGGTATTTTGTGTTGGAGCACTGAGTTTTTTAGTAATAATTAATAGAATCTTGTTTTGTGGTGGGTTGGCGGCATAATTTTGTAAAGCTTTTTTCCCAGCTTCATTTATTTTGTCACTTGGCATACGCAGTTCTAAAATAGAGTTATCATCAAACAGAGACAAACTATTAGCGCTGGCTAGTAAATTATTCCAATCAAATTTGGGGTTAACATGAAAAACTTGCCGTTCAGTAAAATTATTTTGTTGTGCATGTTCACGAATCATTATGGACGTTTCTTCAACCAATAAGGTTTCATCGCCGCCAATTAAATAAATCGGTGATAATGATTTATTTAAAGTTGATTTTAGGCGGTCAATGGTGATTTTCATGTTTAATTGCTGAATATTTGTTAAGTATGAGAATAGTGTTTTTTGATGTTAATTGAAACATTAATTTCATAATTAAATTACGTATTAGCGTTTGTTTGGCAATGTTTAATTTATTGCTGTTTTCTAATATTTCATTTTGGTTGACTGTAATAGTGTCAGTGGTGTTAATGGATTTCGGTTTTACAATAGTGTTGCCATATTTGTTTTGCAAGCTATAGGTAATAGTATAAGTTGCATTATAGTTGCGTTTTTGTGCGGTGCTGGCGACAGTGGTTTGGTTCGTGTAAAAGTTTTCTCTTGATATATATAAAATAATTTGTGCTTGTTTGGAGTCATTAACTAATTTTACTTTGGACAATCTAAACGCATTTTTTAGTTGTTTAGTAAAATCTGAGTACGGTGAATTACTTTGTAAATACATGACGCGTAGTTGTGGCGGCAATGGTTGTATTCCTCTTAAATGAAAGCCGCAGCCGGTCAGTAACAAAGCAGTAATAATCAAGATTGATGTTTGTTTTACAATGTTCATTTATTGCCTCAATTGGTGTCTGACACCGCGTTGCGGTGTCAGACACCTTAAACCACAATATTAACTAATTTCCCTGGAACCACAATGATTTTTTTGATTTTTTTATCAACAAGATAAGGTTTTACCCTGGTGCTATTAACCGCGGTTTGTTCAATTGTATTTTTGTCGGCGTTATTTGGTACCATAATGTTATCACGTAATTTACCGTTCACTTGTACAACAATTTTTATGGTATCAGCCTGTAAAGCTGCTTTTACTGGTTTGGGCCAGTGGGCTTTTAATATATTTTTACCATAATGTAATTTTTTCCATAAGTGCTGCGTAATGTGTGGTGCAATCGGGCTTAATAATCGCAAGATAATGCTAAAGCCTTCATGAATTAATTGTTGGGTAATGATATTCTCTGCAGATATTTCATGCAGAATATTCAGCAGTTTCATGCAAGCTGATATTACGGTATTAAATTGCAATTTTTCTATATCATAATTCGCTTGTTTTAAGATTGCATGGATTTGATGGCGTATTTCTTGTTGTTGTGGAGTTGCTTGTTTCCATGTTTCATCTGCAATTGAGCTTTTTTCTTGTGCAATGTTTTCGTTTTCGATGTATTGCTGATTTTTATGTGCAAAAGCCCAAAGGCGTTTTAAAAATCGATGTGCACCTTCAACGCCGCTGTCTGACCATTCTAAACTTTGTTCTGGCGGTGAGGCAAAAATTGTAAAAACCCGTACGGTATCAGCACCGTATTTATCAATTAAAGCTTGTGGATCAACAGTGTTGCCTTTGGATTTTGACATTTTGGCACCGTCTTTTAGTACCATGCCTTGAGTTAATAAATTGGTAAATGGTTCATCGGAGTTTAGCATGCCAAAATCACGCATTACTTTGTTAAAAAATCTTGCGTACAATAAGTGTAATACTGCATGTTCAATTCCGCCAATATAATGATTTACTGGAGTCCAATATTTTGCGCGGTCATCAAGCATACTGTTATGTTGATCATAACAAGCAAAGCGTGCGTAATACCAGGATGAATCAACAAATGTATCAAACGTATCAGTTTCGCGCCGTGCTTTGCAGCCACATTTGGGACAAGTGGTTTCATAAAATTCCGGCATTTGATTTAGTGGTGAGGTCGCGCCGGTAAATTTTACGTCTTCTGGTAATATTACTGGAAGATCTTTTTCGGGAACAGGCACGTCTCCGCATTTTTCACAATAAATAATTGGGATTGGTGTCCCCCAGTAACGTTGTCGGGAAATTCCCCAATCGCGTAGACGATAATTAATTTTTTCTTGTCCGAGATTATTTTGTTTTAATTTTTCGGTGATGGCAATGCATGCTTCTTTAGTGGTAAGGCCATTAAATTCATCAGAATTAATTAATATTCCTGGTTCACTATAAGCTTTATTTTGTGTTTGTTCATCATAATCGCCTTTTAGAACTTTTTTTAATGGTAAATCATATTTACGTGCAAATTCAAAATCGCGTTGATCGTGTGATGGAACTGCCATTACTGCACCGGAACCATATTCCATTACTACATAATTGGTAATCCAAATTGGCATTTCAGTTTTAGTCATCGGGTTAATTGCTTTAAATCCTGTATCTATGCCTTGTTTATCCATAGTGGCAAGATCGGCTTCTGCAACCTTGACATGTTGGCATGTTTCAATAAATTTTTTAATTTTTGGGTTTTTTTCGGAAGCCTCTTTTGCGAGGGGATGAGCAGCTGCGATTGCAATAAATGTGGCGCCGTAAATTGTATCAGCGCGCGTAGTGTAAACTTCCAAAACAATAGGATCATCTTTTACAATAAATTTAATTTCTGCGCCTTTTGAGCGGCCGATCCAATTGCGCTGCATAGTTTTAACTTGATGCGGCCAACCATCAAGTTTGTCTAAATCATTTAATAGTTCTTCAGCGTATGCAGTAATTCTGAAAAACCATTGCGGAATTTCGCGTCGTTCGATCGGTGCGCCGCTGCGCCATCCTTTACCGTTAATTACTTGTTCGTTGGCTAAGACGGTTTGGTCTACGGGATCCCAATTAACTACAGAATTTTTTCGGTATACCAAGCCTTTTTCTAGCATTTTGGTAAATATCCATTGTTCCCATTTATAATATTCTGGTTGGCAAGTTGCAAATTCGCGATTCCAGTCATACGCGATACCCAATTGTTTAAGTTGTTTGCGAATTGCATCAATGTTTTTGTAAGTCCATTTAGCAGGAGCGATTTTGTTTTTGATTGCAGCGTTTTCTGCTGGCAAACCAAAAGCATCATATCCCATTGGTTGTAGAACATTTTTTCCCTGCATCATTTGATAGCGGGAAATAACGTCTCCAATTGTATAGTTACGCACGTGCCCCATGTGTAAGGTTCCACTGGGATAGATAAACATCGAGAGGCAATAGAATTTTTCTTTTCCGGGATCTTCGGTGACTTGAAAAGTTGCGTGTTCTTCCCACTTTTGTTGGATTTTTTGTTCTATTTCCTGTGGGTTATATTGTTCGCTGATCATATTTGCACCATATTTTTGTCAAATGTAGCCAATAAGAATACTACCAAATGAGTGTTAAGTCTAGACTTGACCCCATAACATTGATACTCTGCGTGCATGAATTTAAGAGTAGTCAAATTTGTGTTAGTTTTTTTGTTATTGGTCTGTCCGGCAATTGTTATTGCGCGTCCAGCGCAGCGGATTGTTGCGCTTGCTCCAAATTTAACTGAGATTGTTTTTGCTGTGGGAGCGGGAAAAAAATTAGTTGGTGTTTCATGTTTTAGTGATTATCCAAAAGCTGCCAAAAAAATTCCAGTAGTTGCGGCATGTAATGATTTGGATATAGAAAAGATTATTAGTTTACATCCTGATTTGGTGCTTGCTTGGCAGGGAGGAAATCCATCTGAGCAGATTAATCAATTAAGAAAATTAGGTATTACAGTATATGCTGCATCATTTGATAAAGTAACTGACATTCCAAAAAATATTTTAGCAATTGGTAAGTTAGTTGGAACGCAAACAACCGCGGGCAAAGTTTCAAATAAATTCATGCAGAATTATTTAAAATTAAAAAATAATTATGCGAATAAAAAACCAATAAAAGTTTTTTATGAATTATCTTGGCAGCCGTTATTGACTTTAAATAAAAAATCAATGGTTGGGCAAGTTATTAATCTATGTGGCGGGAAAAATATTTTTGCTGAAACATCAATTATAGCTCCGCGTGTTGGTCTTGCGAGTGTGTTAGCGGCTGATCCGCAATTAATTTTGGTAAGTAAACAAGCGGGGTTTGGTGATCTTGCGGTTAAAGGATGGGATGATTACCCACAGTTGAATGCCGTTAAAAATCATCATGTTTTTACTGTAGATTCAGTTACTTTAGAACGCCCTGGGCCGCGTATTTTACAAGCAGCACAGCAAGTGTGTGTTGCTGTTGATATGGTTAGAAAGAAAAATAATCTCTAAATTATAATTTTTTATTTATTTGTATAGTAGGTTAAATTAACGGTGTTTTTTCGGTGGGTGGTTCTGGATTTTCTAGTATGTTTTTAATTTTGTCTAATAATTTATGGGATTTTGATTGATATCCGCCGCAACATCCACAATTAAAAAAAGCATAAAATCCGGTGCCGGTATTTTTAATGATGTTTTGTTTGTTACCTGCGATAATTTGCAGGATTTTTTTGTTGCTTTTATTTGTTTCGATTGCATTAACAATTTGTTGTATTCCATGCGCTTTAAGCAGGTCTTTGTAGGTTGATCTGTCCCTTATGGTTTTTATAGATTTTTTGAGTTTTTTAAATGCGTTTGTTTCTGCTAATGGATGTGGT
Organism: Gammaproteobacteria bacterium; assembly: GCA_050123335.1. GTDB lineage: Bacteria > Pseudomonadota > Gammaproteobacteria > UBA12402 > UBA12402 > JASFHF01. The sequence continues at coordinate 37,607 of JASFHH010000001.1, forward strand.
TTTTGGTTAGGGTTTTTTTCAGGGTAATTTAGTTTTATTTGTTTTTTTAAACATTTTTCCAGTTGTGGACTAGTTATTTGTATGTCAATTATATTATCATATTTTGATGTTTGCTTTTTGTTATTGAATGATGGTGTAATTTTGAATTTGTAATCTCCTTGTAATCTTGCTGCTACTAATTTAACAGCGTTTGGAAATATCATTGTTGTGAGAATACTACTTAAATCGTTATAACAATTACTCATGCGTGTCTTAAGTTCACTTTTGTGGTTAAAGAAATGGTTTGTGAGTTCATCTGGTAGAACACTAATTTTTTGTGATTTTAATGATTTTATTACTTCATAAGCTGCGAAATATTTACTTAGATGATTGTTTCGCCAAAAAGTATTTTTTTGGGCATGCTTTAGATCAGCTGTTATTAGTTTTGAGGTTGTGTGATGTAATTGTTGTTTTGTTAAAAATGGTGCAATTGTGATCACAAAATCAATCATAGCTTCTTGTTTATTACAGCCAGTTACTGTAAAGTTTTTTTGCTTTGCTAGAGTTTTCAGTTCATTATCTTTAATAGTTCCGTTTACAAGTTTGGCACCATATTTTTTTATTAATTTTAGAGTGTTTTTTAGCGGTTTTGTTTTTGTTAGCATTTTTTATTCCCCGATTTGAAAAAATATTTTTATAGTTTAACACTTAATTCTTAAGGAAATCTTAAATTTGTGAAAAAAATAAATTATTAATTTCTGTTTGCGGAATCGGTCCTTGGCGCAAAATTTTTGGTTTTTCGCAAGTTAAGTCTACGATGGTAGAAGCAGATTTTAGTTTGCATTCACCGCCATCAACAATCAAGTCTATTTTATTTCCTAAAGTTTGTTTAACTTCTTCTGCAGAAATTGGGGGTGGTTCTCCAAATAAATTTGCGGAAGGCACAGCAAGTCCCTGCGGAAAACTTTGTAAGATTTTTTGTGTAAGCGGATGATCAGGGCAACGCAGTGCGATTGTTTCAAGTCCGCCAGTAATAATTGTAGAAATGCTAGGTGATTTTTTTAAAACAATCGTCAATGGCCCAGGCCAAAATTTTTCGGTTAATTTATAAGTAATTTTTGGAATATCAATTGCTAAATTATTTAAGTCGGTTTCGCGTGCTACCATTAGTGGTAATGGGTGATTAAGCGGTCTGCCTTTTACCGCAAAGATTTTTTTTACCGCATTAATGTTAGTGGCATCTGCTGCCAAGCCATAAACAGTTTCAGTTGGTATTGCGACTAATTTGCCGTTACGTAGTAATTTAATTGCTTGTTGGATGATTTGTGTGGTTTGGCTGTTCATCAAAAGCAGTTTAGCATGATTTTAAGAACCATAAAGATTTATTTTTGACCAATTTTCCTGCATAATACAGGACTAAATTTATATATGTAGTCATCCCGCGGCTTTGTTAGTTGACCGCGGGATCCAGGCTGTTTTTTGCTGGATCCCGGATCAGCTAACTGGATCCGGGATGACGGATTTTTTCGAGGGAATTATGACTACACAACAACGGATTTTATCAGGGATGCGGCCAACTGGTGGCTTGCATTTGGGCCATTACCATGGGGTATTGAAAAATTGGCTTAAATTACAGCATGAATATGACTGTTTTTTTGGTGTGGTTGATTTGCATGCGTTAACTACGGAATATGCTACTCCGGAAAAAATTAAGCAAGCCACCTGGGATATGGTGATTGATTGGCTGGCAGCAGGGGTGAATCCGGGAGCGGCACATATTTTTATTCAGTCAAAAGTGCCTGAAATATCTGAATTACACGTGCTTTTGTCAATGATTACCCCTTTAAGCTGGCTGGAGCGGATGCCGACTTATAAAGACCAGCAGCAAAAGCTTAAAGATAAGGATTTATCTACTTATGGCTTTCTTGGTTATCCATTGCTGCAGGCGGCTGATATTTTAGTATTTAAGTCAGATCAAGTGCCAGTTGGTGAGGATCAGGTACCGCATGTAGAATTAGCGCGTGAGATTGCGCGGCGTTTTAATCATTTATATGGGCGTGATGCTGATTATCAGCAAAAAGCAGAAAGTGCCATCAAAAAACTAGGGAAAAAACAGGCGAAACTATATCGTGAGCTGATGAATAGTTATCAGGAAAAGGGCAAGCTGGAAGCATTGGAGAAAGGGCGCGCTTTGGTAGAAGGTCAGGGCCATTTGACGCTTAATGATCGAGAGCGTTTATTTGGGTATTTAGAAGGCGGCGGTAAGATTATTTTGCCGGAGCCAGAGGCTTTATTGACTGATGTTCCGCAATTCCCAGGACTGGATGGGCAGAAGATGTCTAAATCGTATCATAATACGATTGGACTACGCGAGGATCCCAAAGAGGTTGAAACCAAGATTCGTACTATGCCGACTGATCCAGCCAGGATACGTAGGACTGACCCAGGTGATCCAAAAAAATGCCCGGTATGGAAGCTGCATAAGGTGTATTCTGATGATGAGGTGAAAAATTGGGTATGTGAAGGGTGTCGTTCTGCAAGTATAGGATGTATTGATTGCAAAAAGCCATTGATTGAAGCTATCATTAAAGAACAGGCTCCAATTCGTGAGCAAGCGCAGAAATTTGTGAATAATCCGAATTTGGTGCGTACTATAGTTGCTGAGGGTTGTGAAGCGGCGCGTGATGTTGCAAAGCAAACTATTGAAGAAGTGCAGGATATTATAGGTTTGGCGTGAGATGACAGAGGTAGAGGCACAACAGGTTGGGACAGAATCACAAGTTAGCGTGGAAGCAGTAACCTCTTATGCAAAGGTTCAAGGGGAAGCGATTACTTCTTTGCCGCAAGATTTATATATTCCTCCAGAAGCATTACAAGTTTTTCTCGAGGCATTTGAAGGTCCTTTAGATTTATTACTATATTTAATCAAAAAACAAAATATCGATGTTTTGGATATTCCGATTGCTGAAATTACTCGGCAATACATGGAATATGTTGAAATGATGAAAGAACTGCATTTGGATTTAGCGGCAGATTATTTGGTAATGGCGGCGATGTTAGCGGAAATCAAATCACGCATGCTGTTGCCGCGAATAATTAATGAAGAAGGTGAAGAAGAAGATCCGCGCGCAGAATTAATTAGACGCTTGCAGGAATATGAGCGTTATAAACAAGCAGCAGAAGATTTAAACGAATTACCGCGGCGTGAGCGTGATACATTTGCAGCTTTTGCTGATGTTCCAAAATGGGAGATTGAAAAACCAAAACCACAAGTTGATTATAAGGATTTAATTTTTGCTTTTCATGATGTGTTAAAACGGGTTGAATTAAGAGCGCATCATCATATTAAACGCAAAGTGTTGTCGGTGAGTGATCGCATTAAACGTATTTTGCAACAAGTGGAAGCGGAAGAGTTTGTGCCGTTTACAGCTTTTTTCGATTTTGCTGAAGGACGCATGGGCGTTGTAGTGACATTTATTGCGATTTTAGAATTATTTAAAAATGCGTTAATTGAAGTGGTGCAATCTGATGCTTTTGGACAATTGCACATTAAAGCTGCGGTTAATTCAGAGGTGATAAGTTATGAGTGATTTGAAACAATTACATCGTATTATTGAAGGTGCTTTATTTGCATCAAATGAACCGCTTTCAGTTGAGCGCATTGTTGCGTTGTTTGCAAACGAAGCGGAAAGGCCGGATAAAAAAGAAATTCGACAGGCGCTGCAGGATCTAATTGAAAATTATGCTGAGCATGGTGTGGAATTAAAAGAATTAGCGAGCGGTTATCAGTTTCAGGTTAAAGCAGATTTAGCAAAATGGATAAAACGTTTATGGGAAGAACGTCCGCCAAGATATTCGCGGGCATTATTGGAAACATTGGTGTTGGTTGCTTATCGACAACCAATTACGCGTGGAGAGATCGAAGAAGTACGCGGTGTGACCGTGAGTACATCCATAATGAAAACTTTATTAGAACGCGAATGGGTAAAAGTTGTTGGTCATCGCGATGTTCCAGGAAAACCAGGATTGTATGCTACAACTAAAGCATTTCTTGATTATTTTGGTTTAAAAAGTTTAGAAGATCTGCCGCCGTTAGCTGAAGTACGTGATTTAGATAAGGCTGGTGAAAAATTACAAGAACAGCTTGATGCTGCAGTTGAAAATGTTATCGCAGAAGAAAATTTAATTGCGGCAAATGCAGTACAGGATGATGTTGTTGAAGATGTTATTAATAATGCTGCTAGTGATGAAATGATTGCGGATGAAACGCAAGACGATGTTGATGTGCTTACTGATGACTTGTTAAATATGTATAGTGAAGCAGAAGAAAGTTTTGGTCAAGCTTCCGAAGATATAATCGAATAAATTGTGAAATCTGAAGCACCTGCAGTGTCATCCCGGACCCAGCTTGTTGATCCGGGATCCAGGATTTGCAGTCGTCATCCCGGACCCAGCTTGTTGATCCGGGATCCAGGCTGTTTTTATCCCTGTTTATTGAAAAGTTGTGAATAAATTGTGAAATCTGAAAAAATTCAAAAAGTCTTAGCAAATCTGGGTTTAGCTTCGCGCCGACAAATTGAGCAATGGATTGCGGACGGTCGAATTATCGTTGATGGTAAAATTGCTAAACTTGGTGATCGCGTTACCGATCAGGAAAAAATTTCTGTTGATGGTCGTTTAGTTAAAAGAATTCCAGCAAAAACTTTGACTGCAAGAGTATTGATTTATCACAAACCTATTGGTGAAGTTTGTACGCGTTCGGATGAAAAAAATCGCAAAACTGTTTTTGATAGTTTGCCGATTTTGCATAATGCGCGTTGGGTTTCAGTAGGGCGTTTAGATATTAATACTTCAGGTTTATTATTGTTTACCAATAACGGAGAATTAGCGAATCGATTGATGCATCCATCGAAGCAAATTGAACGGGAATATTCAGTTAGAGTTTTGGGGGCGGTGAGTCAAGAAATTTTAGATAATTTATTGCACGGCGTTAAATTAGAAGATGGACATGCGCGGTTTGTTAAAATTCGTCGTGTTCGTAGTTTTGAGAGTGATGCCGCGAATCAATGGTATCACGTAGTGCTGCGCGAAGGACGTAACCGCGAAGTGAGACGCTTATGGGAATCACAAGGACTAAAAGTTAACAAATTATCACGCATTCGATTTGGCGGCATAAAATTACCGCGCTCACTCCCGCGTGGACAATGGGTTGAGTTAAGTGATCGTGAAGTGAAAGCCCTGTTGCGCCGGGTGGGATTGTAGGTTAGGTTGTCATCCCGCGGCCTGGTTTGTTGACCGCGGGATCCAAGATTCACAGTCGTCATCCCGCGACCTAGTTTGTTGATCGCGGGATCCAGATCTGTTATTGTTTGTTAAGTTAAATATTAATTGCGATGAGCTATTATATTTACTAAAATCCTGTTTCACAGCTTTCAAAGACAAAGCTGGCGTAGCTCAGCAGGCAGAGCAACTGATTTGTAATCAGTAGGTCGTAGGTTCGATTCCTATCGCCAGCTTCAGTTAAATCAAGGGGTTATAGGGGTTTTTAGAGCGGCTAAAGGTCGCTTTTTCTTTTTGGGTTCCTGTGCGGGTTCCTTTGCCTTGTGTGTTTCCCCGCGGATTGTTGCGGGGAAAGTGTTTATACTCTAATTTTGCAATAGTTTTGCAATCAAACATTCTATTTCACTTAAATAATCATCAATTGCCCAAAGAACGCCATGAAGTATGCTGTTGTTAGATTCGTAATGATTACAATCTTGGGTTAGTAAACAATTAGCAATTGCTTTGGTTTTTGTTAATCTTTCATCGATGGCGTCTTTGAGATTTAAAATAGTAACAGATGGGTTAAGAATAAAAATATTATCCATGAGATTGTCTCCTACACGTATTTTGAATTTACCAGCGTAAACTGGCGATCGGGGTCTCAAAACCGCGTGTAGGCGGCGGGTGTATTTCCCTTACGGGTATTGCATTAACCCAACCCCGATCAGATAAAAAAACACCGCTACTGTCGGGGCGGGTTCCGCTACACGATGTTTTGAAGCACCTTAAACATATAGTCGCTAATAGCAGCAAAAATGTCAACCATTGACTGCACTATGTTTTTATCTTATCGGCAGATTTAAAGCTTATTATTGCTTGTATAACAGATAGGATAAAACAATTATTTTAGCTAGTATATAATTCTCGCAAAAATTGTTAATTAATTGAGCATTTACGCCAATTTAACGAACGCTTTTATAAATATTTATATTGACTTTATATTAGGCAAAAGCCACTATTCTGTTAAATTCAAACTGGTTAGCACAAACCGAGGAAACAATATGAGAAATTTAAAAAAATTTTTAATTATTATGGGATTTATAGTTTTGATCCCAATAATTGGAATTTTAGTTAGTAGCTTAGTATCTAATGGGTATGAAAAAAAATATGAACATACCATGATACAAGTTTTTAAGGAAAAAAGAGGTGTTGATGTAAGTCACAACAAAGCTTTTCTAAATAAAATTAAGCTTGCAAAAATTTGTAAATATAAAAATCTTAGCCCAGCTTTTGCTGGTGTGTGTGGTGAGTATAATTCAATAAACAAGTTATTTTACGCGTCGGTTGCTACATTAATTTTTACCTTTTTGATGTTTTTATTAATTTATATTTTGGGTTTGATTGCAAGGAATAATAGGAATCTTTTGTTTTGTTTATTCAGGCCGGGGTTGCTTATATCACAAATTTCGACAGCAATCCTTGTTATAGCCAACGCTGGAATACTTGTATTCAGCATATATTTTGCAGAATCGTTTTACTTCGGAAGTGTTCATGTTTTTTTAATAGGAAGTCTTGGTTTTGTTGCCCTTATTACAGCTGTTGGTGTAATTGATAAATCTTTTAGGTTAACCAAAAATATTGAGGCCAAAGTTTTTGGTAAAATTTTAGATAAAAAAAATTATCCCACCATTTGGAATTTTATAGATGTTCTGTCTAAAAAAATAGGCACAAAATCTCCAGACGCTATTGTAGCAGGCATGGATCCAACATTTTTTGTAACCGAAGCTAAAGTTGTTTGTCTTGATGGAAATATCAGAGGAAGAACTTTGTATTTGTCATTGCCATTTTGTAGGGCATTATCAAAAGACGAGTTTTCTGCAATAATTGGACATGAAATGGGGCATTTCATAGGAGAAGATACCAAATGGAGTAAAAAATTTTACCCAATATATAATGGTTCAATAGCAACTCTTTATGAATTAGATTATTCAGGAAGTGACAATGGATTGGCTCAATTGGCATGTTTTCCCGCCATGATTTTTATGAATATTTTTATATTTGCGTTTGCAAAATCTGAAAAAGCAATTAGCAGGCAAAGGGAATTAAGTGCTGATAATCTTGGTGCTGACATAACGTCTAAAGAAAAAATGGCAGCTGCTCTCATAAAAGTTCATGCGTATCAATATGTGTGGCAATTTACACAGAGAGAAATAGTGGAAGCTTTGTCTAACGGACAACAAATAATAAATGTTTCGAAGTTTTTTAGCGAAGTGTGTGGTTCTGTGTCTGGTGATGATATGAAAGATGATGTTACTAAAAGTTATACGTCACATCCGATTGATAGCCACCCGCCTTTATCTACAAGATTAGAGTCTATGGGAATAAAAGCAAATGATTTTTATTCTGAAGGAATTGCAAACACCGATTCTGATAAAGCAATAGAATTGATTGATAATGTTGATGTCATAGAGAAAGAATTGTCTGAATTGGAGCATCATAGATTAATTCGTTCGGGTGTAGTTAGTGTTCCTAATGGAGAAAAGCAAGTCGAGAAGCGGGTTGTTGAACAGAGTCAAGAAGTCTGATTTTATATGAATATGGGTATCATTACTATGAAACGTTTTATTATGCTGAGCTTGTTGGTTGTTTTTTGTTTTTTTGGAAAAAACATCTATGCTGTTGATGCTTCTCGCGCATATGTAGACATATTTGATTCATTTTGTATGCAAAATGGCGATAACTTTTCTCAGATTGATAAAATGGCTAAGGGGCTTGGTCTTAAAAAGATTCCTAAGAAAATACAAGAAGGCGACCCTGTGCTTGCGAGAAAAGGAGGGAATGGGTATTTAATGTTTAAAGACGGAAATGCTTTTTTAATCGCATACGCAAATAATGGTGCGTGTACTGTGGGTGTTAGAAAAGGAAACGTAAATAAAATTAGGAAAATATTGCTAAAAAATTATAAAGTGAAAAAAATCTCTTCGCAAGATGAAGGCATGCAGGTAACGGAGATGTACAGTTTTACAGATGATTCTTTATATAAGGGTGGGGTTGTGTGGTTATCTTTCGAAAAAGATGCTGTGGGTAGCGGGGTGGTGAGGCTTAGTTATGCTCCGCGAAGAATTGTCCCTCCTGATATTGCACTAGAAATTGCGGATTCGCTTTCAGTCTCAAGAATCGCTAAAAAAGAATCACTTTCAGGCATTTTTAATAATGTGTGTTTGAGAAATAGAGATGATATTTCAGAAACGAAAAAAAGTTTAAAGGCATATGGTTTTTTCGAGACTCCAAAAAGTATTGCTCAGGGGTTTCCAATAACACACAGTTATAACGGCAAAATTTATGCTTTACATAATGATAACAAGATTTATTTAGCTGGTATTAATAATAAGGGTGTTTGTGAAATAATAACAAAATACACCAATCCTTCGGAGATTGTTAATGATATTGAAAATCGTTTTGGTGCAAAATTTATTACAAACACCTCATGCGAAGGCTTTCTAGATAAGCTTTATCAAATTAGTGATGGTGAAGGAAAAAAAGATTCTATGCTTGTAGTCAGATATTTGCCTAACAGTAATCCAAATGGCCTTTTGATTAGGTATGTACCTAGTACGCTGAATAAGAAAGCAACATAAATATTTTCTTACTATAGAAAGCAAGGTTGCAAATAAAGGTTGTACGCGAATAAAAAATAAATTTTACACTGTGTTGTAATTGGTCAATATTTTTTGTGTCTAATTTTCAAAAAATAAATATACAACATATGCCCTTTTAATAAAAGGGCATATAGTATTGATATAAGTTCATTGATGTTTTAGCATACTTTATGCGGCTTTCATACGTTCCTTAATTTGCCTTATATCTTCTTTGCTTTTCCAAATCAACTTAGCGAGTTCATCGGTATCATATATTCTAACTTGCGCAGCTAAAGCCTGCATGATATCCATTGCTTCAGACGGAGTTATTTGTTGGTTATTTAATGCTTCGATAACTTGCTTACTTTTTTCAGTTGGAGTATCGCCGGTTAATTCGATGCACACAACATTGTCTTTTGGTTTTGCTGGCAAAATTCGTTCTAAGAATATTTTTAGCATTACCTCATTGCCATTTAACGCCATTTCTAGTGCTTTGTTGATTAATTCCTCTGCTTGCGATTCAATCATTTCTACATACAGAGTACGTTTGTCTTTTATGCCTTTAGGTCTGCCTTCTGGGTTGCCACTTTGGCCGGGTTTAAATTGAGTCATAGTATTTTCTCCTGTTCTGTCCCTGATCTGATCAGAGGTTGATTTTAAAGTTTTCCTAAAATAAGCACTGACATTGTCGACATTGTTATAGAATGTCAGTGTTGTCGGTGCGCCTTTTTGCATTTTCTGCAAAAATTCTTGGGTTAATAATAAAAAATTCCTTTGGTTTTTGTTGATGTCCTCCTTGGGTAGTTTCTTTTTTTAGCCAATTGGCGTCAATTAGCTCATCAACAGCATTTTTTGCTAAGCATTTGTCTTTTAAGAAACGCCAATTTTTCCTATAAATATCTCTTAAAGTGAATTTGTCTTTTATCTCTCGTTTTTTGATTTTTTCTGCCAGAGATGCTGCACCTTTGATTGATATATTTTCCATAAGCCCATAAATTCTACGCGCATGTTTTTCCAAGTAATTGCTGAATAATTCAGCTTGTTGTAGGGTGTCTATGTTGATTTTTGTTTTAACATTTATGTTATCAATATTAGAAATTACGTGAAATATTAAAGCTATGCTTGGTATGAGGCTTCTGTATTTTCCTAAATGTTCCATGACAAAAGGATTTTGTTCTGATTTTATTTTTGTATCTAAATTATCTATCAAAGTATAAAAATGTTCTTGTGCTTCTTGGTTAAATGAAAAGCAAGGTAAATTATTAATATTTTGTAATCCTAGAATGGTAAAATCAGTATCAGCAATTTTTTTTATATTTTTGCAAACTTTTTCTTTGGATAATTGATTTGGTGCTTTGTCAGTTTCTTTTGTTTTTAATGTTAGTTTTGGTTCATCGGGGAAAACAGCTAGTTGCAGTCGTTGTATCAAACCATCGTTGCTTAGTTCATGCGTGCATTTGTGTAAATAATAAGTTAGTTTATCGGGTTGAATTGTTCCTAACAATGAAACACATAGATGAGGTACAGTAATTGAGCCTCTAGCAATTCGGTCTATTTTGTAGGGGCTATTTCCGTTCCAACTTTCAAGATAAAAAGCACGGTCTGATTCATGCCCCATTTTTTCCCAAGTAGCCAGCAACCCTACAAGTTCATCTCTATAAAGCAAAATGCCTCGATGATTTTCAGATAGTAATTCACCAATTTTTTCTACTGTAGAATCGTTTGTCTGATAACGTTTTAGTAGTGGTTTTTTAGGGGGCGCTAAAGATGAGAGGTCAGATTTAAACCTGTCAATGTTTACAGCAGAATTTTTTTGACTTTCTCTTTTTAAGTTAGATTTTAATGCGGATTTTTGTGCATCATATATCTCCAAATCAATACCATAATTTTTTAGATTGTTTTCGTAATTTTCTGTTGCGATATGTTCAAGTTTTTTGAGTGGTGACAAAGCCTCCCTTAAAGCAGGAGTTTTTTTAACAATTGATGGTCGCCCAATAACTGCCCCCCATAAATTTGGCACAACTATCCAGTTGTCATGTTGCTTTGGTTTAACGCCGCAACCACATCCGATTATGCTTCCAATCATTATAATAATTCCTACAGCAACAAAATCAGCAGGGCACTGCATTCTGAAAGAAACATCGTCTATCCAATCTTGTAGTATTTCTGGTAATAGATGTATAGAAAATTCGTCAACAGGCAATAAAGTGTTTGATATTATTTCTGGTTTTGGCCATAGTTCAATAGGATTATTTGGATTGTGATTAAAAGTTTGTTCCAGATCTTGAAATTTTTCATCTTTGTATTTTAGGTTGTCCATAACCTGTTTCTCCTTTGTGGAAAATAATTAAATTTGCAGGAAGTGCTACGCGCACAATTGATGCAGAAGCTAGCAGAAGTATATAAGCCAGTTTCCTTATGACCGTATAATTAACGTTACCTGTATCGAATACCAGAACACTTGATTCGTTTACAACGCTCCAGTTAAATTTATCTGGTTCGCAGTTTGGTGGTAAAGCCAATACATCTTGCCAATTAGTAAAGTCTTTTGCTTTTTGCCATGCATTTTTACCAATAAATAAAAAAACATCATTTTTTGGTTTGTACCCATGTTGTCGTGCATCAAATAATTTTCTTCCATAAGGAGGAAATGGTTTGATAATTTTATTGTTCTTGTTACAATATAAATGTGTGTATTGAGAGGCTGTTTGGAAGGATCCGGCAGCCTTTTTGTTTTTAAGCATATCTTTTCTCCTTGTTGACAGATTGTCGTGATTCAATCCATTTGTTGATTTCTTCTAATAACCAGCCTACTGCTTGAGTGGAGATTTGTTTTCGTTTTGGAAATTTGCCGTTTCTTTCTAACCTAAAGATCGTGCTTCGACTAAGTCCGGTGATTTTCCTTACTTCTGGGAACCGTAGTAATTGATTCATATTGAATCCTCCATGATTAAAGTGATTTGTGTTAACTTTTTCCGTGTTCAATAGAACAAGTGTGATTATGTGTGAATCGTGATTAATGGTAAATGAATCGAAATAGGGCTATTTCAGTTCAGACGGCATTGAATCTGCAGGATAACGAGAAAGAATTTCTGATTTAATTTCTGATGTCCATTCTTGAATGGTATAGCCTTCATCAGTAGAGTAACCAGTCATTTCCGATCGAATTTCTTGTGTCCATTCCTTAAACATAGGAATTTTTTTCGAAACATACTGGTTGTTTTGTTCGTCAAAACATAGGATATTGTAAACAGTATCATGTTTGCGCCAAGGAGCCCCATGTTTTCCGTCATAATATTTTATTAAGGTATCAATTGTATAGTTTTTACATGGAAGTTTGGTTTTTTTTGACATTTCCTCTAAACGTCTTGAGACCATTTCAGCAGCTTGAGCTGTAGTTAATTCAAACGCATTTTTAAGTTGCCAAATCTCTTGCATTAACTTATGAATAATTCTGAATTCTTTTTCACGCGTTATTCGGTTTTTTTGCCCCCTTTTTTTTGTTCCGAACAAATTATCTAGGCTTTTTGTACCTTTAGATTCAAGCCATGATTTAAAAACGGAATATAGCTTGTCCATAATAAATTCTGGTGGGTAAAGTTGATTTTCATGAAGCAAACAAACTGCTTTAAATAAGAAAGTTGGATTTTTATCTTGCTTGTAGCCGCTTATATAATCACTAAGTTCAAGGGCAAAATCTGATCCTAAATCATCTGATAAAAGAACTTGAGAAATTGGGTTTTGTGATAAAGCTGTGATATCGCTTATGGTTTGTGACTGATCATCTGATTGGAACGATGATAAATATTTGGATAAAAAAGTGTGATACATGGTATGACTCCGATTGAATTAAAATGATTAGATGATTACGCGATAATACGTTTTATTTTTTCTGACCACAAGCTAAGGGCAGATTTTTTTTCATTATCATAGCTATGTCGGTCATAAATAGCTGTTACGCCGTTTTCTACGTGGTTGAGTATCTTGCTAACTACTAGGCGAGGGGTGCCTATAGCTGTCATATGGCTTGCTGCTGTTCTTCTAAGATCATGTGGGGTTGCTGCGGGTTCGGTGTTTTTAAAAACATGTTTATTTCGTCTTAAGGCGCGATCTACGGCTGCTCCAGTCATATGTGTATTTCCTATTGGTGAAGGGAATAGCCATTTTGATTCACCGGATAATTCTTTTATTTGTTTCAATAAAGAAATTGCTAATTGTGATAGTGGCACGCGGTGATGATTGCTATTTTTCGTTTTTTCTTTCGGTATTTCCCACCAGTGATTATTTAGATCAAACTCGTTCCATTCTGCAGAAACTATTTCGCCTTTGCGTTGAGCGGTTACTAATTGGAGTTTTAAGGCTAGCTTTGTTAAGTCAGCCATTGCTGCGTTATTTAAGCCGAACCAAAACGATTTAATTTCTGCATCATTTAACATGCGTTCTTTTCGATTTTCTTTTGAAGGAGATTTGACCATGTGGCATGGGCTATATGCGGCAATATCACGCTCTACAGCAAAATTAAACATACGGCGAGCAACAGCAAGTGTTCTATTGGCTGCAATTGGTGAGCCTCTCTCAAGTACACCATCAAGTATTAAAATAATATCCCTGCGAGTAATGTCCTTTACTTTTTTTCGACCTATTACAGGAGCAATATCTTTTTTAAGCATTCGTTCATCTTCTTGCCAGGAGCGTTTTCTTGGTTTAGCCCATTTTTCAAGATATTCATCAATAAGATCATTTACAGTTTGTGCTGACCGGGCTTTATTTTTTTTGCGAATAGCATCAGTTGCGGGGTCAATGCCTTTGGCTAAGCTTGTTAGGGCTTGATGATGTTTTTTTCTAGCCTCGGCTAGTGATAGAGCGGGGTAATTACCTAAAGTCATACGGCGTTTTTTGCCTTCAAAGCAATAGAAATAAACCCAAGATTTATTGCCAGATGGAGCGCACCTGATTACAAATCCGTTGCCGTTGCCTTCGCGAACATCATAACGCGTGCTTTTTGGTTTTAAGCTTTGGATGAATTTGTCCGTAAATCTCATTTAACCCCCTGATTTTGATTTGGGTTCCCCATCGGGTTCCTCATTATTGCTTGCAAACGTTGACCAACGATGGCAAACTATAGCCAACATATTAATACATTATATCACTATATTTCAAGTGTAAAATGTGTATAAATGAAAAAAGTAGATTTTTGTTGATTTTAGGTGAAACAACTATATTGCCCGATTTGTAATCAGTAGGTCGTAGGTTCGATTCCTATCGCCAGCTTCAGGTTTTGTTTGTTAAATCAACCAGTTACAGCAATATTTTAACTGGTTAAATTTTGCGCTTTCCCTTCCGTGTGTAATTTTGGTGTAATTGTGCAGGGAAATGTTACTCAATTATTTTCCAATCCCCTGCCCTGATAGAACTATATTTTTTTCTGGTTAAAAACTATAATACGCTTTATTTATGGAGTTGCCATGTCATCCGTATTTCCAGAACCTATTACAAATTTGCCGGAAGCCGATATACCACTTGAAGGCGTAAAAGGCTACCTTTCCCAATCTGACACGCATCAAATAGTTTTTATGGAATTTTCCAAAGATGTTGATTTGCCAGAGCATTCACATGCTGCTCAAGTTGGTATAGTTTTAGAAGGCACAATTGATTTAACCATTGATGGCAAACAATCAACGTACATCAAAGGCGACAGATACTATATTCCCGCAGGAGTACCTCATTCTGCAAAGATATATGCTGGTTATGCAGATATTACTTCTTTTGATGAGGCAGATCGGTTTGCGAGGAAAAAACCACTCTTCCATAAATATTTACCAATCGATAACGAAGAATATAAAAATCATCATGTTTTTTCTGTTTTAGATAAAATGGCGGATTTCTACAGAAGTCTTGGGGATTTGATTTTTTGCCGTGTTACCGTAGGTCTAAATGCCAAAGCATCAATCAATATTGATTCTTATTTTTATCCCTCTGTTAAAGGCACAATTGAATCGATTAAATCCACGCTTAAGAATGGAAGAATAAATGACGCCTATGCTTTATTAAGAAAATTCCATGACTCTTCAATCATCAACATCTACTCAAATGTGTATTTGGAAGATAATTGTTCTTTAGAGAATTTTATTGTTGAAAAAATTCAGAGCTGGATCTGTGGGAAAGATCAATTACCTGAATATAGGATAATGTCGCAATACATAAGAGACTCAAAAAAATTAACAGCATTGACAAATCTTCTTTATAAAGATGATACCTACAAGAAAATAAGAGATCGATGTCAAGATCATCTTCATTACAATTATTTCCATTGTGCTGTTTTAAATGACAATGAAAGACCCTGTGAACGTAGAATTAGCGCGTTAAATATGTTTCTTTACGATATAAGACAACTTTTCATTCTGCATATTTCATATTTATTTTATTTAAAACCCATCTACATGATGTCAAGCGATTATGAGGATCATATGGATATGGGGCACACCCCTCCAGAAAACTGTCAATATTGGGTTGCCCGCTTTGTTCAAGAAATTTTTGACGAAATTATAAAAAAAGATCGACCAGACATAGCCAAATTAATTAAAGAAGATACATGCATGTATCTAGAATAAGAGATGAATTACAGGTCAATAATATTCTTGTGTGATCCTATAACCCCCTGACAACTTATCCAAATAGCACCATTTAATATATCCTTTGCCCGTTGTAAGAATTTTTGGTTTAATTTCATCAGGTACTAACATCTGTTTGCCATACGACTTAAAATAGTTTACAAATTTAGCGCATGAATCCAATGTCTCTATATCTCTTGAGTGGTACTTAATTATTTTAACAGCCTGTTCTTTTTTTCTGTAAATAATTAAATTTGAAAAATATTTCCACCCATTAAACTTAAGATTTCCTCTCATTGCTCGCCTAATACAATTAACTATTATATCCACAATCTGAATCCCACAATTTGCATGTGACTGTTCAAATGATATTTTTTCCAGAATTTTATCTATACTGAAAATCACAGTTTGTGTTCCAGCAACTTTTTGTTTCAGTGGTTCTAATAAATTTTCATGCGGTATTATAAAGTCAGTTAAGCCGGAATAATCCTCGCCTTCCACCATCATCCAAGGATTTCTGGAATTAGCTTCTTGCAAAAAAGGCCTTATTATTTGAATTAATATTTTTTCGTACTCAGTAATATTTTTATTTTTAGCATCTATAAACCACTCGAATGAACCAATAGTCGCTGGTATTCTTTGAGCATAGTATGGAATGGCTACGTTTAATGAACTATTGATTACTTCATATAAAACATAATTTTGAGAAAATAACGGATTGGACAAAGACACAAGAACATTTTTATCAAATTTCTCATTTGTTATTGTGCCTATTTGACTACTAGAAAAACTATCAGCTAATTTTTTCTTATATCGTTCTATTTCTAAATTTGTCGTTCTGCCTAACTCTAAGCAAGATACTTCAACAATTACGTCAAATTTTGACAAAAGTAAAAGTAAAGATGAAACATCTTTTTCATCAAGCTTTGAACCTTTAATTTCGCCACTCGCATTTTTCTTTTTTTGCAAAGATGGCAACATTTTCCATTTTTCAAACTCACGAAATAATGCCGGCTCTAAATTATCTGGTATCATCAACGCGGCAACACAAGATATAGAACTGGTTTTTTCTTCCGGCTTAAATATACCTGATTCATCTATATAAATACGCATCTTTCACCAATTCCAAAAACGAATGCTACAACCATAATATATGATTATTCAAGCCTAATACAAAAAAATAATCTAGTCTACTATATTCGCTATCTCTGTTTGCAATGCGGACAAAATCGTGAAAGGGTGTCAAGTCTAGATTTGAGACTTAAGCTTGGTTGTCCAGTTTCAATTCTAGACTTAACGCTTTTCCCAAGATTCGACTTCGTGGTAATAATATCTGCATTTGCCAAACAATTCCACATAATATACAATCCGACCTTATCTATGAATATTAGCATGGAAGGTTAATACCAAGCTACGGTAATAATTAAAATAACAATGGATCTTTTTAATAGATACCTTGATATCAATGATGTAGAGAGGTGCTATTGTGTTGCAGTGTAATGATTTAACTCAATACGAAAAAAAATTAGAGAAAGCAAATAAGGTCATTAGTGAAATAGCTAATGATTATAAAAATATAACGCCTATCATACTTACCGATGCGGTAATTTTTGAAGATTTTTTTGCTAAAGAAACACGGCATACTTATGGTGATTCTTGGGTTTATCTTACGCAGGGCACTTATGGTATTGGACCAAAAAAATTGGGATATAAATACTTTGATGGCAATAATATAGCTGCATTAACGGTTCATCCTAAAATTGAAGATCAAAATATTTTGATGATGTATTGGGCTAGACCGATGGGTAGAGAAATTTTGTCTATTATTGTAAATTTATCTGCAGAAATAAAGAAAAGATATGGCATATGTACATATGTGAAAAAACTTTTTCCAGATCAATATCAATACTTATTGCAACATGGTTTTAAGAGTGCTAAAGAATTTCCTTGGCATAGTTCTGCGCATTCGGAGGATGATACATATCCAGAAATTATTTATGATCGAGAAATGACGTTGCAAATTATACGTGATGCAACTAGAAGCAGTTCTTTGGGGCGAGTTAAAAGAGGTGTTGCTAAAATAAAGCGTGAACATAAAATCGAAATTAGTGATCATAATTTTAAAGAAAATGCTTGGCGTGTTGTTAATGATTATTTTTTAGAGCGCGAAAAATTAGCTGATAAAGTTAATGTTTCTGCGCCAGCGGATTATTATAATATGATTTTTTATGACCATGATTCTAGTGTGGATAAAAAAATATTATTTGTGGATGGTGAGCCTATGGGTCTTTTTATAGTGGAACGCAATAAAAAATTTGATGTAGCAAATATGTATTGTTGTTTAGCTTTAAGAGAACATCACAAATATTTAATGGATATTTTAAAATTATCTATTTTTGAGCGACAACCATCAAAATATATTAATAGCGGCGGCTCAGAAGACCCTGGTATGCATGAGTTTAAACTTAAATACAAGCCTATAGAAAATATAATGTATATTACAACCAATTATGAATTATAAGCTTTCCCAGACGAATTGGTGTATGGTTTCAGCAATTTTGAAAAAATTTAAGTTTTCAATTACTACGCCATTTACAGTGTTGTTTGATATTGTAATCATCGCAACTTTTCCATCAAAAATTGAATAATCTACCGTTGGAAGAGTTAATTTTTTTGTTGCTAATTTGTAAAAAAATCTTTTTGGATCCATTTGTTTAACATAGTCTTGAGTTTCTTGAGAATCCTCCATAATTTCCCATACGAGCATGTCCTTATTTTTTCTATGAGCATCAATGAATTTATGTATGTTGCCGGGAAATATTTTTAATAGTTCACCAGTATTTGCATACGTTCTGATTTCTTTTGCCCCCAGCATCTCATCATAAATTAATTTAACTTCTTTTTTTCCAGTATAGCGTCTAATTTCCATAATACTATCTTGTCTATATTCTTTTTTTATGCCAGCTAATTCATGCATAACAGAGATTAGTTGATTTTCGGCTGCTTCAATTTTAGCTTTTCGTTCTTTTAATATAACGGCTAGTTTGTCTATGGGTTCGGCCATAATTAGTCGTCTCGAGCCGCGTCCTTTTTTAACTTGTGTTACTAGCCTCTTTTTCGTTAGTTTTTCTACGTTGGCATGTGTTGTAACACGATTCATACTGGAAATTTTAGATAATTCTAATACAGTAGTTGCGCCATATTTTATTAAGTTTAAATATAAAGTAATTTCTCTTTTAGATAAATCAAGTTCTTCGGATAGAAATTTTTCAATTAAAGCATTGTTGCTCATTTTGCATTTCCTTTTCATGATTAATTGTAAGGTTAATTATAACAGTTATATCAACAATAACAAAATATTTTATTAATTATATAGATTAATCAATTAATTACTTAGTTTTTCAATTTTCCAAAAGTAAAATGTTATATTACATTTGCGCATTTTTTGTGCTGTGCTATATTAAGCATACCGAAATGGAGATTTAATTATGAACTTGAAAGGACGCAAACTACATCAGATCACATTCACTTTAGCAATCATTGGATTGCTAATCACGATAGCTGGAAATTTCTTTGATGTTTCTATTACAAAAAAGCTTTGTTATTTAGTTGGTGCATTGCTTTTACTTATTACCGCGTTATTAGAAGAAAATACTTTTTTCACCATTTTAGAAATAATTCTATCAATTGGTGCAGCAGTTGCGTTTTTACCAATTTCATCTATTTGGAAAAGCGGTATTCCAATTTGTCTTGGTACTTTGGCTGCCACGTATTTTAGTTTCAGCGGTCAACTTAAAGATTATTTAACTTGGCTTAGTGTGATTGGAGTTTTAATTTGTACTTGGGGTTATGCTTTAACCAATCCGATGCTTTATGTTTGGGGTGGTGCAGTTGTAACAGTATATTCATTTTGCTCATTCAGGAGAGGGGAAACAATAGCGTTGGTTTTTGGGATATTAAATGTAATTTTTACGGTGACAGCATTATTGGAAATTTTGCATGTTTTATAACATAAAATGGAGACGAATATGAATATGTCGACAATTAACGATAAAAATTCGATTGTTTCGCATCTTTGGCTGCAGGATGTGATTGATGAAAACTTAACTAAGGCCAAAGCAACTTTAGATTGTTTATTAGCAGCGGAGGATAGCAATGTTGTGCTTGATCGGGAAACAATTTTTAATGCGGTTTGGTCGGCACGTGATAGTTTACAGGAAATTGCGACATATAAAGCGTCGTTGAATAACGAATCTGGTGAGGAAAATTAAATTAAACGGAGAGGGGTTTAATTTATTATTAATCGGAGAGGATAATTGAGGAGACATTATCATGAACACAGAAAAATTATTTCAGTTAGGTTTAAAAGCTTTAGCAGATAACCATATTAATTTTGCTAAACTTTATTTTGAGCAAGCGCTTTTATGCGGACATGAATTATCAGTTAGATACCATTTTTTTCTTTGTCGCACTGAAGATAAATCTTTAGCAAGAGATATAATTTTGTGTGCGGAAAAGAGGAGTTTATCTGCGTGACATCAGTTGATTTCGACTTTCGCACTTGTGCGAAAGTCGAAATCCCAAATCCGCGGTTAAAACGTCAGATTTAGCAGCAAAAACAGCGGTTTTTTTTGTCTTCGTTATCACTATGATATTCTTTTTTGGTTTTTGTTTTAATTAACGGTATTTTTTCATCAGGGCAATCATCTTTTACATATGAATCAAGATTTTTTGCATATGTTGTTGATTTTGTTTGGATGTTCAGTTTGATGTGTTTTTTGTTTTCTAAGTTTTTTCTTATGTTTATAATCCTATTATTTCCGATTTTATAGCAAAACCCTTTGAACATGAGTTTGTTTTTTTCTGCGTTTCTTCCCGCATAGAGTTTTGAGAACCCGATTTTTTCTAATATATTTATGGTTTGTTTATTAATATATATGCCTTTTTGATATTGGTGTTTATCTATAATTTTTTTCCCTTCTTTAAATTCTTTAGTAATAATATTTAAACATGGATTATTTTTTTTGCTATCAATAAGAACTTTTGATCCTAATATTTCATGCAGCTTGTCGTTGCTTGTGCAACGATGTATAGCATGTGGTGTGACAAAGGCATGATATAGTTTTTCATTTATTTTTAACATAACGATAACATAAATAGGAAATTTAGCGGTAATTTTGTGTATTTGATGTAATATTTCAGTTCGTGGATATCTTTTCGTTTTTGGATCTGGACTTTGAATGAATTTTTCATTTTTCAAGATTTCTAAAATTTTATTTGCTATTTTGTTGTTGTTTTTTTCAATTTGTTGAATCCGTAGATGTGGAAAAATATTTTTGAATTCGCTGATTCTGGTTATTTGGGCGCAATATTTTTGATCCCCGTGATTGATATTAATAAACCATTGTTTGTTTTTTTTACAATATATAAGTTCTACTTCATTTGAAAAAGATAGTTCTTTTGCAACTATATTTTCAATTTCTTTTTTTGTTTCGACCTGAGTAAACACAACTTGCGGAGAAGTAGTAAATTCGTAAGCGTTATATTCACTTAAGGATTTTATTTCATTTTTACCGCGTAATAAAATTATTTGGTTGGGATATTGCTCTTTGAGCAGTGTCCATAGTAAGAAGTTATCCAGAGATTTTTCATGTTTTCCTATAATATTACCAGGAACTATAATTACAATATTTTTTGGCAAATGCCCGTTATTTTTCGCGCATATTTTTTTTAGTTTTTTTACAGAATAATCAAAATCGCCTTTTATAATGTAGGCTTTTTTAAAGATAAAAGCAATAATATTTGGTTTTCTCCGTTTTTTTGGTTTTATTGCATGAGTAATAGTTATAGCATGGATGTTTTTAAATTCTTTTTGGCTTTTAAAATGTTGATAAATTTTTTCCAAATTTTTTGATTTTTTGAGGAATTTATTTTTTTTACAAGAATCAAAAATTTTAAGTTTTGCCAATTTTTTTAAAGTGGTAATTATATCTTGTGCGCGAGGGTGATTTTTCTCTATGGGTTTGTTTAGAATATCATCTATATTATCTATATTAATTTCAAATTTTTCTTTTGATGTGTTTTTTCTGCCCATCAAAATTTTTACTCTTTTTATTATTTTTTCTATAGTTAATTGGTCATTGTTGTACATAGTAATCATCCTCGGTAATTGCTAAACCGACATTTCCTATTTGCTAAAAAATATCGCCACGTATTGCGAATAGTATCAGCAAATTTTTAATGTTTC
Organism: Gammaproteobacteria bacterium; assembly: GCA_050123335.1. Taxonomy (GTDB): domain Bacteria; phylum Pseudomonadota; class Gammaproteobacteria; order UBA12402; family UBA12402; genus JASFHF01. The sequence goes on from JASFHH010000001.1 coordinate 59,344, forward strand.
CTTAGTAAAAGCTAAAAAAACGAAAGAAATCTTTGCTTTTTTCATATTTTTTGCAATTTTTTGCGGTATTGGTAGTTTTTGTTCACAGATCACCATTGTTATTTGTATAATTTTTCCCTACTGCCGCATCCGCAGCGGGAGTGATTATAACAAATCTTTAGTGAGACGTGGAAATCTTACATTTTGGTTTAAGTGTATTTTTGGTTAGGTTTTTCCGCATGGTTGTGGTTTTTGCTCGATTTTTTTCTGTTTCTGTAGAAAAATGTAGACTGGTTAAAATTTTTCTTATAGGTTTTGTTATAGTGCAGGTTAACAGCGTGCAAAAAATAATTTCCGGTTAGAGAGTAAAATAAGGGGCAAAAAATATTTTTACACAAATATTGCCAAACGTTATATTTAGACTTTTTGGGTTGTTTTGGTTTCGGTGTAGTTGGTTTGCCTTTGTCCGAATGTGGTTGTTTTTTTCCAGATTTTATTTCAGATTTTTTTTCAATCTTTTTCTTCGATTTTTTTATACACTCATCGGTTTCCTCAATCATTTTTTTTATTTCTGAATGTGTGGGAATTTCCCCTATAGGATATATTTTAAATCCATTAGTAGTCATCATCCCAATCACAGGGTTTTTATATTGTTTATCTTGAGTTGTTATTATTATATTAAGGTATTCTTTTAAGAATGTCTTGCTGCTATCTTTATGCGAATGTCCAACACATACCTTGGATATACCATGTTTTAGCAATTGTTGTTTTGTTGATTTACCTATGTATACACCAACTCCGCCGCGTGATTTATTTGCTTTGCCATCAAGGTCTTTATCTTGGTCTATTGGCAATCCAAGGCCATATGCAAACGTTGCTTCATTCCATAATGGATTGTCTGCATAACTGTTGGGGTTTACTTCTGAGCCGCATATTTTTTTAAAGGAGGTTTTTGTTGTTTTACAACTTTGAGGTCCGCCATGCGCAGATAACAGAACTTTTAGTTCATTATTCTTATCTGGGATCATGTTTAAATCATAAATTGGAAGTTGATTAAAAATTTTATCTAAATGCGGGGTTACGTCACATTTTTTGAATTTATTTTGCCAGGAAGATCCATAACAATTGTACGTTCCTTTATGTTCATGATTTCCGCGTAATAAAACTATTTGATTAGGATATTGTTGTTTTAGCTTTAGCCAAAATATTAAATTGGCAATACTCCTTTCTCCTCTATCTATCATATCGCCATGATTTATAATCACGAGATTTTTAAGAAGACAACCATTTTCGTCAAAACAATTTTTTATCGCTTTAATTGATGTATCAAATTCGCCATGAGTATCGCTAACATGAAAAGATGTTCTAAATGTGGTTGTTATTTTGTTATAATGTTTGAGATTTTTAGGTTTCGTTGTGTGCTGGAGCGTCATCGAGCTAGGCATTTTTGAATTATTATACTTTTCTTTACACTGGTCATATAAAGATTTTGCGTCATTACATTTCTCAGGAAATTTATGTGTAAATTTGAACAAGTTGGATTTTGCTATTTTTTCAAAAAAAAATTTAATGTTTTTGTTATGTATAAATTTTTTGTTTTTTTTATTACATTCTGTAAGGTTTTCAGTTTCCTGAATGATTTCTTGTAATGGTTTTAACATGATAAACCTCTAATAGTATTTTGTTTTTATGGTGCAGTGAACCGTTCCGTGCTGAGCTAAGCGTTGATTAACTGTACTTATTATATATTTTAGACTACCAATCTTAAGGAAATCTTAAGTGATTTGGGGGATTCTAAAAAAAGCGCGACAAATTCCGGGGTTGTATAAAATAACAACCTCTAAGTATTTGAAAAAAGAGAACTTGTAGCATGAAAGAGTATATTCAATTGTCACAGCAAGAGTGACGAAAAATTTATGTTTTTTTAGGAATTGCCAGTTCTTTTTCTTTATTCGAGTAGAAAACTAATTTATCTTTGATGTTTTTTAAGTTGTTTTTTATCTCAGCTAATTTTTCTTCTACGATTTTTTGATGTTGTTTTAGTAATTTTATTCTTTCTGGAATGCTGCTATCGCCTTTGGCTCGCAGTAATGCAAAAGTTTTCATATTATTAATTGACATTCCAGTAGCTTTTAGTTTTTTTAAAAATCCAATCCATTCTATATCAGCATCTGTATAATCTCTGTGGCCGCTTTTGTTTTTTGCAATATTTAATAGTAAACCAATCTTTTCATAATAGCGCAAAGTGTGCGGTGATAATTCCGTACACTTTGCTGCTTGTGTAATATTCATGTCTATTTCCTGTTAACAGTAGTTATGTTTGCCTGATCAGTTGGCATGATTATCAATTCGCTAATGTTAACATGCGCAGGACATGCTGCACAGTAAAGAATTGAATCCGCAACATCATCTGCTGTTAAAGGGGTCAAGCCTGCATAAAAATCTTTAGCTTTTTGTTGATCGCCTTTAAATCTAACCAAGCTGAATTCTGTTTCTACTAACCCAGGATCTACTGTAGTTACTCTGATTTTGGTGCCAAACAAATCTAAACGTAAGGCTTTAGTGATCGCATTAACTGCATGCTTAGTACTAGCATACACAGTACCCTTTGCATAAACTTCATGTCCTGCAGCGGAACCTACATTAATAACGTGTCCTTGATTTCGAGCAACCATTCCAGGTAAAACTTGCTTGGTTACATATAATAGTCCTTTGAGATTTATATCAATCATATCATCCCAATCATCTAATTCTCCTTCATGGAGTTTTTGGAAACCGCGAGCTGTTCCGGCATTATTAATGAGGATGTCGATGTTTTTCCATTCTGGTTCTAGGTTGTCAAATGCATCTATAACGGCTTTTTTGTTAGCAATATCTAAAGTAAAATATTCAGCTTTCACTTTATATTTTTCTTGTAATTCTGAGACTAGTTTTCGCAATCTTTCTTTGCGGCGTGCACAAACTAGAATTTTTGCATTTTGTTTCGCAAAATGATGTGCACAGGCTTCACCGATACCGCTGGTTGCACCAGTAATCAATATAGTTTTATTTGTAAGATCATTATGTTTCATTTTGTATTCCCCCTGTTAGTTGGTTCATGGCCACTATACTCCTTAGAGTTAGCTCTAAGTCAAGAGGTTTAGTGAAAATAATTAATTTCAGATGCGAAACTCGTGATATAATCTTGATTTATTCGGTTTAGAGGTAGTGAAGTATTATGGCCTTTTTGGACGCAGCACCAAAAATTTTAATTATCAAGCCGTCTTCTCTTGGTGACATTATTCATGGATTGCAAGTAGCGCAATCGATAAAAGAGCAATTGCCTGATTGTACAATTGATTGGGTGGTGCGCGAGCGTTTTTTTGATATTGTAGATAGTTGTAATACTGTGGATGATATATTTATTTATTATCGTAAAGGCGGGTGGGGCGCGTTTAAAAAACTTATTAAGCAGATTAGGCAAAAGCAATATGATTATGTGTTTGATTTTCAGGGTTTGCTGCGTAGCGGTATTATGACGTTTTTTGCCAGAGGAAATAAAAAAATAGGGCGTAAGGACGCTCGCGAATTTAGTAAGTTTTGTTATCAGCAAAAAGTTGCTTTACCTAAAGGTAAAAAACCTTTTCATGCAATGGATATTTTATTGCAATTTTTGTCGGTTTTGGGGTTAAAAGCTGAGCTTGTTGGACATTTGCAATATCAAACGGAAGATTTAACTTCGGTAGATAAGAGACTTGCATCCTGTAATCCGATTGTGATTATGCCTTCCAGTAGAAATGCAAAAAAAGAATGGCAAGGGTTTGCTGAATTAACTGATAAAATCTTAACAACATTTCCAGACGAATTTGTTTGTTGGAATGGACACATAAAGATTGAAGCAGATAAATTTGAAGAACATCCGCGATTTATTAATACTACAGGCAAAACTAATATTCGCCAAATGATAAGTTTGATTGCGCAGTCACGCATGGTAATTGCTAATGATAGCGGGCCGATGCATTTGGCGGCGGCGATGAACAAACCAGTAATCGGAATATTTGGACCTACTTCAGCAAAACGTTTTGGTCCGTATCCGCAAACAAGAGATACTAATGTTGTCATTACTGCTCCGGATAATGATTTAACTAAATTATCGGTTGATGCGGTGTTTGGTTTATTCAAAAGATGTTTGCATTTACAGGAAGTTTGATTATACTAATACGCATGAATACAAAAATCCTATATACATATTGTTCACCGATACAATCACCTAGCAAGCGGGCTAATTCGTTCGTTTAAATTCTTTAAGCGGATGATTAGTCCGCGTTCTCAAAAATCTATTTAAATAAAATCATTTTTAATTAATATTATTATAAGGTCAGGACTTACGCGAAAAGATGAGATGCGAGAAAAAAGCGAGCGGAAGGAGGGAGTTTATAAATAATAAATGACCGAGCTTCCGCGAGCTTTTAACAAAGCAGATCGCTTTTCGCGTAAGTCCTGAAGGTGAATTATATGAAAATTCGTAAATTGAATATAACAGCTATTATTGTATGTAGTTTGGCATCATTTTTTTATTTGTATGACTTTTTATTGCGGGTTATGCCAAGTGCAATGACCAATGATTTAATGAGTCATTTTCATATTGGAGCAGCAAGATTGGGAGTTATGTTAGCGATTTTTTATTATGCTTATGCGCCAATGCAATTGCCTGCTGGATTATTGTTTGATCGTGTAGGAACAAGGTTGTTATTAACCATAATGGTGCTGGTGTGTGCAGTCGGTACGTTACTTTTTGGTATTACTGATAACATAATGATTGCAACTATCGGTCGATTTTTAATTGGTTTTTCTTCAGCTTTTGCATTTCTAGGTGCATTGGTATTAGCAGCACGTTGGTTGCCGCATAAATATTTTGCGTTATTTGTTGGCTTAGTACAATTGCTTGGTTGTGCGGGAGCGATTGTAGGAGAAGCACCTATTGCTGTTGCAGTTGAACATTTTGGTTGGCAAAAAACTAATTTTGCAGCGGCATTAATCGGGTTTGTATTAGCAATATTATTTTGGGTTTTGCTGCGTGATCATCCTGAAGGTGCAGTCATTGAAAATAAAAAATCTGCTAATGTGTTAAAACAATTATCTGCGGTTTTGAAAAATTTGCAAAATTGGTGGGTTGGCTTGTATGCTTTTGCTATCTGGGCGCCTGCAAGCATATTTGCAGTATTGTGGGGAGTCCCTTTTCTTATGACCTTTTATCAAATCAGTGCATCTGCTGCTTCTTTCGCTGTATCACTAGTGTGGGTTGGAATTGGAATTGGTTGTCCTTTAGTTGGTTGGTGGTCAGATCATGTTGGCAAGCGTTGTTTGCCATTATATGTAACATCTTTTTTAGGTGTTATTACATCCTGTTTAATTTTGTATCTCAACAATACTTCAATATATTTGATGGATGTATGGTTATTTTTATTGGGAGTGAGTATTTCAGGAATGGTAATTACTTTTGGTTTGATTAAAGATATCAATGCTTCATCAGTTACTGGCACAGCTAACGGTTTCAATAATATGGCGGTTTTAATTGGCGGAATTATTTTTCAGCCTATGGTGGGATTTATTTTACATGCTCTGTGGAATGGGAAATTAGTAAATAATATTCCAGTTTATAGCTTGTCTAATTATAAAATTGCGCTTAGTATTGTACCACTGTGTTTTGTGATAGCATTGCTTGCCGGTGTGTTTTTTATCAAAGAAACCCATTGTATAAAATCAAGATGAGGTAGATTTTATGGTGCAAATATCCGCGATTGTGTTAACCAAAAATGAAGAAGATCGTATTATGAAATGTTTACAATCTCTTGATTGGGTTGATGAAATTATTGTGTTTGATGCTGGTAGTACCGATCAAACTTGTGAAATTGCAAAACAATTTAATACTAAAGTTTTTGTTCAGCCTAATTGGGAAGGTTTTGGTAAGCAAAGAGTATTAGCGCAGGAAAAAGCAACAGGTGATTGGATTTTAATGATTGATGCAGATGAAGAGGTGACAGAGAATTTGCGTTGCGAAATTCAAGCCAAATTAGCTGATAATGTTTTAAATACAGCTTATGCTATACCGCGTTCTTCGTGGGTATTTGGCAAACAGCTTAAGCATTGTTGGTGTCCGGATTATGTGTTGCGTTTATATCCTAGAAATAAAGGTAGATATGCAGCAAAAGATTTAGTGCATGAAAGAGTTTATTTGGATGCTAATGTTAAGATAATGAAGTTAAAACATCCTTTGTGGCATTTTACCTATCGGGATTTAAATCATTATTTTGTAAAGTCAAATGAATATACAAAAGCCTGGGCAGAAAAGGCTTATCGGGCAGGCAAGCGCACTAATTTATTTCAAGCTATCATACATGCTGCCAGCAGTTTTTTTAAAAATTATTTTATTGATATGGGTTTTTTAGATGGCAAGCAGGGGTTTTTGATATCCATTTTAAGTGCGCATGCTGCTTTTAATAAATATGCTTATTTATTGGTAAAGTGGTGGAAAAACCAGTAAAAAGTAGTATTTTTATCCGGTTTGTGTCCATGAAAGTTTTTAAATTGAACTAAAGCAATATTGAGTATGTGTTTTAAGCCTCAATGGCACGTCCATGTGCCTCCCGATTGCGCATCCAGGGCAATCTATTCGGCTTAAAACACATATTTAATATTGCCTTAAAACTTAATATCTCATTTTTTGGTGCAAACCAGATAGACATAAAAATAGCACAAAAAATGCACAATATTGCTTCCGTTCTTGATGCTCTATAGTTTATATAATATACTGCTGTGCTTAAAGACAAACCTTGAGGATTCTTATGAAAAACATTGTTGTGCTTGCCAAGCAAGTGCCTGATACGGCAAATATTACCGGTGACGCTATGAAAGAAGACGGCACCGTAAATCGTGCTAATCTGCCAGCTATTTTTAATCCGGAAGATTTAAATGCTTTAGAAATGGCGTTGGAAATCAAAGATCAAACCGATGCAAAAGTTTTTGTCGTCACGATGGGTCCGCCTAAAGCGGTTGAAGTGTTAAAACATGCTTTATACATGGGTGCAGATGAGGTGATGATGATTTCAGACCGCAAATTTGCTGGCGCTGATACACTTGCTACTTCTTATGTTTTGGCTGGCGCGATCGAAAAAATTGGTAAAGTAGATTTAGTGCTTGCTGGTCGTCAGGCGATTGATGGCGATACTGCGCAAGTTGGTCCACAAGTTGCCGATAAATTGGGATTCAATCAAATTACTTACGTGTCGCGTTTAAGTGAAGTTGGTAAAGATTATTTAGTAGTGGAACGTGATGGTGAAGTGCAAACGGAAATTATTAAAACTAAATTACCAGCTTTGTTGACGGTGACTAGTGAAGCAAACGAACCACGTTATCCAAATTGTTTGAACATGCTGAAATATTTTCGTGCGGATTTAGAAAGTAAAATTGATAATGTTGAAGTTGCGAAAAAAAATAATTGGATTATTGCGCAAAAAGGTTTAGATGATTTAGGTTTAGATGAAAACCGTTGTGGTTTAAAAGGCAGTCCAACCAAAGTGCATAAAATTAAAAGCATAACTTTAGCTGGCGGTGACATGAAAATGTATGATGCAGATCGTTCGGGAATTAAACAGTTAATTAAAGATATTACCAAAGAATATATCGAGGAATGATGATGAAAACAATTGTTTATATAGAAAAAAATCCATTAACTAAACAACTTCGTAATGTTAGTTTAGAGTTAGCATATAAGGCTTATTCGTTAATGAAGCCTTTTAATGGGGAAGTAATTGGTGTTTTTGTTGGTGACGAATTACCAACTGACGCTGAAGAATTATTTAAATATGGTATTAATCGCATTATTTATTATAACAATCCAAAGTTAGCGGGTATTCAGTCAATTGCATACAAAAATATTCTGGAGCAAATGATTAAAGCGGAAGAGCCGGATATTGTTTTATTTGGTGCGACCCATAATGGACGTGATGTTGCGCCGTTAATTGCATCATCATTAAGAGCTGGTTTAACTGCAGATTGTACGCAGCTTTATATTGATGATTACAAAGACAAAGGCAAAATTTTATATCAAATGCGTCCGGCATTTGGCGGAAATATTTTAGCGACAATTATTACTCCGGATGATCGGCCAATGATGGCTACTGCGCGTGAAGGTGTAATGTTGTTACCAGAAAAAAAATTAGATCATTCAGTTAAACTCGAAAAATTTAATGCTGATTTTAAAGACGAATGGGTATTAAATGAGTTCTTAGATATTATTCCTAAACGTAGAAAAGTTGATTTTTCTGTAGCAAATATTGTGGTTTCTGGCGGCGCTGGAGTTGGTAGCAAAGAAAATTTTGATTTAATTCATCAATTAGCGCATGCGCTTAAAGGTGTTGCAGGTGCATCGCGTGCTGCGGTTGATTTTGGTTTCATCGAAAAAGATCATCAGGTTGGACAAACCGGCTCGGTAGTGCGGCCAAAACTTTATATTGCATGCGGTATTTCCGGCCAAATTCAACATCGTGCAGGAATGGAAGAATCCAAAAAAATTATTGCGATAAATAAAGATCCGGATGCTCCAATTTTTGGTGTGGCGCATTGTGGAATTGTTGGTGATTTGCATGAAGTTATTCCGGTCATGCTGCATTATTTGAAAGAGGAAGCGTAAATGAATTACTATACACAAAATCGAAAATTTTATTTAGAACAAATTGATTTAGAGCCGGTTGCTCGCGATTTAGAAAAGAACTTTGAGAGTAAAGATGCGTACACTTTACACTCTCTTGATGAGGCTTGGAAATGGTACAACATGGCATTAGAAAATGCTGGAAGTATTTGTGCGGATTTTATCGAACCGCGCGCCGAAGAGGTTGATGAAAAAGGTGCGCGTTTTGATAGCGGTGTGGTGCATTGGGCGGATGCAACCAAAGAAAACATGAAAACATTAGCGCAGGCTGGTTATACAGGTGGAACGCTCGAACGTAAGTATGGTGGGCTTAATTTACCAGTTACGGTTAATACTGTAATTGTTGAAATGGTTTCGCAGGCTGATGCAAGCTTAATGAATTTATTTGGATTACAGGATATTGCAGTTACAGTCAGTAAGTTTGGATCCGAGGAGCAGAAAGATCGTGTGCTGCCGAAATTTGCTAAAGGTGAAGTTAGCGGTTCGATGGCGCTAACTGAACCGGATGCTGGAAGTGATCTTCCTTCAGTAATGTGTAAAGCGATTGAAAAAAACGGCAAATGGTATTTGGATGGGGTAAAACGTTTTATTACCAATGGTTGTGGTGATGTGTCGTTGGTGTTAGCGCGTACTGAAGAAGGCACTAAAGATGCGCGTGGTCTTAGTATGATGCTGTATGAACGTTATCGTGATGATAATATGATTGTACGTCGTATTGAAAGCAAAATGGGAATTCATGGATCACCTACGTGTGAATTACAATTTAATCTGGCTGAATGTGAGTTAGTTGGCAAGCGTAAATTTGGTTTAATCAAATATGTTATGAGCTTAATGAATGGTGCACGGCTTGGTATTTCCGCCCAAGCTTTGGGAATTGCGCAAGCAGCTTTAAATGAAGCAGTAAGTTATGCCAATGAGCGTGAACAATTCAAACAAAAGATTGTAAATTTTCCGGCGGTATATCAAATGCTGAAAAAATCACAAGTCGAAGTCGAAACTGCTAGGGCGCTTTTGTACGATACTGCTTATTATGTTGATCTTCAAGAAATGTATGAACGCAAAATGGAACGCGGTGAAGATGTTAGAAAATTAAAACAAGCAGCAACTGCGATGGCAAACTTCTTAACGCCGTTAAGCAAATTTGTTTCAACCGAAATGGCAAACAAAGTTTGTTATGATGCAGTTCAAATTCATGGCGGTTGCGGTTTTATGAAAGATTTTCCGGTGTCACGGCTTGCGCGTGATGCCAGAATTACCAATATTTACGAAGGAACTTCGCAATTACAAGTGGTGGCAGTACTTGCCAGCATTAATTCGAAAATTTTTGATCGTGTGTTAGAAGAATATAAAGCTTTAGATATTTCCAACTTAAAAAATGAACGTGAACAAGTGCTCAATTTAATGGAGCAATGCAATACATCGATCGAAAAAGCTAAATCACTCGATTCCAAAGAATTTTTAGATTACATTGGCAATTATTTAGTAGAAATGGTTTCGATCGCATATCGTTTAATGCTATTTATCAAAATTGCCGATAAACACGAATCTAAACGCGATTTATTTAATTTCTATTTAGCTGAATCTGAGGTTCGGATGCAATATTTGGCTGATACCATCAATAAATTAATGTCGGTTTATGGTGATAAAATTGATGTGTTAAAGGAAGATTTTATCGCCCATATTTAATGCTATATTTTCAGTTAGTTATCTCGCCGTTCAAAAAAATCAGGCATTAATGGAATGGTTCCTCCTTGCTTATATGCTTAATATGAAGTCTCATATTATGGCTCATTTAAAAGCTGGATTATAGTAAGGCAGGAACTATTCCATTAACGTCGGTTGGGATAATGGGCCCAATCTATAATCTATTGAAAAATAATGTGTTTTTTTAGCAACCAAGCCTATCGATATTTTTTATGCGGTATTGCGCAAGTTAATTTGCAAATATAAACTTGCGCAAAAAAGCTAAAATGCGATATTGCGCAAATTTCAAAGAGGTGGTATGATTAGCCAACTTTGGAGGATATTATGGATAATGTTAAATTTGTTGGAAGAAAGACGGAGCGAGAATTGCTCAATCAATTGCTCAGCAAGAAAACTTCTAGTTTAGTGGTTATAACAGGAAGAAGGAGGGTTGGAAAAAGTAGATTGATTGAGGAATTTGTCAAAAAGCATAAATGTTTTACGTTTGTAGGGTTGGCTCCGCAAAAAGAAACCACAGCGCAATCACAACGAGATGAATTTGCGCTACAATTAAGCCAACAGACAGGGCTTCCTGAAATTAAAGCAGATGATTGGAGCAAACTATTTTTGTTGTTAACAGAAAAAGTTAATAAAGAGAGAGTGATAATAGTATTTGATGAGGTGTCTTGGTTAGGTAGTAAAGACCACGATTTTCTTGGTAAATTAAAGAATGCATGGGATACTTTTTTTAAAAAAAATTCTAAATTAATATTTATTTTATGTGGTTCTGTATCGTCATGGATTGAAAAAAATATTTTAAGTGGATCAGAATTTTTTGGTCGAGTGTCTCTAAAAATAACTTTAGAAGAGTTACCAGTAAATTCTGCTGTTAAAATGCTAAATTATATTGGATTTCGTAGATCTTCTTATGAAAAATTTATGTTACTGTCGGTATTAGGAGGTATACCTTGGTATATAGAATTAATTAATCCTATTTTAAGCGCTGAAAACAATATAAAACAGCTGTGCTTTTTTAAAGATGGTATTTTAACTGATGAGTTTAAAAAAATTTTTCATGATTTGTTTGGGAAAAGAGGAGAAATTTGCAGGCGTATTGTAGAATATTTAAGTAATGGGCCAGCAGAATATAAAGAAATTGTATCAGTTCTTAATTATTACAGCGGTGGTTCATTAAGTGATTATCTTAATGATTTAGTGATATCTGGATTCATAAAAAGAGATTATACTTGGGCGATTAATTCTGGAAAGGATACAAGTTTAAGTAAATATAGATTATGTGATAATTATCTGAGGTTTTATTTAAAATATATATCCCCAAAAATCAATCAAATAAAAAAGGGTCAATATGCAGATTTATCAATAAATTCTTTGCCCGGATGGTCTAGTATTATTGGGTTTCAGTTTGAAAATTTGGTTTTGAATAATCGTAAACTAATATGGAACATATTAAAATTAAAGCCAGAAGATATATTAAATGATAATCCGTTTTTTCAACATAAGACTTTGAAACAAAAAGGATGTCAGATAGATTATTTAATTCAAACGAAACATAAAACATTGTTTGCATGTGAAATAAAATTCTACAAAAACGAGATTGGTTTAAAAGTTGTTGAGGATGTTAAACAAAAACTAAGTAAAATAAATGTCGCCAAAGGATTTGTTATTTTACCAGTGCTTATTTACGTTGGCGGAGTTACTCAAGAAGTTAAAGATAGTGATTATTTCTATTCAATTATTGATTTTTGTGAATTATTGAGTCTTGATTTATGGTAGTTTGTTTAGAGTTATAATGAAATAGTTTCGAGTATTTGATACTGTCGTGTTATCATTAACTCAATTATACTGAAGGTATCAAATTGAAAATTGGTAACATCCAACTCAAAAACAATTTAATTCTGGCGCCGTTATCAGGTATTACCGATCTGCCGTTCCGCAAATTATGTTTGCGTTTTGGCGCCGGTATGACTGTTGCTGAGATGGTGGATTGTAATGCTTGTGTGCGTGATTTGCGTAACACTAAATTGCGTTTGCGTTTTTGCGAAGAAGAAATTCCTCGTTGTGTGCAGCTTGTGGGAAATCGTATTAATGTGATGGCTGAAGCTGCTAAATTTTGTGAGGATGAAGGTGCGCAGATTATTGATATCAATATGGGTTGTCCGGTAAAAAAAGTTTGCGGTAAAAATGCTGGCGCTGCTTTGATGCAAGATGAAAAATTAGCAGCAGAATTATTATCTAAAATAGTTTCTGCGGTTAAAATTCCTGTTACAGCAAAAATGCGTCTTGGTTGGGATAACGATCATCAAAATGTTTTACAGATTGCTCGTATTGCTGAAGATGCAGGCGTTTGTGCTATTACCATTCATGGGCGTACCCGTGCTGATAAATATAACGTACCAGCACGATATGATTTAATTAAATTAGTTAAACAGAAATTAAAAATCCCAGTGATTGCTAATGGTGATATCAACAGCCGCGCAAAAATGTTAGAAGTATTGGAGTTTACGCAGGCAGATGGTGTTATGATTGGCCGTGCTGCTTTGGGTAGGCCGTGGATTTTTAAAGAGCTTTTAGATGAAGATGTTGAAGTTGATCTTTGCGCTTTAATTACCGAACATTTGCAAATGTTGTATGATTTTTATGGAGAAAGAATAGGGGTAACTTTAGCACGCAAACATGTTGGTTGGTATTTAAAAGGCTATCCGCATGCAAAAAAAGTGCGTCAAGAGTTTTACGCATTGACATCGAAGGAGCAGCAGTTAGAATATATATCCGCTACATTTAGAAATGCGAGGTTTATAACTGACAAATAAAATAACAAAAGGAAAATCAAATGTTTAATAAAAACAAAATATTTAATGGTTACTTCTCTGTCTCTCTAGAAGAAAAAAAGTCCATACAACTTGTAAAATTTGTTTTAAAAAATAATCAAATCTATCAAAACAAAAAATGTATCATAACAAATGAGCCAGAGATTCGACAATATATTATGCAATATTTAGGTAAAGTTCATGAAAGTATAATCATAGAGTGCTTACGAAAATCCATTACCCAATGCAGCGTTGTTTACGGGAAAAATGGTAGCCATGTATATGTGTTGATGATGAAACATGATGTATTTGAAAACGAAATTAGTAAGCAATGTTTACAGAACGGGCTAAAGTATCAGCAGCTAATATTGCAGAATTTTAATAAAATATTTGGGATGTATTAATCATCTTGCAAAGTACAATTTTGCTTCCAATTATTGAGATATTACAAGACGAGTGTATAATGTATTGTTTTAACGATTAATAGATAGAAGCATATGAACGACATGACTTTAAAAAAACATGCAATTATAAGTTCCATTATTGTTGTTATAACTTTTGCTGTGATAGAACAATTTGTCACTGACTGTTATTTGCCTTCTTTGCCTGCAATTGCACATGCGTTTGCGGTTAACAATTCTTATGTGCAGCTGGCGGTTACTTTTTTTGTATTAGGTGCGACGATATCACAATTTGTTTTTGGTCCTTTATCAGATAGTTGGGGACGAAAGCCAGTTTTTTTGTTGGGTATAGCTATTTTTTTATTTGGAGTTTTATTGAGTTTGTTTGCGCTAAATGTGCAGATGTTTTTGTTGGGTCGATTAATTCAAGGTTTTGGCATTGGTAGCGGTTATGCTATTGCTAGAGCAATGGCGCGCGATATGTTTTCCGGAAAAGCGTTTGCTAAAATGATATCATATTTAAGTATCATTATCATAATACTTCCGTTAGCGTCACCGATAATTGGTGGTTATATTCAACATCATTTTGGGTGGCGTTATGTATTTTTACTTTTGCTGATTTTAGGAATAATTTTAATTGTTTCGATATGTTTTTTCCTTTATGAAACTCTTCGTGCAGAACATAAACAGGTTTTACATCTTAAAAATATTCTGCAGGCATATATGACATTGCTGACCAGTAGAGTATTTATTGTAAATACGCTGTGTGTTAGTTTTGTGACTTCAGCGGCTGTAATTTATATTACGATCACACCTTTTCTTTATCAGAATGTATTGCATTTATCACCAGTTGCATTTGGATGGGTTACCGCATCAGTTGCGATTGGTGCCGCGCTTGGAAATTTAATTAACACGCAGCTTCTTCGTTACTTAAGTATTGATGCTATTGTAAAAATAGGGATTACAATTGTTTTTGCTGCAGTAATAGTTATGTTGATTTTTGCGCTGATGTTTTGGCTGAATTTATATGTGGTTCTTTGTCCAATGTGGTGCATTGCAATTGGTGTAATGTTGATTGCGCCTAATCTTGCATCCAAAGCGATTGATCCTTTTCCGCAGTTTGCTGGTAAAACTGCGGCGTTATATGGAGGTATTCAGACTTTGATGTTTGCTTTTTGGAGTGGGGTTGCTTCCATGTTTCATACAAAAAATCAAATGCCGTTAGCGATATTGTTGTTAATATTAATGTTGTCGGTGGTTGGTATAAGGAGTCTGGCAAAACGTGGGATGACATGACTGGTAAAAAATAATTATCCAATTTTTTAAATGGTTACCTTTTGTTTAGACAAAACTCACGTTGATTTATGATTGCTTGCCCAATTTGCCAAAAACTATTAAATTATTTAATAGTTTTTGGTATTTTTGTTAAGTTGATTTGCTAATTAGTGTCTGATAATCTAATATATTCATTCCTGCAAAAGAACCCATTCTTTTTCATATTTTTCGCATTGTTGGATGAGTTTGGTTCTTTCTGCGCTTAGTTTTTGTAATTTATTTAGATTTTCAGTTGGATTAGCGCTTAATTCAGCAATGGTTTGCTCCAGCTCGGCAATTGCTTTTTGTTGTTTTTCGATTTTTCTTTCCAAAGTTTCTAATTGTTTTTGTAAGTTTTTTGGTTTTATCTTTTTTATTGGTGCTTTTTTAATATCGACATTTTTTTTGGAGAATAAATATGATTTATAATCATCAAGATCGCCTTTAAATGATTGAAGTTTTTTGTCTGCGACCAGCCAATAATCATCAATAATTTGTTTTAGTAAAAATCTATCGTGAGATACTATTACAACCGCGCCATCATAATTTTGCAAAGCGATAATTAATGCTTGCCGCATATCTAAATCTAAATGATTTGTAGGTTCATCCAGTAATAAAACATTTGGAGATTGCCAAACTATAAGTGCTAGTGCAAGTCTTGCTTTTTCACCTCCGGAAAGATTTTTTGCCGGCATTAACGCCATATCTCCACAAAAATTAAAGCCGCCAAGAAATTTTCGCAGTTCTGTTGGTGTTTTATTTGGCGCAATTAACTGCAAATTTTGTAGTGGGCTTTTATTTTTATCAAGCCTATCTAAAGTATGTTGCGCAAAATATCCTATTTGTAATTTTTTGTTGCTGATAATCTCGCCATTGATTGGTTTCAATTCTTGAGCTAATAATTTAATTAACGTTGATTTTCCGGCGCCGTTTCTGCCGAGTAAAGCAATGCGGTCTTGAGTGTTTAACTGTAAGTTGATGTTATCTAAAACCGTATTTTTGGTATAAGCAAAATTAACTTTTTCTAAGGTCAAAAGTGGGTTGGCTAAATGTTTTGGTATTTTAAAACTAAAAGAGAAGGGTGAGTCGATGTGCGCGGGCATAATTTCCTGCATTCTCGCTAAAGCTTTAACGCGGCTTTGAGCCTGGCGGGCTTTGGTTGCCTTAGCCTTAAAGCGTTGGATGAATGCTTGCATATGCTGAATTTGTTGTTGCTGTTTTTCGTATTGCTGTTGTTGTTGCGCCAAATCAAGAATACGCTGTTTTTCAAAAGTTGAATAATTGCCGCCATATAAATTTAATTTTTTATTTTCGATATGCACAATTTTATTTGCTAATTCATCTAAAAATTCACGATCATGTGAAATAAACATCAATAAGCCAGGATATTGTTTTAACCATTTTTCTAACCAAATAACTGAGTCTAAATCAAGGTGATTGGTTGGCTCATCAAGCAACAAAATATCTGATGGCACAAATAACGCGCGCGCGATATTTAAACGCATGCGCCATCCGCCGGATAGTGCATTTACAGTTGTAGTAATTTCCTGATTAGAAAAACCAAGACCATCTAAAATTTTTGCGGCTCTTGCTTCTGCGGTAAAACCATCGAGATTTTGTAAGGTTTCATATAATTGCGCTATTTTAAAACCATCATTATTTGCTTCTGCTATAGCTAATTTATGTTGGCAATCTCTAAGCGCGGTATCAGCGTCAATTACATATTCCAAAGAGCTTTTGTCGCTTTGTGGAATTTCTTGCTCAATGGTAACGGTGCGTAAATTTTTAGTAATTAAAACATTACCGGTTAAAGGTTCAAGTTTGCCTTGCAACAATAAAAATA
This sequence comes from Gammaproteobacteria bacterium, assembly GCA_050123335.1. Taxonomy (GTDB): domain Bacteria; phylum Pseudomonadota; class Gammaproteobacteria; order UBA12402; family UBA12402; genus JASFHF01. The sequence continues at coordinate 76,081 of JASFHH010000001.1, forward strand.
GTGAGGTTTTGCCGCATCCGTTTTTACCAACTATGCCTATTTTTTGTTTGTTATAAAAGGTGGCATTAGCTTTGGTAAATAACAGTTTCGTGCCGCGTTGTAATTCTATGTCTTGCAGTGTAATCATAAAATTGCCTTAATTATCGATGTTACGCAAAAAGCTATATGAGATATATGAATTAATTTTTCGACGACTAGCTCCCATGGATGGAAGAGCGGGAGGTACATGGATGTACCAGGGAGGAGAAAAATTAATTCATATATCTCATATTTGTCAACTCTGCGTAATATTGGTTAAATATCGGATCGCATGCCAATTTTAGCAGCAATAAAACAGCTAATAGCGCAGATCAATATTATCACAGCTAAAGGCATTTGGCTTGTATCTGGTAATATTGATATTGCGCTGCTTGCGATAAAGCCGCCTAATATTTGTAACGTTCCCAAAATAGAACATGCTAAGCCTGCTATTTTCGGGAACGGAGTTAATGCGCCGGTATATGCGTTGGCAAATACTAAACCTGTTCCCATTACAAAAAACGCGACTGGTATTAAAATTACGTAAATGTTAAGCACACCAAGCATTGCAAACAATATTAAAAATAGCGCACTAGTTATCAACACATAAGTGGCAGTTTTTAACATACAATGCATGCCGAAACGTTTTACTAGTTTACCGTTAGTTAATGCACCAATGACATAAGAAATGCCTACAACCATAGCAGCCCAACCAAATTGTACGCTTGAGAAGTGTAATGAATTTTGTAGTAATATGGGTCCTAATGTTAACCATGCCAAAATACCTGCGTAAGACATAAAAATACATACTCCATATGCTAAGTAATGTTTATTACCCAGCAAAGTTTTTGTATTTTCTTTAATGTATTTTGGTTTAACATGGCTTGCATCTTTGTGTTGATTAGTTTCTGGCAGCAAGAAAAACAATCCCAACACAAAGATAGTGTATATGAGTGTTGCAATAAAATTAGCGCGCCAATTCAAATAGTGTTGGATGTATCCACCTAGAAGTGGTATGCATGATAACACGGTTACAATTGTTGCAGCGCGGTAGGATTCAAATTTTGCTAAATCTGCTCCTTCAAAGCAATCACGCACCATTGCGCCGGTAACCGTAACACCAGCTGCAGCACCTAAGCCTTGTAATAATCTGCCAACAATGACCATCCAAACATTGAATGCAAGGCTACAAATTATGCCGCCAATTAAGCATATTAATAAGCCGATTAACAATGGAGTTTTGCGCCCGAACGCATCTGATGTAATGCCATACACCAATCTTGGCATACAAAATCCCAGCATGAATGCTGCAACGGTAAACTGCACTAAACTAGTATTAGTATGCAGCGCATGTACCATGTAGGGCAGTGATGGCAGATAAATGTCCGATGCTATCTGACCTAAAGCAGCTAGAAAAACGGTAATTAAAAATAAATGGATTAATGATTTCATATTTAGCCTCTTTTATTTGCAATTATAAAATAGAAATCTAGACATTGCGAAAAGCATATATGTTTCGTGTGTAATTATGTCTAGTTAAAATAATCGCCCCCGAGGGCTAAATACAAATTCTCATGATAGTTACTTCTTTTTTAAGGACAAAAAACATACATAGTTTAGCATAAAATCAAAAGATGTGCCAAAAATGATTGTCTAAAATGATTGTCTACATAACATGACTCTTGAGTCATGGCTAATATTTGTTATAATTTTTTAATGGGTTTATTACAATCATCTACTACAGACAAGTATTCGCTTAAATTTTCGCAATTTCTACGTAAAAGTATGTGGGCACTTTTAATCCTGATTGTAGGATATTTTGTGCAATATTTTATTAATGCGGTTTTAGCGCGCCACTTATCGCCAGCAAGATATGGAGATTTTTCTGTTGTATTGAGTGTTTCTCTGTTATTAGCAACATTGGCACATTTTGGCAGTGCAGAATCTTTGCTAAAATTTGTTCCGGCTTATATTACTAAACATGAGTGGGGAAAATTATCAGGCTTTATTAAGCGGCATTTTTCGCTATTAATAATAATTGCTCTAGCAATTACGATTATCAATGCTGTGGTTATTGTTGCTTTAATAATTTTGCATAATGTCGGAGTGCTCAATATATATCAATATCATCCAATCCTTTTAACTTTTTGGATTATTCCTTTATTGGGCTTTTTAATTTTTCAAGCAAGACTTTTAAGTAGCATACAAAAACCTATGTTAGGATTGATTTCGCATAAAGTCTTGCCTTATGTTTTATTAACTGTTGGTGCGTTTTTTTTAGTTGTATATTCTGGTGATATTTACATTTATCCAGCTCTATTGGTTTTTGGGTTTGCGTTATTAGGAGTTGTCGTATTTCAGTTTATCGCAATTCGTTTTTATTTGCCTAGTAAAATTGATGCCGTCAAACCAAAATTTGAGAAAAAACAGTGGTATTTTTTAGCTGCTAAGTTTTTGCTGATCGGTTTTTTATTTGATGCATTAGATAAACTTGACTTAATTATGCTAGAAATTCTGGGTCGTAAAGAAAGTATCGTAGGAATTTACGCAGCAGTTGTAACAATATGTGTCATGTTGCGTTTATTCGTGAACGGATTTAATTTTATTATAGCTCCTATATTAAGTTCAGCAATTAGTAATAACGACAAACAAACATTGAAAAACTTCGCGAAAAAATGCAACATGTTAATATTTATAATTGTTTTAGTAGTATTATTTTTAGTTATTATATTTGGAAAATTTTTATTGCGTCTATTTGGGCCTGAATATGTTATCGGATATTATCCATTATTGATTGTAGTATTAAGTCGGGCATTTAATTTTATCAGCATAATTCCATATAATTTATTGCGTTTTTCAAAAAAAGAAGTGGCTTTAATTAATGTCAATGCCATTGGTCTTGTAATCATGATAACTATAGACGTGCTCACCATTCCTAAATTTGGTATTTATGGAGCAGCTTTTGGTGCGCTGATCTCCAGAGCCTGCATCAGTTCTTGGGAAATACTTGCTGCCAGGAAAGTCATATATTGATGTTGCCTGTTTTTATTTATTGTTTCGGTATTAGTTGCTATAATTAAATAATTTTTTAACTTGTGTTTGATCAAAAAAATGGGCAAAAGAAAAAGCTAAGCAAGTTAAAAAAGATTATTTCAATAAAAAATGGGAAATGTAACGTATTAATCATAATGTTGAAAAGGGGATATATCATGGATTATTCAGAACTATTAAAAAAACGGCGCTCCATCAGGAATTTTGAAGATAAAAAAGTTCCTTTGGAAATTATTCAAGAAATGTTACACGAGGCTTGTTTGGCGCCGAGCGCATGCAATACACAACCATGGCGGTTTATTATCATTCAGGATCAACAATTAATAAAAAGAATTTCTGATGAATCTAAGCGTTGTGGTTTGGCTATCATAGAAAAACATCCTGATTCTATATATTCCAAATTTGCAGAAAGTTTTAACAATCCTAATTATAATATTTTTTATAATGCACCAGCGTTGATTTTTGTAGTTTGCGAAAAAGATAATCCAATTTTTAACATAGATTGTGCCAATGCAGCAAATTATTTGATGTTTGCTGCTACTAACAAAGGCTTGGGAACGTGTTGGATTGGTCTTGCGCATCCTCTTGAGTATTCAGAACTGAAAAAAGAAATTGGTATATCGGAAAATTATCAAATAGCAGCAGTGCTTGCTCTTGGTTATCCAGAATCAATTCCTGAGCCAGCTCCGCGTAATGATTTGATTATTGTAAATTCTATAGGTTTTCCTTAAATAAAACCATATGCATAAAAAATCAATTATTGTTATATAATTAAATTAGCAATTATGGATGTTTTTTAACAAAATCTAAAAGATATCCCACGCTAACACTAACAAATAAAATGCTTAAATATCTTATTCCAATATTCATGAAATAAATGTTAATTGACATCTTGTTCATTGGTAACAATATTAATATATCCAATAACCAATTTATAAATAACCAGCTTATTCCAACAACTACCCCTTCGCGTAAATAGTTGATGCTAATTTTTTTAAAATACAGTATTAGCAAAATTATTCCCGTCAACGAACCAATAGCTATCATAATTGATTTAATCAAGAATATATCAAACAGTGGTTGTCCTTTTGAGGAATAAAGTAAAAAACCGGCTAAAAATGGAATTATCCATAAAATACACCCAAAAATAATTATTTTTACGTATTTATTTAACATCATCGTTTTCTCTATTTAATTTTTAGATTAAGCTAGCGGAACATAGATTTTTTCTGTCTCACCAATGTGTTCCATAAAACAAAATCGTTTTTTGTCAAAATTTTCTTTGCTGTCAGGCAGCCATTTTAAGAAAATTCTATCGTATGTATTAGCGATTTGTTCATGTGAACCTTGATGTGTAAAAATCGCATATTTGCCGCCAGGTATGATCTTACGCGCAATTTCTCCTGTTATTTGAATATTTTGATCATCCTCAATACAAGCATCAAAGCGTATTTTTTCATCTTCTGTGATTTTGGGATCATCATGTCCGATGCTAATATATCGGCGTTTTTCATTAAGATGATTTTTCTTTATAAATGCTTTCATTGCATCCCAAGCATCGTGCGCAGAAATATCATAGTTTCCAGTTCTTCTGATAAATAAAATTGGGATATCAGGTACATTTTTAATTTCATCAGGTTGTATCATTGGTAAGTCACTAAATTTATTTTCTATCATGTTCAACTCCTTATAAAGTAATCGATAAGAGCGCGGACTTGCTCCCACACATTGTTTAAATGCTTTTGCAAATGCAGATTGAGTTTCAAAATTAGCATCCAGTGCTATATCAGTGATGCTTTGACTTCCGTAACGCAATTTCCCCATGGCTTTTTCCAACCTTAGGCGTCTCACATATTGATGTACGCTTTCACCAACAATGAATCGAAAAACCCGCTGAAAATGAAAATCAGAATAGCAAGCAGCTTGTGCTAATTCTGCGATTGTCATTTCATCTTGAATATGATCCTCGATATAAGTTAATACCTTGAGAATTCTTTTGGCATATTCTTTCATTTGCGATTCTTCCTTATTTGCGTGAAGCAAGTATAGTAGATGATTTGAGAGAAAACTTTTCCAATTCTGCTAAGTTATTACTTACTCATAAATTGTTTCTATTTTTAAGCTTTATATGAGGAAAGCAAGATATTTGCTTCTGATTTGGGAAGCTAGATTGTTTGAAAAATCACCAAATAGCAAAATTAGCCAATGTAAGCTCATCTGGGTAACTCCTTTAGTTCAAAAGTGTTACCTATGTCTTCGGTATAATCTGTAACCTTTGTCTCCGATATAGACCTATGTAATTAAATTTAGGACTAATACATAGGATTAACAAATCAGCATTATACATTATTGGTCAAGAATAGTAGAATTGAATTTTTTGCAAAGAAAGAGAATACTATATCATGCTAATAACAGCAGTTCTTATTCTTACAGCATATTTATGCGGATCTGTTTCCAGCGCAGTAATTGTAAGTAAATTATTAAGACTACAAGATCCTCGTTCTGGCGGTTCAGGTAACCCTGGAATGACCAATGTATTACGGTTATCAGGCAAAAAAGCAGCAGCATTGGTATTTCTTGGTGATGTTTTTAAAGGTGCTTTCCCTGTATTACTGGCTAGATTATTACATATTGACGGATTGTGGCTAGGTTTGGTCGGTTTAGCAGCAGTAATTGGGCATATTTTTCCAGTATTTTTCAAATTTGAAGGAGGAAAAGCTATTGCCACATCGTTTGGAGTGGTAATTATTTTATCACCAGCAATAGCACTTTTATCATTAGCTACTTGGTTAGTAGTAGCAGTGGTATCACGTTACTTATCATTGGCGTCAATTATTGGAACTGTCTCTGCGCTGATTTATGCGTTGTATTTTCGCCAATTTATGTACATTATTCCATTTGTCATCATAGCAGTATTAATAATATGGCGACATAAATCTAATATAAAAAGGTTATATCAAGGCAGTGAAAACAAAATCAACTTGGAGTCGAAAAGAGCCTAGATAAAAATCATGGTAATGTATTAAAAAATTCAGACTGTTTGCTGTATTTTCTTGTTGCAAAAAACCAACTTATTGTCCATAATAACAATACACAGTCTCTGTGCCCGAACGGTCCCCGATGGGTGTGCCTGGCGAGAAATCTCTAGTCTAGGGCATGGAGGCGACTTATCCTAACGACCAAATGTTTGCAATTTTTCTTCTATTCGTTAAAATATCTAGCCATCTTTTATGATTTTTACGAGTACTATCATTTGCTCTGGCGATTGCACCAACAACCATATCTGCCAGCTGAATCAAGCTATCCCTCTTAGAATCAACAAATTTTAAGCTTGCTATTTTTTGACTTCAAATATGATTTTGCAAGCTTCGCTGCCAAAACAAGATGGTGATGCGCAATTAGCTGAAACACTAATTGCTTGAAATAGAAAATTTTTTTTCGAAGCTACGATTCAAATTTGAAATTATCGCGAGCTAATTAGTCTTATGAATTATAATTTAGGCTGCTTTGATGAAAATAATTGTAAATTTGAGCCTTTGGATAATCCTTTTGGTCCAAAAGTGTTACCTATGTCTTCGGTATAAAACGTAACCCATGTCTCCGGTATAGACCCTTGAAAAAAGACTGCCGGAGAGTGGAGTCGAACCACCGACCTACTGATTACGAATCAGTTGCTCTACCATCTGAGCTACTCCGGCAATTTAAAATAACAACTTCGATAGACTATAAACCAAGTACCCATCCATGGTGTATTTGCCCAGCCCGACATCCATGTCGGGCGTTCGCCGGGGCAAAGCAGTGCTTTGCCCAAACAGCACCGGCTCACCCATCTGAGCTACCCCGGCTTTCTGTTATTTTTCAATGACTTATGCTGTCTTTGTTTATTGTGAAAAGGCCGCTTGTGTGCTATTCTCGCGATTCTTTTCGATGCAATTATACATTGTTATTATAACAATGGAATAGCATAAATTTTACGTTAGTATTGCTGCTTGGCTTTTACAACAAGTTAGTGCATAAGAACCATTCACTAAGGAAGCGATTTTTTTGCTTTTGGTAAGGAAACCTTAAGAATTGACTGCTATTATTTGTAATAAATGATGATATTTGCTGATCAAATGGGAAATGTCTAATAATATATTTATTAATAACTTGCATACGGGAGTATCAATTAATGTTCTCAACGAAAAATTTGGAAATAACAAAGAAGGAGTCAAAAAAATACGATTCGGCGATTGAAGGTTACAGCAAAGCAATAGAAATTGATAAGAATGATGTAAGCGCATATTTTTGCAGAGCTCTAATTTATAGTGTGTTTAAAAAGTATGATTTGGCGATTAAAGATTTCAGCAAAGCAATAGAAATTGATAAGAATTATGTAGATGCATATTTTGAAAGAGCTCTAATGTATCGTGCGTTAAAAAATTACGATTTGGCGATTAAAGATTTCAGCAAAGTAATAGAAATTGATAAGAATTATGTAGAGGCATATTTTTGCAGAGCTCAAATTTATTGTAAGTCAAAAGAATACGATTTGGCGATTAAAGATTTCAGCAAAGTAATAGAAATTGAGAAAAATTATGTAAACGCATATTTTGAAAGAGCTCTAATTTATAGTGGGTTTAAAAAGTACGATTTGGCGATTAAAGATTTCAGCAAAGCAATAGAAATTGATAAGAATTATGTAGAGGCATATTTTTGCAGAGCTCAAATTTATTATAAGTCAAAAGAATACGATTTGGCGATTAAAGATTTCAGCAAAGCAATAGAAATTGATAAGAATTGTGTAAACGCATATTTTGAAAGAGCTCTAATTTATAGTGGGTTTAAAAAGTACGATTTGGCGATTAAAGATTTCAGCAAAGCAATAGAAATTGATAAGAATTATGTAGATGCATATTTTTGCAGAGCTGTAATGTATTATGAGTTAAAAAAATACAACTTGGCGATTCGGGATTGTAAAAAGGTGCTTAAAATTAATCCGAACCATGATAATGCTAGAGAACAGTTAGGACGATGCTTTGAAAAGAAAAAAGAGTATATTCTTGCACTAAAAGAATTTTCTAAAATGGCAAATGAAAATAAAAAAAAGAATAACAGAGACAGGGTGTTAAAAAAAATGAAGCGCGAAATTTTGGGTAATTCATCCTGGGAGTCTCAGGAAAACCAAGTGTTTCGTCCCAATCCTTAGGTTTAATAATCGAATTACCATCTTTATTTCAGTCTGTAAAAAAATGTGAAAATGATCGCGCATATCCAATAAATAATTTCGGTGATTAATCAATCTGTGCTAACAACACCACATAATTTTTCCCATAAGCTTTTGCGCATTTGGGGCAGGTTGTGTAATAAAAATAAAGTTGCTTAAGCGTATGGCCTTTTTCAGTTACATAATTTTCCATCTCTTTAGCCCATTTGCCGGCATTTTTATAAGGACCTTCAAAGACTTTACTCAGAAACTTTCCTGAGATAGTGACCATTTGTGCTCCTTCGACATCTTTAGTTACAGCAAGATAAATATCTGCGCCCCACGAGGATTTCTCATCTGCCAGGAAAATAAATTCTTCTGGTTTCGCTCCTGCTTTTTCTATTAGCTCAACATTTTTAATAATCTTGCTTTTCATGTTTAGTGGAATATGTAAAAAACTTATTACGTGATCTTTGACGAATTTTTTGTTCTGCCAGATTATTTCTTTATTTTGCCACGGTTCTGGATTAAACGGCTCGCAGCAGCCGGTTGATTTCATTTGCTTGTCCATATTTTGTTCCTCTGATTTTTAATTGAAACCGCATTATACCAAAATTTTGATTATGCGTATTGAATAATTGCCTATATATCAAAATGTTCTTAAAATTAGAGTAGATAAGGAACCATTGAAGCATCTGAAAGTATATTCATCGTAAAGAAATTTGGTTATCATATTTTTGTAAAACTTTCATTTTTTTATTGCTTGATGTGATTGTAGGTTCTAATTTTAGCATAATTCTGGTTTTTGATAACAAGGAGTGTCGTAGTTGTTCTATTGCTGTTTTGCTTTGAAATTTAAAATTTAGCTGCTTTAATCTGCGGAGAATCGCGGTGACAGATGAAATGGTATGTTTGGGCGTAATTGATGTTTTAGTGAAATAAAATTTTGAGTCTAGCCATTTCGTTAGATAGTTATTTGTTTTAATAAGATTCATTGTGTCTCTTGATGGTTTTTGTTTGGCAGCAAAAATAACCCCTCTGGATATGTATAAGGCTTCTTTCTCTATAAAACATCCTTGATTAATTTTCATATGCTTAAAACCTATTTTGTTTAATACATAGGTAATTATTTTGTTAACAGGCAAATGCCAAACTCCATCCCAAAAGAAAGCCCCATCATTTTCAAGCAGATAGTGAATGTTTTTTAGCGCAGGTATTAAATTATTTTTGGACATCTCTGAAATATGTTCAACATATATACATTTAAATCTTCCTTTGAGTTTTGAAATTTTTTTAATATTTAGATCAGAGATATCGCATATCAAATCTGGTTTGGCCGATTTTTTAATATCTAATGTATAAAAAATATCTTTATTTTTACGCGCAATTTTTGGGTATGCCCATCCAGTTGCTACTATTAAAATTTTACCTGTAAATTTTTTTATATTTCTATTAAATGTCATTATTTTTATGTTTTATTATAAAAGTGTAGTTTATTTTTTTATATGCAAACTTTCTTACAACAATTTTTATTTTTTTGTTTGCTTTTCATCATTAAGTATTTTACTAATATTTAATCATTAATACAACGATGCTTATTGGTATTCATCAGCAGTCACTTTTCAAATGCTGATGGTGAAAGGCTTATGTATAGTACAAAAAACTGGACACACATTAATAACATAAGTATGCTAAACCATACTTAATATGGGTCGCACATCACAATTAATATTAACTAAGAATTCAGAGAAACACAGTCGTTTTTCTGAATTTTAAGGAGGAAGACATGTTTGTATCTATAGTAGAAATATTAGACCAAGCTTACTATATACACTATGAGATGGAAGAGCTAATAAAAGGGCTACAAAAATCTAAAGAAAATGGATTAAAGCAACAGTATTGTGTAGATGCAATAGATTCAAGTATTGATGAAATATATGAGCATTCAGAAAAACTATATGTCTATGCAAAAAAATCTAAATGTTCTGTTGACTATTCGATAGAACGTGATATCCAAATGATTTTAGATTATTTGGAACAGGTTAAATCTAAAATTGTTCGGCAAAATAAAATGGATATTCTTAATTCAGATTCTTCAAAGCTTCTCATGATGAGATCATATTTACGACGGCATAAATCAGCATGTCCTACTTGTTTTGTGCATAATTCGGATAAAAAAATGAGCGTAAAAATGCTTAATAGTACTGTATTTGACATGTGTGGAATATCTGGTGTATGGAATGAAAAATATATATTGCACTTAGGTGATTGGGTAGTTGGCCTATTACAGACAGGGCTACATTTGGGTGATGATGTAATAATTTATAGCAGTGATAATGCATATATGTTAATGTTGGAAAACGCATTTGCTGCAGAGCGCTTATTTTATGATTTAGAAAGCTTGACAGATTATAAAAAATCCCAAGCCATACAGTTAAAACATCGTTTTTTTAATAATAGAACAGCAAAAAAACCACAGCCTGTTAATTTGCAGAACGAATCAGGCAGAATTATCATTATAGCTTATTCCAATGCGTTAAAATTGGCTCTTCATAATATTGACAAAACAAAGCTTACTAGCAAAAAAGATATATTAAAGCACGTAACTTGGCCGAGAAAAGGAAAAGGAAGTTGGAATTATGAGAAGATACTGCGTGGGCGGTTAGCGTACCGAAAGAAAGATAAGCCGTTAGGTATAACATATCAATTCCAACCAATGCCTGGTCATTTGGGAAATATTTTTACCAGAGGTGTTGGTCGTTACGGAACTAACAAACTAGCAGATATTTTATCTGTAATAAACAAATTAACAGGACAGAATCATGAAAAAGAAAAAAAACTTGCTAAATTATTCCTAAACTACAAGAAAGGTAAAAGTGATGCTTTATCTGCCGATTCTTTACGAGAAAATGGTTTTTTAGTGCCAAGCACAGCATGTGCTAGAAGAAAGCTTATTAATGCCATTAACAAAATTGCATTTTTAGTTTGTTTCCAAGAAGTGTATAGGAGAAAAAATCAAGGTTACAAAAAATCATCTGATGGTTTGCCAGTCAAAATATTGGAATTGCCATTTGGCGTAGCTGTATCTAGTGCTTTGAAATTAATTGCCGATGGTCATTTACGAATGCGAGAAGTATTTGATAGTGATTCTAAATATGGTGTATTTACTGGACAAAGCATCATGAATAAAAATATAAAAAATACCATTCAGAAATTTAACCAACTCTTTGTTTTTTTCTTTGATGTTTATATAGCTGATATATTTGCATTTAAAAATAAAAGCCAAAAATTATATGATGTTTTTGAAATTCAACAAGAGTTAGGCGAAGAAGTAATAACAAAGGTACCACAAAATTTTTATGCCAGATTATTACGCAATACAGATGAGAAAACAAATAAGTTATCGATTAGTTAAAGGAGAGGGCAATACATTATATATCCGATCTCCTACAAAATCTTCCAGTTTTTTAACCCATGGTATCTGAGATTTTTTTGCTTAAAGTATATAAAATTGTCGCCAAGCGATGACTGAAAATGATTGAAATTTCTATTGCGACTTGTGACTTATATGTTGACATGTTCATTTAATATAGATAGTATCCCTTTTCTTCAACAAGGATAACAGTGTAATTGTTGTAGTTGATGTAATTTATAGTGGAACTATAATATCAAAAATAATAAGTTATATACTTACGTAAATACGTCTATAATTAAAATTAAAATCATACTATTCGTATGCAACTAGCATATACATTATAAAAATAAAATGCAGTACTTGTTTTGCTTGAATCAAAATAATTACAGCTTTTTTTATAAATGTAACAAATAGCTAGAGGCGTATTGTATGGTTATTCCTGCAAGAAGATTTAGAAGTAATAATATAAATATTACCAATCTTGAAAAAAATGAAGAATCTTGTGACAAACCTGATGGTTGTGTCAATAATGTTAATGAAGCTACTCCACTTCAAACAAATAAGCCAATAAATAATGTAAAATTACAAAATCAATTTAAAAAGGACCACCTTAATGAAGAATGTGCAATTTACTTAATTAGTGGAATTAAGCTGCAGGGATATTTACGTGATTTTGACGAGGAAATTATTATTTTAGAATCTTTGGATGATACTAGAGAACAGGTGATAATATATCAAAGTACAATCGCGACTATTCAATTTAAAATTTAGTATATATCTGCAAGCAATTGGCCATATATCCAATTTCTTACAAAATTTTCCAGCTTTTGAACCTGTGGGGACAGTGATTTTTTTGCTATAAAAGTAACTACAAGAATCAACAATATTCACCGCTCAACATGGAAGCCCACAAACAAGGATGTTACGGTGAATGTCATTTTATTTAAAACCTCATAAAATCAATAACTTGTATTTTATGGTAACAGCAAATGTCTTATAAAGAAAATAATCCATATTTTTCTTGCGGATTCCTGGGCTTTTTCTATACAATTCATATGAAACTTCAGACTATGATGGTCTTATCTGGTATCGATTCTGAGCACTGAGGCTCAAGTTTTATTTAATGTTGTGTTTACATGGTGTAAAGCGAGAGCATGGATCTTAATTTTTTAAAACTGCTCTTATAGTTAGGACAACAACAACAGTAATTATTATTAACTTAAAAGAAGCATTTTTAAAAAATAGGAAGATTACAATGATAAAAAAATTATATATAACGATTATGTGTATATGCACTTTTACATTAAGCGGTTGCGCATCGGTGGTTAATGGTGTTAATCAAAGTGTATCGGTATCAACGCCGCCAACTAAAGCAGCAACTTGTGCATTATCTAATAGCAAAGGCAAATGGTTTGTTAATAAGACGCCTGGTTCGGTAGTTGTACACCGTGCTTATGGCCCTTTAAAAATTGTTTGTCATAAGCCAGGATATGTTTCTGCAACTAAGCAAGTAGAATCAAACACAAAAGCTATGGCTTTTGGTAATGTTCTTATGGGCGGAGCTATTGGAGCTGGGGTAGATGTTGCTGATGGCGCTGCTTATGATTATCCGACTAACATTATCATACCGATGCATAAAATATCACAAAAAACAAAACAAAAAGTAAAGCAAAAGATTTAATAATTGTTGAGTTCTAATTCACGAGTTTCGCAGTTGCGAAACTCGTGATAAAAATATTATTTTTTTACTGGGGCAGGTGGAAGAGGTGTTTTCTTGCCCTGCATTTTTTTAAGCATGATAGGTTTCATCATTTTATTACGAATTGGCATCATTTTTCTTTGATACATCATGCCGCGCATCATAGCGCATTTCATCATATGTGTTCTAAACATGCGTTGGCCAGCACCCAAGATTGCTAGTATTGCAAGAATCGCAACTATAATACCTATAATTTTACAGGTCATACTCATTGCATCTTCGTATTTTTTTGATTTAAGCACCACTAATGCGCCATAAGCTAAAGCAATCAATGCTAAAACAAAAGTTATATCTGAGTGAAACATCATAATTAATCTCCTATAGAAAGTTAACATAATTTAGGTTTTAATTCTTTTCTTTTAACCGTACCAGTCTTTTTGTGCAAAAACAATAGTTTGATTAGTTGGTTGATCTAAAATTGAACAAAACAAGGATGTGGAACAGTTAATTTATATTTAAGTTAATGTTACAATGCCGCTTATTATGTTAAAACAACTATTGCAAAACTTTATTTTAGCTATATTTGTAATCATTATTACAGTTCTTGGTTATTATTTCGCTGAAGGTCCTAATATTTTCTGGTGGCTGCTTTGGTTTGTTCCTTTGCCGGTGTTGCTATATAGCTTATACCAGAGATTTTTAACTACATTTCTCGTGGGGTTTGTCAGCTTTGCTGTTAGCTTATTTGCAGGAATTTGTGGGTATTATTATGGTACCATGATGCCATTATTGCATTTTATCCCATCGAGTATTGGTTATGGTGTGATTATGGCAATATTGATCACTTTAAATAGTTTTGCTGTGCGCAAAGTGCGAGTATGGTATGTGATTTTTTTCTTTCCGGTTTTGATGGTTGTTTATAGTTATCTAGTGTGTTTGATTGGTAAAGGTAATTTAATTTCAGTCTCTGGTTTTAGTCAATATCCATTTTTGACGTTAATGCAGTTAACTAAACTGACTGGAATATGGGGGATAGTATTTTTGTTGGCTTTTATTCCAAATGTTTTGGCTGTTTTATGGTTTTTTCGTGAAAATGCAAAAATATTTTTATCAATTGTTGTGACAACGGTAGTGTTGTTAATTGTGGTTTTTGGTTATGGTGTTTATAAGCAATACCGAGTTGCAAATAAAGATTTTGTGCGTGTTGGTTTGGCGGTGCAAAATCCACAAAGTTATAAAAGATTGTTAAGTGACTTTATTAAGTATCCAAATAAAATGTTGTCTGCTTATATTGTTAGATTGAAAGTATTAGCAAAACAAAAAGCTCAATACATCATGCAGCCTGAAATGGATCTTATAGTAACTAAAAAAACCGAACGCACAGCCATTAATAAAATTAGTCAAATAGCAAGAAAGTATAAAACTACAATTTTATTACCGCTCACATTTATTAATGATAAAAAAATCGTACGCAAAAATTATTTATTAGTAATTGCTCCAAGTGGAAAGATAATAGCTGAATACTATAAACATCATCTGGTGCAATTTGCGGAAGGGCAAGCTAAAAGAGGGCGTGATGTAATTCAATTACCATATAAAAATTACAAATTAGGAGTTGCGATTTGTCATGATATGGATTTTGCCAATCCTGCGAGAAAATACGGCAAGTTGGGAATTTCTTTGTTGTTTGTGCCAGCCGCTGATTTTGGGATAAATTCTGATGCTTGGTGGCATGCTAGGTTTGCTTTGGTGCAGTCGATATCTAATGGATATGCTTTGGCTAGAGCGGCTTTATTTGGTTATTTAACTGTAAGTGATGCTAATGGTATATTAATTGCGAAACAACTCAGCAAGGTTGGTATACCAACATATATGGTAGTTGATGTGCCGCTTTCTTGCGATTTAACTTTTTATGCCAAATATGGTAATTGGTTTGCGTGGTTGTGTATGGTGTTATGTGTTTTACTGATTTTGAAATGTATCGTATGTATAACACGAAAGTAACACATAAGGTTTTTAATATGCAAAATTGGGAAAAAATTTTTAAGAAACAGGGCAAATATTTTTATGAGCCTCATGTTGATATGCCAGAGGTGGTAAAGTTTTTTAGTGAGTATCAAGTCAAAAAAGTATTAGATGTAGGTTGCGGTACAGGAAGACATTTAATTTATTTGGCGCAGCATGGTTTTAGCGTTTTTGGTTTAGATTCTTCAAAAACAGCGATTGAATTTGCAAAAAATTGGCTTAAGGAAGAAGGTCTAAATGGAAATTTAAAAATTGCTGATCAATACGATAAATTTCCTTATGATGATGGTTATTTTGATGCAATTGTTTCAACACAAGCGTTGCATCATGGTGTAACTACAGAAGTTAAACAAGTGATTACCGAAATAGAAAGGGTTTTAAAGCCTAAAGGCTGTATTTTTATTACCGTAGCAAGAAAATTTACTGATGAAGAAATAAAAGCATTGCCGTATGAAATGCCTAAAAGTGAAGAAATCGAAAAAAATGTTTTTGTTCCATTAGAAGGTCAAGAAAAAGGGTTGCCGCATTTTCTTTTTACTGAAAAATCGGTTAAAGAATTGTTTGGTAATTTTGATTTGCAAAAATTACATATTGTTGGATCGCATTATTGTTTTTTTGGTATTAAAAAGGAGTAGGGGTGAAAATAGCATTATCTGATGGAACAAAATTATATTTTGATGTTTATGGATCGAAAAATGCGATTAAAGATGATAAGTTAATTGAAAAACCAACTATACTTTTTTTGCATGGTGGTCCTGGTTTGGCCGATCATAATTTGTATGTTCCATTTTGGTCACAATTTCAAGACATAGCTCAAGTTATATTTATTGATTTTAGAGGTCATGGTTTAAGTGAAGGATGGAAACAAAGTGACAAGTTTAATCTGCGTTCATGGGGTGCTGATGTAAAAGATTTCTGTGATAGATTGGGAATTGAAAAACCGATTGTTGTGGGTTTTTCTTTTGGTGGTTGGGTGGCGTTAGATTATGCTATTACTTATCCTGATCATCCTGGAGCTCTTATTTTATGTAATGCCGAAGCTTCTATAGACGTGGAAACTAGAGCTCGTGCTTATCGAGATAAGGCATTGCGTAAAAATTTAGGTAGCGAAAAGGCAAACGAAATTTATGATATTGTTATGCGATTAGGAAGAGGTGAAATTGATAGTAAAAAAACCGCTGAAATGTATATTGAGCATTGTGCACCATTGTTTTCTGAAAAACCAAGTGGTCCGGAAGTAGAAAAAATTTGGATGTTGTGCAAACAAAACATATTGGCATGGGAAGTTTTTGATAGGAATGAGCAGTTTAAATTTGATTTAACTGCTGATTTGCATAAAATCATTGCGCCAGTATTATCTATATCTGGAGAATTAGATGTTGAACATCCCGCGGTTTGTGCTAAGAAAATGTGTGATCATATAACGAATGCAGAAGTAAAGCATGTAATACTTAAAGGCGTTGGGGATCCGGTAGATCATGATGATCCTGAAGGCGTTATAAATGCGGTGCAGAATTTTATTTTTCAACTTTATCCGAAAACCAAGGAGTTAAAAAATGACCATTAGTAAAGAAATTGTTGATGATATTATAAGTTTACTAAAACAATGTGAATTTAGAAAAATATGTGATCGTTATTGTGCGGATGATTTTCTTTGGACTATCAAAGGCAGTAGTGTTTTATCAGGACCATACAAAAGCAAAGATGATTTTTTTGAACGAGTGATTGGTCGACTCAATAAAGTGTTACTTCCGGAATGGAAAATGCATATATTAGATTATTATGTTGATAATGATCGTGATATATTTGTTGTTGAAATGCGTGGAGAAATGACTGCAAAAAACGGCGCAGATTATAATAATGAATATTGTTGGATTTTTAAGTTTAGTGACAATAAAATTATAAGCATTACTGCATATTATGATTCATTGTTGGTGAATAAAACATTAAATGAAAATGAGGTGAGATATGAATAAGCAAAATCCATTTGATTTTATTTTTAATTAATACTAAATTTAGGGGTTACAAAAATGCTTAATAAAACGGTCGGGAGTGTGTTTATTTTGGTTGGTGGAACCATTGGTGGTGGAATCTTTGTTCTTCCGCTTGTTAGCGCTAACGTAGGTTTTGTTCATTCAGCGATACTATTATTAGCGACTTTGTTGCTGACAACTTTTTCTAGTCTTTTAATATTGAAAGTTTGTTTAAATTTCAAGCCATATCGCAATAATTTTGGAACAATGACTAAAGCAACGTTGGGGAGAATGGGACAAATTATAGTTTGTGCCTGTTATTTAATAGCGATATATACTGCAATATCAGCTTTTTTATGCGGAAGTACATCGCTTGCAGATGTAACTTTAAAAAATTATATGCATATTACAATTCCGGCATATCTTGATACTACGGCGATTACTTTAATATTTGGATTAATTATTTTCTTGGGTATTAGTAAAATTGATTGGTGTATGCGTTTTCTAACAACATCCAAAGGAATTTTACTTGTTGCCATTTTGTGCGTTTTACTTCCTTACGCTAATGTAAATAAAATCTTCGCAGCCGAATTTAGATTTACACACATAGGTTTTTTAATACCTGTTTTTATTAATGCATTTGGTTATCATGCGTTAATTCCCAGCATTTGTAACTACTGCGATAATAATTCAAGAAAAGTAAGAAAAATTATCTTTATCTCAGCGGCTGTCATATTGATTATATATACTATTTGGTTATTAGCGGTTTTTAGCATCATTCCACAAAATGGTAAAATTAGTTTTAGTACAATTGCGCTTCGACATAGCTCTATTGGAGGACTTACAAGCGCTCTCATAGGCCTTACTCATAATAGATATGTTTTATATGCAGTTAATTTTTTCTCTGATATTGCTATTGGAACTTCGTTGCTAGGGCTATCGTTGTGTTTATTTGATTTTATTGCCGATGGTCTTAACAGAGCAAATAACCGCAAAGGTAGATTACAAACAGCTTTACTAACATTTATTCCACCATTTTTATTCGCACTATATTACAAACATGGATTTACGTTAATGTTTCAATTCTCTTCAATTTTTGCAATGGTTTTAATTATATTTTTGCCAATACTTATGATGTACAGATTGAAATATACCAAATGTCGCGATTAGACCGCGACTAACGGTTAAGAGATTTTTTGTATTCTTATAGAAAATATTACTTATTTTTTTAAGCTTTTAAGCTTTCCTTAAGAATCACCAGCTATAATTAAAATAAAGAGGTGATGTTTCTTTCTTACAGTGGGAAATAGCATTTCACAATAAAAATTAAAAAGGTGTGATATGAGTTTTTTTAAAAAAATCAAAAAAGATTTGTGTGAAAATTTTGGGTCTTATTTAGGTTATGCTTTAGGTGGCTGTATGATGGTCGCTGGTGTAACATTAACTGTTGTTGGCGCAAATACACGTGATGATACTGTATCAAAAATATGTTTGGGAAGTGGAATTGTGTTAGATATAATGGGTCCAATTATGGAATGTTGTAGTGCATTTTTGCATATTGCAAATAACACTTGTTTCAATGACAACAGCAATGAAGATGAAAAGCGACCAATAAATCAATAAGCTCACATCTGCTGAAAATATATTTGCATAAAAATTAGCATAAATAGTATTTATATGCTATAAATCTTGTGTCAGAGCAGTTTAAGCTGTTTTGACTTATTTCTTTAATTGTTAAATAGGAGAGAAATCGATAGTGCATTGAATCGGTCCCGAGTGACGATTGGTGTGCAAGTAAAAATAAATAGTACGACAACTGATAGCGTATTGACGCTAATTATGTGGCAACTAAGCAGTTTTTGCTTTGGTTGATTTATATTTATTTAACTTGCAGGGCAGGGCAATGACTTTCGATTTTAACTTAGACAATTTAACAGCATTATTCCGGGAAATCGGGCTATATAGTTCCGAAAATCAATTTTATCATCAGCGTATTCGTAAGCGTGAGCAGATTTTTGCTTATATTCCGCAGATTTCCGCAGCTTTTAAAAAGCTTAGCACTAAAAGGCCAATTGTGATGTTGGATTGTGGGTGCGGTAAAAGCTATTTGTCTTTTGTATTATATGCATATTGTACTACCGTGCTGAAACGCAAAATTAAGATTATTGGGGTTGATAATAATGCTGAATTGATTGATAAATGTAACCATAGCGCTAAAGAGTTGGGTTTTGCTAGTATGCAATTTTACAATCATGCTATTGAAACATTTGGTACGAATGATGCAATTGATATTGCATATTCATTGCATGCATGTGATCTTGCTACTGATCAGACTATTGCGAAAGGAGTACAGTTGGGAGCAAAATATATTTTTTCAGTTTCCTGTTGTCAGCATACCAACCGGGCAAAAATGAGCAAACATCCTTTGACTAGTGTTTCGCGCTATCAACCATATAAAGAGCGTTTAGTTGATATGCTTGGTGATAGTATGCGTGCATTATTGTTGGAGCAATTAGGTTACGGAGTAAATATTTTTGAGTTTGTTGCTGCGGAAAAAACGCCAAAAAATATTATGCTGCGAGCGGTTAAAAATGCAGTGAAAAAGCAAGATCGAATGCAAGCTGCAACTGAATATCGACGTTTGGTCGAAATGTTTCATTTTGCCCCGGCGCTTGAAAACATGTTATAATCCCAGCCATGATTACAAAAAATTACAGAACATATGGAAAGGCGCCTTTTAATGTGGTTGTAGTGCATGGTGGGCCGGGTGCTACTGGCGGGGTAATGCCGGTTGCCAAAGAGCTTGCTAAACATTCTGGCGTTATTGAGCCGTTGCAAACGGCAAAATCTGTATCAGGACAAGTACAAGAATTAAAAGATGTATTAGATCAAAACGCTGATTTGCCAGTAGTATTGATTGGTCATTCTTGGGGGGCGTGGTTAAGTTTTTTGTTAGCTGTGTATTATCCAAATTATGTTAAGAAGTTAATTTTAATTGGTAGCGCTCCGTTTGAAAATAAATATGCTGAAGCTGTAATGAAAAATCGCATGGATCATTTAAACGATGAAGAAAAGGCGCAGTTAAATTCGGTTTTTAAAATATTTAATGATCCTGAAAGTCAAAATAAAGATGTATCTAAATTTAAGCGTTATGTTGCAGAAATTGATTCTTATGATCCGCATTTTTATGAAGAAGATGATCAGGAATTTTGTTTGGAGATTTTTAGAAAAGTTTGGAGTGAGGCGGCGAAATTAAGAGAAAGCGGCGAGCTGCTTAAGTTAACTGAAAAAATATCTTGGCCTGTAGTTGCAATTCATGGTGATTACGACCCGCATCCATATGAAGGTGTAAAGTTGCCGCTTGCAGCTGTGCTTAAAGATTTTAAATTCTTTTTATTAGAAAAATGCGGTCATACTCCGTGGATAGAAAGAGCAGCAAGAGATAAGTTTTATCAGATTTTGCGGGATGAGATAGGTTTGTTTTAATCACAAGTTTCGCAACCGCGAAACTCGTATTAATATTAAGAGGGTGTTGTATGGCATTGAATGAAAAATTTTTAAAAAATTATGCGTTAGTTATATTAATCGCATATGTTACTTTGTGTATCGGGATTTTGTTGCATGAATGGGGCCATTCTACCATGGCATTTATTTTTGGGTTAAAGTCTAATCCTTTTAATATACACTATAGTCACCGTTTGTTTATGTTAGGTATAAGTGAACATGTGGATTACCAAAAAGCAGCATTGCTGATGCCTTGGAAAGCAATTTTAATTTCAGCGGCTGGACCATTAGTTAATTTTATTTTAATCATATTATCGTTAATATTTGTCAATTTGTTGTATAAAAAAGCGAATGCGTGGATTACGTTTATATTTTATTGTTTTTATTTCTGGAATATGAATGAATGGTTTAATTATCTAATTATTAGAGATATTTTTCCGCGAGGTGATGTTGCGCATATGATAAAGTTTGGGATGCCGCATTGGATATTATTGCTAATTGGTATTTTGACCGGTGTTGGATTTTTATATTTATTGTTTAAAAAAGTAAATATTAAGCTATTTAGTGCCTTTAAATTGACCCCAGCACAAAGCAAAAAATTTACCCGCACTATAATTATAGTATTTATTGTTACCCAGGGAATAACATTATATAATGATTTATTTATGTATTAAGAATCTAAGTATTAACCACAAACTTTTTTTTCAATCTTTTCGGCACTAAAATATTTTTTAGTTTTACGTATTCAGGCAAGCCGCGTTTAAATGGTGGATAATCTTCGCCTTGAATTAAAGGTTCGATGTAATCCCAACATTTTTTTGTAATTCCAAAACCGTCTTTGGTAATAAAACTGCGTGGCATGAATTTTTCTTTGTTAGCAACTTTTGCTAATTTTGCTTCGCCGATTTTCCAGGCATAACGTTTGCCAGGTTTGCGTACTATAATTGGCATTACTGCATTTTTGCCTTTGATCGCAAATTCAACTGCAGTTTTACCTAAAGCATAAGCCTGATCGACATCGGTTTTGGATGCAATGTGGCGTGCAGCGCGTTGTAAATAATCAGCTACGGCCCAGTGATATTTATAGCCTAATTTTCCTCTAACTAATTGTGCGATTACTGGAGCAACGCCGCCTAATTGTGCATGACCAAATGCATCTTTCATGCCGGTGTCTGATAAAAACTTTCCATTTTTATCTTGTGCGCCTTCAGAAACCACCACAATACAATAACCAAATTTCTTTACATTACGTTTTACGCGTGACAAAAATTTTGTTTCGTTAAAAGGAATTTCCGGAAATAAAATTACATAAGGATTATCGTGCATATTAGTTGCAAGCCCGGCAGCGGCTGCGATCCATCCTGCATGTCGTCCCATAACTTCCATAATGAATACTTTGGTAGAAGTTGCACACATCGAAGCGACGTCAAATTCTGCTTCGCGAATTGAAACGCCAACGTATTTTGCAACCGAACCAAAACCAGGACAATTATCGGTGAATGGTAGATCGTTGTCGATGGTTTTTGGTATGCCAATGCATGTCATTGGAAATCCGAGTTTTTCGCTGAGTTGAGAAACTTTATAGGCAGTGTCTTGTGAATCACCGCCGCCGTTATAGAAAAAGTAGCCGATGTTATGTGCTTTGAACACTTCAATTAAACGTTCATATTCAGCGCGGTTTTCCTCCAGGCTTTTTAATTTATAACGGCAAGAACCAAACGCTCCGGCTGGTGTATAGCGTAGTGCTGCGATAGCTTTGGCTGATTCTTTGCTGGTGTCGATTAATTCTTCGGCTAAGGCGCCGATGATACCGTTTTTGCCGGCAAAAACTTTACCAATTTTATTTTTGTGCTTACGTGCAGTTTCGATGACTCCGCAAGCAGAAGCGTTAATTACCGAAGTTACCCCGCCGGATTGTGCATAAAAAGCATTTTTTTTGGTCATAAAATTTCCTCTTTCTATAAAAACATCCATCGTCAAATTATATCATGAAAAACATAAAATTTTACTTGTTTTTATAAAAACTATTGCGAGAATATCAGCAAATCCCTTTAAAACTGGCATAATCTTTTAGCTTACAAAAATTATATTATTGTTTTTGTATGTCCATATTCTTCGAGAAAGCACCTTTCGGTATATAACATTTTGTTTTTCCAGTGCAAGTAAAACAATCTTTGAAAAACCCAAAGTTGCTAGAGTATTTGCTGGCGCTATAGATCTGATTGGCTATTGAATTGAGATCAAGGTTTTTCTTCCCAATGAAAAATTTAGATACTCTTTTACAACTTTTTTTACAAAAACGATAACGTTTTAATTTAGGGTGTTTAAGAAATAGCGCTTTAATATCTTTATTTGTAATTTTACGTATAGTCTGTATATCACTGTTGTTAGTTAGGGCTTTCATTCCTTCAAAAGACAAATAGCCAACTATTCCTCCTACTAATCCGTGGATAAAATTCATTCCCACCCTAAACAATAGAGCAGTAGTTATGTTTGGCATCAACAAAGTAGTTATCGTCAAGATGTTAAACAAATTACTAATAATCTGCGCTTTTCCATAGGAAATACCATATGAGCAGAGAATACTAGTAATTGCTGGGGTAATTAACGAAGTTGCACCGTTTTCGTAGCATAAGGCAACTATTTTTACTAATTCAGCAATAACTTTAGCTTGGACAGGACTATAACCTCGTTTAAGGCAAATAGCGTAAAGAAGTCGTGAAAGAAAAACATATCCTGCTCCTTTACCAAGAGCATACATAGAATCTTTTATGCTGAAGGTATAATCTTCCTCCTCAAGCCCAGAAAATATATGGTTGCTTTTTTCTTGGCCATAACCAGGAAATCCATGTGTTCTGGCAATTTCAGCTAATTTAGTACAGTTTGGGGTTGGTCTTGCATTTAAGATTTGTTTATACAACTCTGCTGCTTCTGGTGTAAGTGGCGTAGGTTCATATAGTTGCTTAATTTCAATTGGTAAGCGCATTTCCTTAATACATTTTGCAACATCAAGAAATGGGTGGGAATAGCCATAAGTGATTACAGCATCTTCACTAGGATTCTTTTTTATCAATTCCCACGCTCGAAGAAGTGTCAGAAATTCTTTTGCTTGATATACTTCTTGTCTTCTTGCATCTAACCAAGAGTATTGCGAGTCATCTAAAGCTGTTGATTCTATCGAATATGGTGGCAGATAGTTGCGGTATATTTTATAACCCTTAACACCCATTATAACTTGCGCGCCAACCCCAGCTTTAGTAAGCCATGCAATTTGCTCAAGATTTAAATTGTCACAATCAGTTGTAAGTGGGAATAGTTTAGTTAGCCACTTCCAATTCATAAGATTTACATCGATGTTTCCATCAAGCAACGTTTTATCAGGACCAATTGGTTCCCAGCCATCAGAATTTTCCATTAATATAATTGTGTTGGGAGTCAGAGCAATTTTCTTAACCAGATAACGAAATACTTGACATTGAGAACGTGCAATATTTAAAAGTGTTACTTTTATGTCTTTTGATAAAATATTCCAAATACTTAAATCGTTTGTGATATCTGGCGCTTCGGATCTAGGATGATAGTTGTGTAATATAATGATTTTTGGCATATTAAATTTATTGCTTGTTAATTTTTTTAAATATTCTTTAATACCCCATGTGCAACTTTGTAAACTAATGTAATTTAAGTTTTCTTATTAAAGCTTGATTACAAACCAATAAGTTATTGCCATATTGCCACGCTGAAAAGATTCTATCATTATTGTGAGTTATTGTACAGAATATGTTTGTTTATTTTAACCAGTGCTTTATCATATTCTGGCCAATTTGTAACTTTGTATTTCTGCCGCAAACTTTGGCCGCATTTTTTTAATTTTTTTCTTGACTCAAATAAAATTTTGATTAATAATTTTTTTGTTCTAAACATTTCTAAAAAATCCTATGAAAAATTTCTGAAAATAGTCTTTGGCTTTATTTTTTATGTGTCTGATGGCGCATTTTTATTGCAAAAGGAGGTTATGATGCAAACAATAAAAGCATTTACGTTAATTGAATTATTAATCACGATTGCAATTGTTGGAATTTTGGCAGCAATTGCGATTCCATCGTATGGACATTATCTCAAAAGAGCGCGGTTTTCCGGAGTGATTACGGCAAGTTCGCAATATAAAACTGCAGTTGCATTAGCGTTGCAAGAAGGAGTATCAATGAAAGATTTACATTTAGGTGTTCATGGAATTCCAGATGCGCCGAGTGCAACCAAAAATTTGGCTAGTTTAGATGTAAAACGCGGTGTAATTACAGCAACTGGCACTAAAGCAGCTGGAGGATATACTTATATTTTAAAGCCTGATGCGGATGGCAGTCATTGGGATGTAAGTGGAACTTGTGTTGCTGCAGGGATGTGTGAAACGTAGATTCCACAAGATATGAAATTTATGAAAATATTAATGCCAGTTTTAAACGAAACTCGCGATTTTACAACCAGTTTGTTCTTGTAAAATCGCGAGTCAGCAAGCATGCACATGACTAAAAAAACTCAAATCTATCATGCGCGGTAGTTGCCACGAAAGTTTAATAAGTGTGTTTGTCAATTATAAATCTCGCATTTTACGATATAACGGATATTGACATGCCGAAACAAATAGAAAAATTTTTATTACAACAAAAGTTAATCAATGAAGATAAATTGCAGCATGCAAAAAAAGCAGCGAATCAATCACAACAAACGTTAATTACTTATTTGGCAAAAAATCGTATGATTGCAGCGAATCAATTAGTGCATGCAGTTACGCAAGAATTTCATTTGCCAAGCGTAGATTTGCTGCAATATTCTGTGGATAAATTGCCGCTTAATTTGGCGCCGATCAAATTAATTACGCGAACCAACATTTTGCCATTGCAACAACGATCGCAACAGCTTGATGTTGCACTAATTGATCCGCATGATGTGCAAGCCGTAAATTTAATTAAATTTCACACGGGCATGCGGATAAATATTTTTATTGCAAGATATGATCATCTGCAGAAATTGATGCAGCAAATCATTACGCGTTACAATACGCAAGAACTTGGTGTTTTACATAAATCTATAGATACACCTTATGATTATTATCATTTGAATCTTGAAGATCGTAGTGATGAGCCGTTAATTGCGTTTATTAATCATACAATTGAAGATGCGGTAAATAATCATGTTTCGGATATTCATTTTGAGGTATATGAACAATATTGTAGAGTGCGTTTTAGACAAGATGGCATTTTGCGTGAAATTACCAAGCCGTCAGTGCGGGTTGCTGCAAGAATTATTTCACGCCTTAAAATCATGGCAAAGCTGGATATATCTGAAAAGCGTTTGCCGCAGGATGGGCATTGTAAAATTAAAATTAAGTCAAACCAGGTGGTTGAAATACGTGTTAGTAGTTGTCCAACTGTATTTGGTGAAAAAATAGTATTGCGCTTATTAAATAGTGATAATATTTTGCGTAATATTCATCAGCTTGGTTTTGATCTGATGCAGCAAAAAGATTTTGTTCATGCAATTAGTCAACCGCAAGGATTGGTTTTAGTGACCGGTCCAACCGGCAGTGGCAAAACAGTAACATTATATGCTGCTTTGCAATATTTAAATAAAGTTGAAAAAAATATTATTACAATCGAAGATCCGGTTGAAATTAATTTAGCTGATATTAATCAAGTTAATGCAAAAAATAAAACAGGGCTGACTTTTGCGCATGCTTTACGTGCTTTTTTGCGCCAGGATCCGGATATTATTATGGTTGGCGAAATTCGAGATCTTGAAACTGCAGAGATTGCGCTTAAAGCTGCGCAAACAGGACATTTGGTGATTTCAACTTTGCATACTAATAGTGCAACCGAAGCGTTAACCCGTTTGCGCAATATGGGAGTTGCCCCATATAATATTATTGGTTCAGTTAACTTAATTACCGCGCAACGTTTGGTACGTAAATTATGTTCGCATTGTAAAAGAGAGTATAAAGTTTCAGCATTGTTGAGTGAGCAGTTAGGTTTTGCTGCGGATTCAGAGCTTTATAAAGCCGTAGGATGTGAATATTGTGTTGACGGATATAGTGGACGTATGGCTATTCATGAAGTGTTAAAGATTGATGCAGCAGAAGAGTTTCGTACTTTGTGCGAAGCTTGTAATTTTATTAGTTTGCGAAAGGCTGGATTAAATTGTGTTTTGCAAGGAGAGACATCATTACAAGAAATTTATCGAGTGATGGGTGATTAATGTGAATAGAAAATTGTCATCCCGCGGCTTGACCGCGGGATCCAGAAAACAATTAGTTTCGAAGCTGGATCCCGCGGTCAAGCCGCGGGATGACAGAGGCGTAAAAAACCATCCAAAACTTATCACATATGTTTGGCAAGGAATAAATGAGCATCATAATAAAATTCGTGGTGAAATCACAGCAGTTAATATTCGCTTAGCTAAAGCAAAATTACAATCACAAAAAATTTCGGTAATGAAATTAAAGCGTAGATCGCAATTATTGTGTTTGATTAATTATCGTAATCGTATAACTCCGGTAAAGATAACTTTGGTTTTGCGTCAGCTTAATACGTTGTTGGTTGCTGGAATACCTATATTACAAGCATTAGCAACGATTGCAAAAAGTTGCAACAATATTAATTTACGCAATTTATTAACTAATATCAAAGATGAAATTCAGCAGGGACATGCTTTATCAGAGGCTTTGCGTTCGTACAATAAATATTTCAGTAATCTAATTTGCACATTAGTTTTTGCAGGAGAGCAATCAGGAACTTTAGATATTTTATTGGAACGCATAATTGCACATCGTGAAAAAATGGAAATTTTAAAAAGCAAAGTAAAAAAAACACTATTTTACCCATGTGCGGTAATAGTGGTTGCGGCAATGGTTGCTTATATTTTATTAGTATTTGTAGTACCGCAATTTGCTGATCTTTTTTCCGGGTTTGGCGTACAGCTCCCTTTTTTAACCCGGTTGGTTATAAATTTATCAATTTTTTTACAACAATTTTGGTGGGTTTTGATGCTGAGTTTGGTTTTGCCGTCAATAACAATAACTGTATTAAAGCGGCGCAGCATAAGTTTTGCTAATTTTTTTGATGCAATGAGGTTAAAAATACCGATTTTTGGTAATTTCTTACGAAAATCAATTATTGCAAGGCTAATGCGAACGTTAGCAACTACTTTTGCGGCGGGAATGCCTTTGTTGGAGTCATTATGTTTGTTGCAGGATGTGGCTAATAATCGACGATTTTGTGCGGTTTTGGAAGAGATTCGTAACGCAGTCAGCAAAGGTCAAACTTTACACCAAAGTCTACAAATTAGCGGATTATTTCCAAATATCGTAGTGCAAATGGTTGCTATCGGTGAGGAAGCAGGTAAACTACCAGATATGCTTGAAAAAGCAGCCAATTTTTATGAGTATGAGGTTAATCAGTTGGTCAATAAATTAAATCAGCTGCTTGAACCAATGATTATGATTATATTAGGCATAGTAGTTGGCGGATTAGTTATTGCTATGTATTTACCAATATTTAATCTTGGGATGGTGATCTAATGATAGATTTTATAATGACGTATCAATCAGTGTTTTTAACTTTAGTTGGCATTGTGGGTTTAATTGTTGGTAGTTTTTTGAATGTGGTGATTTATCGATTGCCAATTATGATAGATTATATTCGGCGACAGGATTGTTTAGAATTTTTTGATTCTAAAACCGAATTTCATGATGAAGTTAAATGCTACAATTTGGCTTATCCAAAATCACATTGTATTTTTTGTGATGCGCCCATTAAAGTTTGGCATAATATTCCAATATTAAGTTATTTAATTCTTGGTGGAAAATGTGCGACTTGCAAAAGCCGGATTCCTTTACGTTATTTAATTGTAGAAATCTTTACATGTGTTTTATCAATAATTGTAGCTTATGAATTTGGGTTTTCTTGGGAATGTGTAGATGTATTAATTTTTTCCTGGTTTTTAATTGCAGCTACTTTTATTGATATTGATCATCAAATTTTGCCTGATATTTTAACTTTGTCTTTATTGTGGATTGGTTTATTTGTTAATTGTTTTGATATGTTTGCAAATAGTCATGACGCTATTTTAGGCGTAATTATCGGTTATAGTTTTTTTTGGGTAGTAAATACTTTATTTCGGTTGATTCGCGGTAAAGAAGGTATTGGTCATGGAGATTTTAAGTTAATGGCTGCAGCTGGGGCGTGGATGGGTTGGCAGCTTTTGCCGTTTGTTATTTTGTGCAGTAGCATTTTGGCATTACTGATTGGCGGTGGATATTTATTGCTGAAAGGTAAGTCGCGTGGTGTTCCGATTCCGTTTGGGCCTTTTATCGCAATCGCAATGTGGATTGGAATTATTTGGGGATTTGATATTACGCAATCCTATTTGCATTGGATGGGAATTAATATTCTAATCGCTCCTGGAATTTAATATGGCACATTCAATACAAGATAAATTTGTGATTGGTTTAACTGGTGGAATAGGCAGTGGTAAGTCTACGGTTGCTAAATTATTTGCTAAATTGAATGTTGATATTGTTGATGCTGATGAAATAGCGCGGGAAATTGTTCAGCCTCCTTCAGAATTACTGGATAAAATTGTAGTTAAATTTGGCGAAAAAATTTTGCATGATGACGGTTCATTAAATCGAGCTAAAATGCGTGAAATTATTTTTAATGATTTGCATGCTAAAAAATGGTTGGAAAATTTATTACATCCAATTATTTATCAGCACATGTATCAGCAAATATTAGCAACGAAATCACCTTATTGTATCGTTATTATTCCATTATTAATCGAATCACATATTCCTTATCCAATTGATCGCATTTTAGTAGTGGATAGTATAGAAGAACAACAAATTAAGAGAATTATGCAGCGTGATCATACTAGTGAGCAAGCAGTAAAAGATATTATAAAAACACAAGCTGCTAGTTCCGAAAGATTAAAAATTGCTGATGATGTAATTGAAAATACTAAGGATGAGAAATATTTGCAGCAACAAGTTGAGATGTTGCATAAATTATATAGTAGAATCTGTTATGAATAAGTATTTATTCAGCGTGCCAATATTGAAGTTTACGAGAACGCTCAGTAATGCTGTATATTTAAGCGAAAAATTAATTTTTAAAGCGGAGTTTATATAAATAAATGAGCATTTGAAAATTAATTTTTCGCTTAAAGATGCGGTGTTAATGAGCGTTCCTAGAAAAAGAGTGAATAGTTACATGAATAATTCATGGGAATTGAACAAAATCGATCATGAGTTGATTGGCTTGGCGCTTAAAGAAGATCTTGGTATGCCGTATAAAGATGTAACTACGAATACATTATTTAAGCATCAAGAGTTATATAAATCAGCAAAAATCTTTTCCAAGCATGCGGAAGATATAATTGTTGCTGGTTTGCCGATTATTGGTGCGCTTTTTGATAAAATGGATGCCGAAGTTAAATTAACTCATCAATTGCAGGATGGTGATATTTTATCTACAGATGATGTTTTGGTAACTCTTGAAAGTGATATTAATAGTTTATTAATGATCGAAAGAACTTTGTTAAATTTTTTACGCCATTTGTGTGCGATTGCAACTTTAACAAAAAAGTTTGTGAATTTGGTGAAAGATACCAAATTAAAAATTTTAGACACAAGAAAAACTTCTCCTGGTATGCGTCATTTGGAAAAATATGCTGTACATTGTGGTGGTGGAGTAAATCATCGTATGGGTTTATATGATGCATTTATGCTGAAAGATAATCATGTAGATTTTATTGGGGGGCTGCAAAAAGCATTGGCGGCTTTGCCGGATAAACAAGATAATCCATTAGAAGTAATTTGTGAAATTAGAAATTTAGATGAGCTGCGTATAGCTTTGGAACATGGGCATAATAAGATCACACGGGTTTTGTTTGATAACATGACGCATAAACAGCTTAAATCATGTGTGGAAATGGTTGAGGGTATTTTTGAAACAGAAGCTTCAGGTAATATCAGTTTGCGTAATATTAAAGATATTGCACAAACCGGAGTTGATTATGCTTCAATTGGAATGTTAACTTACGCGGCCGGGCAGGTAGATTTATCCATGATAGTGGGTGATGTAGTCGGGCCGGATCTTTACTAATTACAAGTGCCCTGTTTGTTGCTTTGTAATTAGTAAAGACCCGGCCCCCTGAGATGTTATTTAAGAATTGCGAAATTTGACGGGACGCGAGCTATTACATGGTTGCGAGGTAATAGCTAGATTTTTGGAGGGACGGAGCTTCACATGATTACAAAGCAACAAGCATGGCCTTGTAATTATGTGAAGCTCACGTCCCGCGTTACTTTAGATGTAAACAAATGACAAAAAATGTTTTATTTTCACAGCAAGGCCAAAGTTCTCAATCTGATGTATTGGTAATCGGTAGTGGAATTGCGGCGTTAACTTATGTGTTAGAATTATTACGCATTAAACCTGATTGTCGAATTACTTTGATTACTAAAAAAGAATTAGCAGTGTGTAATAGCAGTTATGCTCAAGGAGGTATTGCAGCAGCGCTTAATGAGCAAAAGTCTCTTGAAAGTCATGTTGCAGATACATTGGCAGCGGGTGATGGGTTATCTGATCCAGAGATGGTTAGGCAAATTTTATCTTATGGGCCAGAAGCTATTAAGTTGTTAACTAAATATAATGTTGTTTTTGATCGTGATAATTCAAATTATGATTTAACCAAAGAAGGTGGCCATAGTGTACGTCGTATATATCGTGTTGGTGATCATACAGGCGAAGCAATTATTGATGCGTTAATACAGCAAGTAACACGATCCGCACAAGTTAAAATTTTTGAATATCATACGGCAGTTAATTTAATTACGAGTGACAACGAAGTATTAGGCGCTTATGTTTTAGATGAACAGCAGCATAAGATTCATACTTTTTTAGCTAATGTAGTAATATTGGCAACCGGTGGTGCGGGAAAAGTTTATCGTTACACCAGCAATTTAGATGTGGCAACAGGTGATGGTGTTGCAATGGCGTATCGTGTTGGTGCTCGCGTTAGTAATTTAGAATTTTATCAATTTCATCCCACATTATTATATAATCATCAGTTAAATAATTTTTTAATTTCTGAAAGTCTGCGTGGCGAAGGTGCATATTTATTAAATCCAGACACTGAAACACGTTTTATGCAAAAATATGCGCCGCAAAAAATGGAGTTAGCGACGCGTGATATTGTTGCGCGTGCAATTTATAATGAAATTGAGCGAAGCACACAAAAATATGTTTATTTAGATATTAGGCATAAATCACAGAAGTTTTTACAACAGCGTTTTCCGTATATTTTTGAAACTCTATTAGGTGTTGGAATCAATATGAGTCGGGATTTAATTCCTGTGGTGCCAGCGGCGCATTATCTTTGTGGCGGCGTTTTGACTGATGTGAAAGGATGTACCGATATGCAGCGTTTATATGCAATTGGTGAAACTGCATGTACGGGTTTGCATGGTGCTAATCGCTTAGGAAGCAATTCATTGTTAGAAGGCGTGGTAATGGGGCATTGTGCAGCAGAAGATAGCGTACAGTGGATAGAGAAACCTCTTAAAAGTACAGAAATTTCTAATTGGTGTTCGAAATGTGTGACCAATACTCGCCGTGCTAGTCAAATTAATGCGCATTGGCGAGGTTTGCGCGGTGAAATGTCGGCTTATGCTGGAATTGTGCGTACCAAAGAAGGTTTACAAGATTTGCTTAAATTAATTTTAACGCGGCGCGAAATGGTTGAGACTTATTATTGGAAACATGAAGTAACGCGTGATTTAATTGAATTGCGTAATATTCTTTTAGTAGCGGAATTGATGGTGCGTTCTGCGTTAGCGCGAAAAGAAAGTCGTGGTGGTCATTATCGTGAGGATTTTTCGGAGAAATTATCTAAAACTCAATCTTCAGTTTTACAAATTTCTTCTTGATTGATATAATTTGAATTATATTTCCTGAATTTGTAAAATGTATTAAAAAATAAAAGTTCAAAAAAAGGAGAATTTTATGAAAAAATCACAGCATATTTCTTTCGAATGGCAAATGATTGAGCATG
Organism: Gammaproteobacteria bacterium; assembly: GCA_050123335.1. GTDB lineage: Bacteria > Pseudomonadota > Gammaproteobacteria > UBA12402 > UBA12402 > JASFHF01. Next base: position 109,059 of record JASFHH010000001.1, read on the forward strand.
TTGTTAATATTGATGTGAAGTCTATTGACGATAAAGAAAAATTTTCTAGTGGAAAATTTGAGCGTATGGGGGTTGTAATTTTGGATGATGGTGAAACTACGTTTTTTAAAATTCAGGGTATTATATTTGGAATATTTGATACCAAGACAGAATTTACTGATGTTAAAAGTTTAGGATATATAGTTTTTTATTTTAATGATAATTCGAAGATTATTGCAGAAATATCTGGCAGTGAAAAAGTAACTTCAACCGACCAACCACGTATATTTACTGGTAAAGGAAAATTTTTAAAAGGTACAGAAAAATTCAAAGGGATTAAAGGATCATTTACGTTTGAAGGAAGTTATGTAGATTCATCCCTTGATAAATCCGAACAATTTTCGCGTACGAAATTAATTGGTGAATATATTTTGTGATTACGAATAGATGATAGATAATTGGTGCAAACTTCAATGTTGTGTGTTATTTTGGTGTTGTCCATAACTTTCTTTTAAAAATATAACTGCAATTAAACCAACGATAAGACATCCTGGCAGAGTTAGCATTGCAAGTTTATAATCGTGTGTACTGTAATATGGTACGTTATTTATAACAACTTTGTTGTGACTTAGGTCGAGAAATAGTCCAATGATTGGTTGTAAAGCTGAGCCAATTAAAATTGAAAACATGTTGGTAAAAGCAATCGCAGTAGCTATGGTTTTTGATGGGCTGATTTCTTTAGCGATTGCATAAGCAGTGGCGGTTCCAGCGTTACAAAAGCCATAATAAAATAATAAAACAAACATAGTTGGGATTGAAATATTAGGTAGATATAAAATTAGCAACATAAATAATAAGCTAGATATCAATGTAAATATTATTATTGGTTTGCGAAGTTGGAAGAAATCTGATGCCCATCCGATAATTGGTCCGCCTATAGCCCATCCAATAAAAATTACACTTACTGCGTTTGCGGCGATTGCAAGATGCCAATTGTTTACGCGATGAAGATATGATGGCCCCCATAATTCAGCAAAAGCCCCAGTTGGGGCATACATACAGCCAATGATTAAGGCGTTTAACCAAAGTTGTGGGTTTTTTAATAATATTTTAAAGTCATTAAAGATGGAGGTTTCTATTTTTGGTATGGCTCCTTCTGTAACTGTTTTTGTAATTTTGCGATCACGCAGAATAATACCGATAAGTAAAGCTAGCAATAATAATATTCCGCCAATTATCCAAATAGTTTGGCGCCAACCAAGTGTTATGACTACAAGGGATAACGGGCCAACGCCAAGGGCGGCGCCAAGCATACCTAAGGCTTGTGTTGAGCTTGCCAAAACGCCAAAACGTGAAGGAGCAAACCACATTCCAGCAATTTTTAATGTACCCACAAAAGCAAATGCTGATCCTACTCCGAGTAAAAAACGGAAAACTTCAGCAGCAATGATGGAATCAGTGCAGGCAAATAATATACAGCTAATTCCGCATAAAAATGTAGCGAAGGTTAATAATAAGCGAGTTCTGCAAAAATCAAATAATGCTCCGACTGGTAGCTGCATGCCAATATATGCATAATATAAAAATGCGGATAAAGTACCAATGCTAAATGCGCTTACCTGGAAATGACGCATTAAATCATTGACCATCACGCTTGGAGCGACGCGCGCAAAATACGTTACAAGAAAGAATCCTGCTGCGAGTAACCACATGATCCAGCTTTTAAAGCCGTTTTCGGATTTTTGCATAATGTATTGATGTTATATTAATTTTTTAGTTTTGCAAGGTGGTATTGGCACGAAACCCACATGTTTTTGTACAATTTTTTACCAATAGTTATGATGTGTCGCTTTCATTCAATAAGCATATAATGATATAATATGCGCAAAATATAAGGACTTACTATGTTACAGAAATTCAAACTAACCAAGACCACTTTTCCTAAAACAGGGATGGTTTTAAATCCTGATATGGATGTTTGTCAGACTGATTATCCGCTTGATTGGTATCAGGAAGAATTTATTCCTTATGCTGAAGAATATTTAGCACTGCCTGATCGTAAGCCTAAAACAATTATCAATTGGATGAAAAAATATGTTAATCCGGCGATAGATTATTTTGGTGATAAATTATTGTTGTTAGCGCATTATTATATGGGTGGTGAAATTGTAAAATTGGTTGAAATTTTTGGCGGGCAGGTGGGCGATTCGTATCAATTAGCTTTGATGGCAATGCGACATCCAGAAAAGAAGTTGATTGTTGAATCTGCGGTGCATTTTATGGCGGAAACCATTTCGATTTTAGCCAATCCTGATCAGCGAGTTTTTATTACTAATCCCAAAGCTGGTTGCACTATGGAACTTAATGCTAAGGATTATATGGTTGAGCCGGCATTAAATGATTTAGTTGAGCGTTACGGTAGAAATAATATTTTGCCTATTTGTTACGTGAATACTTCCGGTAGAATTAAAGCTTTAACCGGCGAATTTGGCGGCGCGACTTGTACCAGTTCAAATGTAAAAAAGATCTTTGAATGGGCATTAAAACAAAATAAGAAAATCTTATTTATTCCTGATCAACATATGGGAGAAAATGTTGCGGGATGGCTTGATATTCCGTCGGAAAAAATTGCTTATTGGCCTGGCGGAGAAGAAGGTGCAAATTATGATTTGTTTAGACAGGATGAAAAAACTTTAAAGCGTTTTGATGAATCGCAATTGGTTTTGTTTTGCAGTTTTTGTGGTGTGCATACTTATTTTGAGCCGGAAATGGTAGATTATTGGCATGAAAAAAAATTCACCGTATTAGTTCATCCGGAATGCAAAAAAGTTACTGCTGATAGAGCAGATGGCGCTGGTTCGACTGCGTATTTGTGGCAAAAAGTTATTAATGATGAATTTAAAACTAAGCATTATGCAGTAGGTACTGAAAATCACATGGTGCAGAATTTAAAAGAAGCAGCTGCTGCAAAAGGAATTACTGTGGTTAATTTGGCGGATGCACTTTTTCCCGATGGGGGTTCCCAGGGGGAGAATCGGGATTCTCCCCCTGGGTCGCCGAGCGCGAATTTACTTCGCGCCGGCGATAAATTAAAGGAACGAGTTTCGCAGAAACTCGTGAAAGGTTTGGGTTGTGGTTGTGCGACAATGTCACGTAACGATCCACCACATTTGGTGGCAACGTTAGATTTATTACGTCAAGGTCGTGCGCCGGATTATAATGAAGTAAAAGCAGGCGATGTTATTGCTGATTTTTCTGGAACACGTTTGCGTTTAGATGAAGCCGGACAAAAATGGGTGATTGAGAATGCCCGAATCGCCTTGGAGAATATGATTAAAATTACAGAGAGTTAATATTTGAGCTTGTCATCCCGGATCCAGTCAGTTGATCCGGGATCCAGGCTGTTATTTTCTGGATTCCCGCTTGCGCGGGAATGACAGATTAGGGAAATTAATGCAAAACAACATCTTCCACATCATTAAAGATCCCGTTCACGGTGTAATGCAATTTACTACCGAAGAAGATAACTGGATTAAACCTTTTATCAGCAGTGCTAATTTTCAGCGGCAGCGCAATATTAAACAATTGGGCTTAACTGACTGGATTTTTCCTGGTGCGGTTCACACGCGATTTAATCACGGTCTTGGTTGTTGTTATATTGCAAGCCAAATTGTAAATAAATTGGGTTTGAGTAGAAGTGAACGGCAACTAGTTATTTTAGCATGCTTATTGCATGATATTGGACATGGTCCTTTTTCGCATACTTTTGAAGATGTGTTTTTTCAGCGCGCCATCCAGCACGAAATGTGGACTCCAATGTTTTTGGAAGATTTTGCCAGTGTTGATTTCTTAACGAAATTTAATACCTTAAATCCACAATCTAAATTAGATCAGACAAAAATTAATAAAATTCAGAATCTTATTATGCATCGTGAATCTGATAATTATTTATTATCAGATATTGTTTCATCACAACTTGATGCGGATCGCTTGGATTATTTGTTGCGTGATAGTCATTTTTGTGGAGTGACTTATGGTGAATATGATTTTCGTTGGTTATTACATTGTTTAATTCCAATTGAACAAAATGGAGTGAAGCGTTTAGGTATTACGCATAAAGGTGTTGGAGTGGTAGAGCAATATTTAATGGCGCGGCGTTTAATGATTCGTAATGTTTATCAAAATGGTAAAAAACATGGAGTTGAGTATTTATTAAAAGAATTTTTACATCATTTGGCTAATGATGTTGCACATCAGGAAAAATTTTTGAAATTAGAGGGTTATAATTCATTGGTACATTTTTTGCAAAATGTGAATCATTTTAATCAACATGCCAATAAAACCAAAAATTTGGAACCAGTTGTAAATAGTTTTTTGCATGAAAATTATAAGCTGTACAAAGAATTATGTGATTATGATATTTTGGCAATGATTCGTTATTTAGCCGGCTTGGATAGCGATCATGCAACTATTTTATTGGCAAAACGCTTGCAGCATAGAATTTTACCAAAAATTTTATACGTGCATGAGAAACATGTTAAACATGCAGATGCAATAGTTAAAGAATTCAAACAGCATAATCGCAAAGCAATTGATGATTGGCAAATAGCTTTATTGAAATTACCGCATTTATCTTATGCTGTTAATAAAGATCCTATTTTGGTGCGGGATTTTTCAGGTACAGCTAATTATTTGCATGATAATTCGATGATGATTAGTGCAATATCAGATAAGTATGAAAGTGCTTATTTAGTAGTGATTGATGCGGAGATTATTAACAGAACGCAAGTTGTGGATTTGATAGAGCGATTAAGGAGAGAAATTAAATGAAGTTAAGTGTTATTATTTTGGCTGCTGGCGATGGTAAACGTATGCGTAGTAATTTACCAAAAGTATTGCATGAAGTAGCCGGTAAGCCATTATTGCAGCACGTAATTGATGTTGCAAAACAACTAAAACCGCAAAATATTTATGTTGTATATGGTGAAAAAGGCGGTGAACAAGTGATGCAGCAAATAGGTGATATGTCTGTTACTTGGGTTAAGCAAGCGCAGCCTTTAGGTACCGGACATGCTGTTTTGCAGGTATTGCCTTTTTTAAAATCAGATCATCGAGTGTTGATTTTGTATGGTGATGTGCCATTAATTGCAGTTACTACTTTGGAAAAATTAATTAAGACAACTCCAGCAAATAATGTCGGATGGCTAACTATGCAAGTAGATAATCCAATAGGTTTGGGGCGGATTATTCGTGATACTGATGGTCATCCACAAGCAATTGTTGAGGAAAGAGATGCAGATACCGCGCAGAAAAAAATAAAAGAGATTTTTACAGGCATTTGTTTGATGCCAGTTAAGTATTTGGAAAAATGGTTAGCAAAATTAAGTAACAAAAATGCGCAAGGCGAATATTATTTAACTGAGATTTTTGCGCATGCCATTGATGACGGAATTAAAATTACTACTAATCATCCGGTTGCAGAAAAAGAAATTTTAGGGGTAAATAGTAAAGATCAATTGGCGAAATTGGAACGAATTTGGCAATTAGATAATGCTAATCAATGTATGTTAAATGGATTAACTTTGCGTGATCCATCACGTTTTGATGTGCGTGGTACTTTAAAATTTGGTCAAGATGTTGTGTGTGATGTGAATGTGATTATCGAAGGTAATGTGGTAATTGGTAATAATTGTTATATTGGTCCTCATGTTTATTTGCGCGATGTTACGATTGCAGATAATGTTGGGATTTTTGCTAATACAATGATTGATAAAGCTACGATTGAAGAAGGGTGTTTAATTGGCCCGTTTTCCAGAGTTCGTCCGGAAACTGTTTTGCATAGCAAAGCAAAAATTGGTAATTTTGTAGAAATTAAAAAGAGTGATATTGGATCTGGCAGTAAAATAAATCATTTAAGTTATGTTGGCGATACGGTTATGGGTGCGCATGTTAATGTTGGTGCTGGTACTATTACTTGTAATTATGACGGGGTGCATAAATATAAAACTACGATTGAAGATAATGTGTTTATTGGTTCTAGCACTCAATTAATTGCACCGTTGACAGTGGGGCACGATGCAACAATTGGTGCAGGGTCTACGATTACCCAGGATGTGCCAAGCGATTATTTAACTTTAGCGCGAACCAAACAAGTAACGATTGAAGGGTGGCAGAAGCCGTCTAAAAAATGAGGAAATGAATATGTGCGGAATTGTTGGTGCAATTGCTCAGCGTGATGTTGGTGAGATTTTATTAGAAGGTTTAAAACGTTTAGAATATCGTGGTTATGATTCAGCAGGCCTGGCAATTTTTGATCGTCAGCAAATAATTAAAAATTTGCGGGTTAAAGGCAAAGTTGCAAAATTAGTTTCTTTGTATACTAATAATATCATTTCAGGTTCTTTGGGTATTGCACACACGCGTTGGGCTACGCATGGAAAGCCAAGTGTGCGCAATGCACATCCGCATTGTTCTGATAATGTGGTTGCATTAGTTCATAATGGGATCATTGAAAATTATCTTGAAATTAAACAAAATTTAATTGCGCAAAATTACGAATTTTCCAGTGAAACTGATACGGAAGTGATTGCGCATTTGCTGCATATGCAGCTAAATAAATCTAACAATTTATTAGATGCTGTGCGTAATGCAGTTGCACAATTAAAAGGTGCTTATGCTTTAGGTATTATCTCAAAAAGAGATCCTGATAGATTAATTGCGGTGCGTTATGGTAGCCCTTTAGTGATCGGAATTGGAATAGGCGAGAATTTTATTGCTTCAGATACATTGGCATTGTTACCGGTCACACAAAAATTTATCTTTTTGAAAGATGGTGATATCGCTGATATTAGGCGTGATAAAATTACCATTTACGATAAAAATGGCAAAGTTGTTAAACGCAAGATTTTTACATCAAATATGACGGCTGATAATGTTCAACTTGGTGAGTATCGACACTATATGTTGAAAGAAATTTTTGAGCAGCCGGAGGCTTTACAAAAAACTTTATCCGGTTGTATTGGGAATAACAGAATTTTACCCGAAGTTTTTGGCGCGGATGCAGCAAAGATTTTTGCTAAAACCCGGCAAGTGCAGATTGTGGCTTGCGGCACCAGTTATCATGCAGCATTAGTTGCAAGTTATTGGATAGAAGAACTTGCAGATATTCCATGTCGAGTAAAGATTGCCAGCGAATTTCGTTATCGTCATATAGCAGTGACGCCGAATACTTTACTTGTAACAATTTCACAGTCTGGTGAGACAGCTGATACTTTGGCGGCGTTACATAAAGCTAAAAATATGGGTTATCTTGCAACGCTTGCAATTTGTAATGTTCCTGAAAGTGCTTTAGTTCGTGAATCTGATTTGGTGTTTTTAACGCGAGCCGGCAGGGAGATTGGTGTGGCTTCTACCAAGGCATTTACTGCGCAATTGTTGGCATTATTGTTGTTAAGTATAACTTTAGCTCAGGATAAAATAATACCATCTCGGCTCAAGCATTTGCTTCATTTGCTGCGAACTTTGCCGCAAGCAGTTCGTTGTGCTTTAGAGTTAAATGATAAAGTGAAGCATTTAGCTGATTTGTTTATTAATAAGCAGCATGCTTTGTTTTTGGGAAGGGGAATTGAATATCCTATTGCTAAAGAGGGCGCACTAAAATTAAAAGAGATTTCTTATGTGCATGCAGAAAGTTATCCGGCGGGTGAATTAAAACATGGTCCATTAGCATTAGTTGATGATAGTATGCCGGTAATCGCAGTTGCGCCGACTGATGATTTGTTAGAAAAATTAAAATCTAATCTTGAAGAAGTGCGGGCACGAGGTGGTCAATTAATTGTGTTTACGGATCATGATTCCGGAATTAAAAATACTAAGGATATTATTAGTTTAAAAATTGAAATGGTTGATACGATAATTGCACCAATTGTATTTACAGTACCGTTGCAATTATTGGCATATCATGTGGCGGTTATTAAGGGAACTGATGTTGATCACCCGAGAAATCTGGCTAAATCGGTAACAGTGGAGTGAGTAAATTTTCTGCTATTTTTTAAAGTTAACAGGAGATTGGTATGTGTTTTTCAAAAGAATCTAAATCCACTAAAACACGCAAGCGAAAATTAAGTAATTTATATCCAAATAATAATCCTAGACCAGAAAATCTTTTAGTTAAAAAAAGAAAAATAAAAAATAACCCGTTGCTGCCACTCTCACAAGATTTTAAAAATAAAAGTAAAAATGAAAATAAAACTACATTCACAATGCGAATACGTGGAAAAGAAAAACCAAAAAATAACAAGGAGTTTATTACATTTTTAAAGGATTTGCGCAAAGAAATTCAAGAAATGCCCTTGTCACAACGCCAGAAGGACGAATGGAGTTCTCAAGAAAATAAAAATTATGCTATAACAACATTAAATGATATTATTCGATTTATTGATAAGTCATATAGAGAATTATTTCCAAAAATACTTTGTGTGTTAGTGCTTAATGTGCGATCACATCTTCGTGAAAGTTTTGCAAATAATAATAGCAAAATTTTTAATAACAAGACTTATGTTAGGTATAAAACTGACTATCCTTGGTGTAAATTTTTGCTAAGAGGATGGGATAATTTGGCTAATGGCAAATACAAAAACCGATTTCTAAGAAAGTCTATAAAGTCTATAGACTGTAGTGGTGTTAAACTTGATCTTGGTTCTTCATCAAAATTAAAAAGGGTAAAACAAACACTGCTATTTGATTTGAAATCCCCAAAAGAATCTGAATTAAAAAATATTAATTCTAACCATAGTAAAAAGAAAGAAGTTCCGCCGCAACATCAAAATAATCCGCCAGATAATTATGATGATTTCAATTTTAACCAGCAAAATGTCATTTCTGACATTTTCTTCCCATCAAACATTGATGAAGTATTTCCCAATCCGCAAGATAGTTTAACTTATGATGATATTTATCCCAGCTATATGAGTGAGTTTTTTTGATCCTTCTTTATTATAGATGGTTGATCACTAAAAATAACCACTTTCCTATGCATGATTTTTTTAGCTTACGTTTAGCCATTTCACAATATATATTGTACAAAGTCATCAATAGGTTTTGTGGATATCCAGCAAGCATTACAAATAATTGGTTATGCATGAGATGTTGTTCTTTTTTTTCTGGCATTTTCTCTGGAAATCCAGTTTTCTCGAAGAAAAATTTTACGTTATTGTCTTTTTTCATCAAATTTTTGAATCTGGTAAGCTCTTGCGGGGGAACAATAAATGGAAACGGTGTTTTTAATACGTAAAATTCTTTTTCTTCCACATATTTAAAACCAGATGAAATAAAAGAGTTATTAATTATATCTTTAACGAATTTTTCCAAATCTTTTGGGATAGGATTTTTACTGATTGGGCTTAATCCATGAAACAATTTAGCGGCTTGTCTGTATGAGTTTGGGGTCATTACATCAAAGTAAATTGGGGTTTTTTTATGCCAATAGCTGGATAAAATATGTCTGGCTAATTCTTTACCATAGTGACATAACATAGAAGATTTGCCACGATATTTTGGAAGTATGAAAAATAAAGAATTCATAAAAGCGATTGTCTCTTTTTTACCTTTAAATTCACCAAAATTAAATGCGATAAAACCGACTATTTTCTTTTGATTATTCTTGAGCAAGATAATTTTTACTTTTTTTATTTCTTCAGCATTTGATAATAATTCTTTCCGGATTTTTTCTTCAGTCAATTTATTGTTTTCATCTTCGTAAAAATAAGATTTTAAAACATTTTGTATGCCCTTGATTATTTCCTGTTTTTTCTTTTTCGGCGCCTTTCTGGCATTATCTATTATTTCTTCATATATTTCTTGCTTTTTAGAAAAGAGCCAATGCTTTATTGACAAAAAGAAGGTGGCGAATGCGGCGGCAATAGTTACATAAGTTTTTGGATATTTAGTGACAGATCTAATGAAAAACACGACATGCCTCCTTTTAATACACATTAACACAAAAATTTCCGAATTAAACTATATTTAGTGAAAATATAATCACTATTTAGCCGATTTTTTGTTGAAAATACACATAACTCTACAGTACAATTAAATTGTCTATGCTAAGAACAGGATGGTTATAATTTGGTATTGGTATGACAAGGATGTAAGTTTATATGAAAAAGTTCATTATTATCTTAAGTGGCATCTTAATTGGCTTGGTTGCTTGCACAATTAATGTGCAAGCAAGAAATCAGAGCAAACCTATTTCTAAATATTATGGTATTGGACTTTGCGATAAGCCTGGCTATAAATGTATACGAATTAGCCGCGGGACAACATGGGAAAGAAGGTTCCCTGATCCTCGAGAGCGCGATATTGTACAACGACTCAATCGCAGCGATACTTATCTATATAGCGGCCGCAAAATTGTTGTTCCAGAGGATCTACAAAATACAAGTTTAAAAGATATCACTCCTTTTCCATTGCAAATCAAAAGCCCTAACGAAAAGTTAATGATAGTTGATCAAAATTTGTTAGCTGTGGCTGCGTATGATCCGAATGGGCATTTGGTATTCTGGGGTCCCATTTCATCAGGTAAAAATTATTGCCCTGATGCAGGTCGTGCTTGCCGAACAACTACAGGCATTTATTTTGTATTCCATAAAAAAGGACCAGAGTGTCGATCCAATGTATATCCGGTGGGTCGTGGTGGTTCACACATGCCGTTTTGTATGTTTTTTTATAAAGGTTATGCTTTACATGGTTCAAAAGAAGTTTACGGGTTTCGTGACAGCCATGGATGTATCCGTATGTTTACTCGAGATGCAAAATGGTTAAATGAAAATTTTGTAGGTGTGGCGCATCGTGATGGTAGTATGGGTACTAAGATTGTGGTACAAAAATTAAAGGATGAGCCACATTAATGAGGATAATTTAGCGATGATATGCAAACGTATTATTATTTACTTGGCAATAGTTTTTAGTTTGTTGACTTTTAGTTTAACTTTAGCAAATAGTCAACGTGCAAAAGCAAAATCACGTTTCCCCGCAGGATGCAGGCCAATAGGATATAAATTTGATTTTTATAATGTTATTTTTGACCCCTCGACAATACGGTATTCGCAAACAGTTTACTTCATTAAAAACATATCAAACAGGCCTGTTTATCTGTTGCAATCAAGCAATGGAAGCGAACCATATATTTTATATAGTAATGGATTGATTTCTCCAAACAAATGGTCAGTGCTATCGGTAAGTGAGGATCAGGTTAAATATATTTGTACAAATTTTTCCAGAGCTAATCGCGAGCATCGTGTCATCAACTGTCAAAATGTGTTGAGCATTTGTGAGTTTTCACGCTCAAGGTTTGGTACAAATCATCGAGGCACATACTGGTTAACCATGAATAAAGCACGTAAAACCGCAGTGAACATTACACGTTTTCATGGGATATTACTTTCTGATCCTAGACAAATAGAAGCGCAAATAAAAAATGAAATGGGAGATGATTTGGAAGAATGAAGGTTAAACATATGAGACGTTTATTAGCATTATTAACTATATTTTTGATATCTTTTACAGCATTTGCTGCCGAACGCGATGCTTTTCAGTATTATTATCAGGGGAAATATGATCGTGCATTACCGATGATTTCAGAGCTTGCAAATAAAAATGAACCTCAAGCATTATATTTATTGGCTAAGATGAACATGTTTGGTTATGGCATGAAAAAAAATGCTGAAGATGGTTTTAAGTATATGCAGCAAGCTGCTCAATTAAAAAATCTTAATGCGCAAATGTATTTAGGGGCGTATTATTTAAATCATGTAAAAAATATTAAAGAAGCGTTGGTTTGGTTAAAAAAGGCTGCTGACCAGGGGAATTCTAAAGCACAAATGTTTACCGCTTTGTGTTATTTGAATGGACTGGGTGTTAAAAAAAATCTTGATCTTGCTAAACAATATGTTGTTAAAGCCGCAAAAAGCGGTATTCCTATGGCGCAATTTTTATTGGGAAAAATTTTTTTAAAAAGCCGGCATGCTGTCGATAGGAGAATGGGTAAAATTTGGATGTTAAAAGCAGCAAAGAATCATTATGCTGATGCTGTCAAGTTTCTTAATCTTCCATCTTCAGAAAGTTTAAAAGCTGAAAATTCAGATGGTAAACAGCCTGGTAATTCATCACAAGATTCCACTAAACCCTGGGATCAAATGATTTATTTGTTAAACAAAGCACAAGTTAACATAGCAAATCCAAAACGGATATTAGCTGAGGGAGATGCGCAAACGGAGATGCCTCAACTTGCATCATTATCAAAAAACGCAATTATCCAACCTGATTTTAGTTTAGTAGTACCTAGTAATTTATCTGTTTATGATGTTCTGATACAAGCAAGTCGCGCAAATTATCACAAACGATCACAAAAATTACATATTGATCTTTATAAGTACGTACTTCCACAACATATGAACAATTATCAAGAAGCTTTTCAGGAATTATCGCGCTTAGCAATGCATGGGAGTACGCGCGCCATGTTTGATTTAGGATTATTATATCAGGAAGGCAAGGGTGTTGCACCAGATCAGGAAAAAGCATATAACTGGATGTTGAAGGCGGCTAGATTATATTATCTAAAAGCCGAATATATGGTTGGTATTTATTATCTAAAAGGATGGGTTGTTGAAAAAGATATTGATATGGCCATGATATGTTTTCGTCGCGCAGCATTGCATGGCGATGCAAATGCACAACTTCTTTTGGGTAATATCTATGAGTATGGTTTACATGATAGCGATACAATGCAATCTGTAAAACAAGATCTTTCGCGTGCAAGGGCGATGTATAGTCTAGCTGCGCAAAATGGTTTACCAGAAGCTCAGTATCAATTAGCACAAATGTATTCAAGTGGTCTTTTCAACCCAAGTAATAATCATGTAATTAAAATGAGGAATTTAAAGACGGCTTATAAATTATATTTAAAAGCAGCCAATGCCGGCATAGAAAAAGCAAATTTATTTTTAGCTTATTTTTATGCTGCCAAAAACGCAACCGAAAAAGAACATCAATCCGCTTACGCAATTGCCAGTAAATTTGCCAGTATGCGTGATCCTAGTGCTAAATTATTGTTGGCGGTTTTATATGACAAAGGAGTTGGTACTGCAAAGAGTCACAATGCTGCATTAAGAATGTATCGATCATTAGCGAAAAAAAATAATACATTTGCCGCTTATGCATTAGGGACATATTATTATTTGCGTAACAAAAATAATAAAAGAGCGGAAGAATATTTGACTCGGGCAGCTCAGCAAGGTATCACATATGCGCAGTATAATTTGGCTATTATTGCTAAGAATAAACGCCAGCTTGATAGCGAATTTTTATTGTTACTAAATGAGGCAATTGCTGGAGGTCTTAATCAGGCGTCACTGTTATTAGGAGATTATTATATAGCTCAGGCAAATAATGATGCTGAGATGGAGAAAGCTGTGCGTGTTTATCAAGAGCTTGCTGCAAAGCAAGATCCACGTGTAGAATTAAAGCTTGGTTATATGTATCAGAAAGGTATCTATTTCCATAAAGATGCAATGCGTGCTTTGCATTGGTATCAACAATCAGCTAAGCATGGTAACGAAATAGCGCAATATCAGTTAGGTGAAATGTATTTTCTTGGTTGCGGTATTCCAAGAAATATCAACTTAGCTTTAAAATACTACAAAGAATCTGCAACGCAACAATTTGCGCCCGCAATGGCAGCTATTGGCTACATTAAAGCAGTAGAACAATTCGATTATCCAAATGCAATCAAGTGGTATCAAAAAGCAGCTAGACTTAATGATAAACAAGCAAGTGAGAATTTACGGATCCTGGCTAAATTTTCATAGATGTAAGAGCCTATTTGACTAAATATTATGATTGATCAATGACCAAATTGCTGTTAAGGTTATGGCTGAATAAAACATTATGGTGAGGTTTATCATGAAACTGAGATTTTGTTTAGGCTTGGCTTTGTCAGCGGGATTAATTTTGTGCAGTCAGTCAGTATGGGCAGAATATTATTGGCCGAACGGTTTCTATGTTGCAGGTGGAGGAGTCTTTGGTTATAGTCTTTTTCATCTTGATGGTACACTTACTGGCTCGAGCACAGCTACGCTTGCTAAAAACAAATTTAAAGATGGTGCTGCTGGTTTTACATTGAAAGTGGGTTTTATGCCTAAGCCCGTGCCATTTCAGTTTGAAGTTGCTTATAGCCATTTTGGTAATTTTACTTTTAATGTCAATCCATTGTTTTCGACAACTGGTTCTGTTCCAACATACAACAATATAGCTAGCAAACTCAGGATTGAGACTTTGTTTGCAAATGGTTATTATAATATTCCTTTTTATCCAAAGTTTTGGCCATATGTAGGAGTAGGTTTTGGTGGAGCCAGAGCTAGAACTTCTTTAACAGCGACTAATGCAGCAGGTAATACTTTAAAAGTAATTCATAGTAAAACTAATACCGCTTTTCAGGCTATTGCTGGAGTAAATATTAAAGCAATGGATAATGTATTGATCTATCTTGCTTATCATTTCATGGATCTTGGTAAGGCACAATGGGGTCCCTGGAGTTCCGGTGCTGATCAGACAACACTTACCTCAAAAACAATTTTTATGCATGAGGGAGAAGTTGGTGTGAAGATATTTTTGGGTGACCAGACTCCATATCAGCCTCCTACGTTGATGCGTGATGAAGATTAGAATATTCTATTTTATTTCTTTATTTGCTAAACAATTCCACATAATATACAATCTCGCTTCATCTATGAATATTAGCATGGAAGGTTAATACCAAGCTACGGTAATAATTAAAATAATAATGGATCTTTTTAATAGATACCTTGATATCAATGATGTAGAGAGGTGCTATTGTGTTACAATGTTACGACGATTTAAAGCAATATAAAAAGAAGCTAGAGCACGTAAATAATATAATTCGTGATGTAGCTTCAAAAAATCCAAATATAACGCCGATCACTGCGAAAGATTATGCGTTATTTGAAGAATTTTTTGCTAAAGAAGAACGTCATACTTATGGTAATTCCTGGATTTATGTTACGCAGGGAACTTTTGGAATTGGTCCGGAAAATTTGGGTTATAAATATTATGATGGTAAGAATCTTTGTGCGCTCGCAATTTATCCTAAGATAGAGCAGCCGGATATTATAATGCTCTATTGGATTCGGCCGATGGGTGAAAATGTTTTATCGATCATTGTAGAACTTTCTGAAAAAATAAAGTGTGAATATAATGTTTGTTCTTATGTAAAAAAACTTTTTCCGGATCAATATGAATTTTTATTACAGCATGGGTTTAGGAGCGCAAAAGAATTTCCGTGGCACAGTTCTGCGCATTCAGAAGATGATACTTATCCGGAGTTGATATTTGATCGCGAGAAAACTAAAAAAGCTATTTTTGACTCGCCTAAACGTAGCCGTTTAGGGCGTATATTAAAGGCTGTCCAAAAATTAGAAAGGGAGAATTCTGTAAAAATAATTTCTACTGATTTCCAACGACATGCTTGGGAAATTGTTAATAATTACTTCTCAAAGTACAGTGAATTTGCTAATAAAACAAATATATCAAATCCCTTTGATTACTATAATATGATTTTTTTAAAATCATTATGTGAGAATAATTTAGAAAAAAACATAATGGTTGTAAATGATATACCAGTTGGCTTTTATGTTTTGATGCGTGATAACAAGTGCAGCATGGCTAATTTATATAGTTGTATTACGCTCAGACAGCAACATAAATATTTAGCTGATTATTTTTACATTAGGATGTTTGATACAGAAAATACAAAATATATTAATATTGGTGGTTCAGAAGATGAGGGAATACACACTTTTAAAAAAAAGTATCAACCTGTAAAAGAAAATATAATGTTTTGGGCAACGAATTACCCTGTGTAAGGTGGTAATGAATCCCACACAAATTTGTGAATAGCTTTGGCATTTTCATAAAAATTGTGATTTTCGATAACAACCCCACTTACTGTAGTTGTATTACTTAATTCAACTACGGCAATTTTTCCATCAAAAATAATATAATCAATAGACGCTAGATCTAAGTTTTTTGTTGTCAAACGTACATAATACCTTTCCGTAGGCATTTCTTTTGCATAAGTTCTTGCTGCTTTAGAATCTTCCAAAATTTCCCAAATATACATATCTGGTCGTTTTTTATGAGTTTCTAGAAATTTTAATGTGTTGACAGGAAAGACTTTAGCTAATTCTTTACAATTTACATAAGCGCGTATTTCTTTAGCTTTCAATACATTGTCATAAATAAGATTAACTTCATTTTTACCGGAGTAACGCCTAACTTCCATACCGCTATTTAATCTATACTCTTTTTTCAAAGAGCTTAATTCCTGCGTTATTAGGTTTAGCTTGCTGGTTGCTGTTTCTAGTTGTGTTTTGCGCTCTTGAAAAATGGCAAATAATTTTTCAGGAGGTTCAGCCATAATAATACGACGAGAACCGCGCCCTTTTTTTACTTGGGTGGCTAAACCTTTTTGTGTTAGGTTTTCAACGTTCACATGAGTAGTGGCTCGATTAATACCTGATATTTCTGAAAGTTCTAAAATGGTTAGCGCTCCATATTGCATTAAATTGATATAAAGTGTAATTTCTTTTCTCGATAAACCTAATTCATCAGCCAAAAATTTTTCTAAAAAAACCGATTTATCCATAATAACACCCCCATTTTATGTTAAAAATAATTATAAATAATAATATCCTAACAAAAAGTATATGTCAATAACATCATGATTAAAAGCATGAAAACACAGTAAACAGCCGTATTATCTTAATAATGTTTATTTACATTAAGATGTAAATAATTTTTCTGAACATTTTGTTGCCAAATACAGGAGGCGATGCTATAGTTATCATACCGAAACGGAGATTTAATTATGAACTTGAAAGGACGCAAATTACATCAGATCACATTCACTTTAGCAATCATTGGATTGTTAGTCACGATAGCTGGAAATTTCTTTGATATATCTATTACGAAAAAACTTTGTTATTTTGTTGGCACAGTATTTTTGTTAACACCAGCTGTTTTAGAAAGAAATACTTTTTTTATTATCTTAGAAATTATTTTGATGATTGGTACTATTATTGCGTTTTTTCCAGTTGCATTTATTTGGAAATCAAGCATTCCAGTTGGTTTGGGAATAATAGCTGCAATATATTTTGGTTTTAGTGGTCAGCTAAAAGATTATCTAACTTGGTTGAGTGTTATCGGTATTTTGGTTGGTACGTGGGGTTATGCGGTAACTAATCCAATTATTTATTTTTGTGCAGGCACGATCATTACAACTTATTCATTTTGCTCATTCAGGAGAGGGGAAACAATAGCGTTGGTTTTTGGGATATTAAATGTAATTTTTACGGTGACAGCATTATTGGAAATCTTGCATGTTTTGTAACATAAAGTGGAGACGAATATGAGTATGTCGACAATTAACAATACAAATACAATAGTTTCACATCTTTGGCTGCAGGATGTGATTGATGAAAACTTAACTAAAGCCAAAGCAACTTTAGATTGTTTATTAGCAGCGGAAGACAGTAATGTTGTGCTTGATCGGGAAACAATTTTTAATGCGGTATGGTCGGCGCGTGACAGTTTACAGGAAATTGAGACATATAAAGCGTCGTTGAATAACGAATCTGGAGAGGAAAATTAAATTAAACGGAGAGGGGTTTAATTTATTATTAACCGAAGAGGGGAATTGAGGAGACATTATCATGAACACAGAAAAATTATTTCAGTTAGGTTTAAAAGCTTTAGCAGATAACCATATTAATTTTGCTAAACTT
>JASFHH010000002.1:0-77589 GCA_050123335.1 Gammaproteobacteria bacterium
ATAACGATATCGGGGTACGTAAAAATGGGGTCAAAGCTTGAATTTTGCGTTTTGGTTTAATAGACGAGGGTAGAAAATTGAATTTTAGTGACTTAATTCAGAGTGTAAAATTCAAGCTTTGACCCCGCTTAGTGGTGCCACTAAGCCTGCTACGGAGGAACACTATGACAATCGTTTTCAAACGTATTCTATTAAAGTTAAGTGGTGAAGCATTATCTGGTGATCAGGGATTTGGGGTTGAGCAACAAGCGGTACAAAAAGTTAGCAATAATATCAAGGATGTAGTTGAATTAGGCTGTGAAGTTGCAATTGTAATTGGTGGTGGCAATTTTTTGCGAGGAGCGGTTTTACATAAAGACGGTTTCAATCAAATTACTTGCGATCAAATGGGTATGTTTGCTACTGTTATGAATGGTCTAATTCTTCGTGATGGTTTATTGAGCTCCGGTGTTGCGACGCATTTGATGTCAGCGAAACAAATAAATAGCGTTGCGGAAACTTACGATCATCATTTGGCTGATAGTTATTTGCGAAATGGTAAGGTTGTTATTTTTTCTGGTGGCACCGGCGCACCTTTATTTACTACGGATTCAGCTGCAGCACTGCGTGGTATCGAAATTAATGCAGATATTATTTTAAAAGCAACCAAAGTTGATGGTGTATATTCTGCTGATCCAAAAGTTGATGCGAGTGCCGAATTATTCAAGTCTCTTTCTTATCAAGAAGTATTAGATCAGGAATTAGGTGTGATGGATTTGACCGCAATTTGTTTGTGTCGGGATCATAATAAAAAAATACGTGTGTTTAATATGCATAAACCTAATGTATTAAAAGATATAGTTTTAGGTAAAGAAGAAGGAACGTTGGTGTCAAGTCTAGACTTGAGAAGAAGGAACGTTGGTGTCAAGTCTAGACTTGAGACTTGACGACCAAATCAAGTCTCAAGTCTAGACTTGACACCATGGGAGATTATCATGATAAATGATATTATTAAAACTGCAGAAGAACATATGCAAAAAAGTGTTGAGATTTTGCATGCTGAATTAGCAAAAATTCGTACTGGGCGTGCACATCCAAGTTTATTGGAGCATTTAACTGTTCCATGTTATGGCAGTGATATGCCGTTGAATCAAGTGGCCTCAGTTAATGCGACTGATGCGCGTACTTTAACTATACAGGCGTGGGATAAAACTTTAGTTCCGGCAATTGAGAAAGCAATTATGCAATCGGATTTAGGATTAAATCCGGCAACCGCCGGTCAAGTAATTCGCGTACCAATGCCGCCGTTGACTGAAGAGCGGCGTAAAGATTTGGTAAAAGTGATTCGTGGGGAAGCAGAAAATACCCGCGTTGCAATTCGTAATATTCGGCGTGATGCTAATGCACAAATTAAAGATTTGTTGAAAGAAAAAACGATTAGCGAAGATGAAGAGAGACAAGCTTCCGATAAAGTGCAAAAGCTTACGGATAAATATATTGCTGAAGTGGAAAGTATTTTAGCGAAGAAAGAAGAAGAATTAATGACGGTGTAGATACATCGGGGAAAGTAATAATGGGGTCAGGTCTTGAATTTTAAGCTTTGGCTTAATGGATAGAAGGGTAAAATTATATTTTTAGGTTTTAATTTAAAGTGTAAAATTCAAGACCTGACCCCGCTAAGTGGTACCGCTGGATCTGCTACGGAGTAAGAAATGCCAACTAAACAAGAGCTTGCCAACGCCATAAGATTTCTAAGTATCGATGCAGTGCAAAAAGCTAATTCCGGTCATCCAGGAATGCCGATGGGAATGGCGGATATTGCAGAGGTTTTGTGGAATGAATTTTTGCATCATAATCCAAATAATCCTAATTGGATTAATCGCGATCGGTTTGTATTATCTAATGGTCATGGTTCGATGTTACAGTATTCTTTGCTGCATTTAACAGGTTATAAAGTTGGTCTTGATGATCTAAAAAATTTTCGTCAATTACATTCTATTACTCCTGGTCATCCGGAATATGGAATGACTCCGGGAATTGAAACTACCACTGGTCCTTTGGGACAAGGATTGGCAAATGCAGTTGGTATGGCGATTGCAGAAAAAATTTTAGCAAGCCAGTTTAATCGTGACAAATTTAATTTAATTGATCATTACACTTATGTATTTTTAGGTGATGGCTGTTTAATGGAAGGAATTTCGCACGAAGTTTGTTCGTTAGCAGGTGTGTTTGGTTTAGGAAAATTAATTGCGTTTTGGGATGATAATCATATTTCAATTGATGGTAACACCGATGGTTGGTTTGTTGATGATACGCCTGCACGTTTTCGGGCTTATGATTGGCATGTGATTACTGATGTTGATGGTCATAATGCAAGTGAGGTTCATGATGCAATTAAGAAGGCACAGGCAATGGTTGATAAGCCAACTTTAATTTGCTGCAAAACTACAATTGGTTTTGGTTCGCCAAATAAAGGCGGAACTGAAAAATGTCATGGTTCGCCTTTAGGTGAAGATGAAGTTGCTTTAGTGCGCGAAACACTTAATTGGTCACATCCTCCTTTTATTATTCCAGAAGAAATTTATGCGGCGTATGATGCGAGAAAAAAAGGCGAAGATTTAGAAAAAGTTTGGCAAAATAAATTTAATGAATACAAAAAATCTTATCCGCAAGAAGCAAAAGAATTAGAACGTAGAATACGCGGTGATTTACCAGAAAATTGGAATGAGATTGTGCAAAAAACTTTGCGTGAATTTGCGGATAATCCGGAAAATATCGCAACGCGTAAAGCATCACAAAAAGTTTTGGAAAGTTTGGGTCCGTATTTGCCGGAATTTTTAGGTGGTTCTGCCGATTTAACTGGGTCAAACTTAACTATTTGGTCAGGCTCAAAAACGTTAACACGAGATAATGCACAAGCTAATTATATTCATTATGGAGTGCGTGAATTTGGTATGTCCGCAATCATGAATGGAATTGCATTATATGGCGGTTTTATTCCGTATGGCGGAACTTTTTTGGTTTTTTATAGTTATGCAGCAAGTGCGGTTCGCATGGCCGCGATGATGAAACAGCGGGTTGTTTTTGTGTATACGCATGATTCGATTGGTTTGGGCGAAGATGGGCCAACGCATCAGCCAGTTGAACAAACTGCTGCATTACGCACTATACCTAATATGTCGGTGTGGCGTCCGTGTGATCATGTAGAAACTTTAATTGCGTGGCAAGCGGCGCTTGAGCGTAAAAGCGGCCCGACTTCATTATTATTATCGCGTCAGGGAATGCCAGCACAAACTCGTGATGAAGAAATGTTGGATAATATCAAGCGTGGTGGATATGTTTTGGTGGAAGGTGAAGATGGGATTATTTTAGCAACTGGATCTGAAATTGCTTTGGGAATTTCCGCTTCCAAAAAATTAAAAGAACAAGGTAAAAATATTCGTGTGGTTTCAATTCCGTCGATGGATGTTTTTTTAGCGCAAGATAAATCTTATCGTGATAAGGTTTTACCGCCTGAAATTACTGCGCGGGTTGCGGTTGAGGCAGCGGTTCCTGATGGTTGGTATCGTTTAGTAGGCAGTAAAGGTGCGGTGATTGGTATGGATCGATTTGGCGATTCAGCACCGGCTAAAGATTTATTTAAATACTTTGGGTTTACGGTTGAACATATTGTAGAAGAGATGTTAGACTGTTTATAACTTGTGTCATCCCGCGGCTTGACCGCGGGATCCAAGAAATAACTAATTTTGAAACTGGATCCTGTGGTCAAGCCGCGGGATGACGGTGTTTTAAAGATTTATGAGGAGAAAAAATATGACAATTAAAATTGCAATAAATGGTTTTGGTCGTATTGGACGAAATATTGTACGTGCGATATATGAGAACAATCGGCAAAATGAAATCAAAGTTGTGGCAATTAATGATTTGATTGATGTGAATGCTGCAGCTTATTTGTTGAAACATGATACGGTACATGGAAAATTCCCTGGTGAGGTAAAGATTGAAAATGGTCATTTAGTAGTTGATGGTGATAAAATTAATTATTCTTCAGAGCGTAATTTAAATGAATTACCTTGGGGAAAATTTGATGTTGATGTGGTGCATGAATGTACGGGAATTTTTAGAGATGGGGAAAAAGCCAAAGGTCATCTTGAAGCAGGTGCAAAAAAAGTTTTGATTTCAGCTCCAGGAACTAATGTTGATGCAACGATAGTTCATGGTGTAAATGACGATGTATTAAAAGCATCGGATAAAATCATATCAAACGCATCTTGTACCACAAATTGTTTAGCGCCATTAGTTAAGCCTTTGATGGGTACAGTTGGTGTGGTGAAAGGGTTGATGGTAACTACGCATGCATTTACCAATGATCAGGTTTTAATTGACGGGCCGCATAAAGATTTGCGTCGTGCGCGTGCTGCTACACAATCAATGATTCCGACAAAAACTGGTGCAGCGGCGGCAGTTGGTTTGGTTTTACCAGAAATGCAAGGCAAACTTGATGGTTTTGCGATTCGTGTTCCGGTGATTAATGTGTCGTTAGTTGATTTAACTTTTGAAGCAGCTCGCGAAACTTCCGTTGATGAAATAAATAAAATTTTGCGTGAAGCGTCAGAAGGCAGCTTGAAAGGCATTTTATCGTATAATGATGAATTGCTTGTATCACACGATTATAATCATTGTTCATTTTCATCTAATTATGATGCGACGATGACCAGAATTATCGGCGGCAATTTAGTGAAAGTGCTAAGTTGGTATGACAATGAATGGGGCTTTTCTAATCGCATGTTGGATACTACGGTTGCGATGATGAAGGCGAAGTAGTTGAAAATATAATAATGAATTTTTAAGATGCGCCTTATGGCGCATCTTGCGTTTATATGGTTTACGTTGTAAAGTTTCAAGTTGAAACAATTTATAGGAGGGGATGGAATGACCTATCTAAAAATGACGGATGTGGATTTAAGCGGCAAAAAAGTAATGATTCGTGAGGACTTAAATGTCCCTGTAAAGGATGGTGAAATCACCAGTGATATGCGGATTCAGGCAGCAATTCCTACTATAAAACAAGCACTTAGTCAGAATGCGGCGGTCATTATTATTTCGCATTTAGGGCGGCCGACTGAAGGGGTATATGATGAGGCGTTTTCTTTAGCGCCAGTAGCTAAAAGATTATCAGAATTATTGGGGCAAGAAGTGCCGCTCATCAAAGATTGGTTAGAAGGGGTTGAGGTTCAACCAAGCCAGGTAGTTTTATGCGAAAATGTTAGGTTTAACGTAGGAGAAAAAGAAAACGATGAAGCTTTGGCTAAAATGATGGGAAGTTTGTGTGATGTTTATGTGATGGATGCATTTGCTACTGCGCATCGAAAAGAGGCTTCGACATATGGTGTGGCACAGTTTGCTCCGATTGCTTGTGCGGGTTTATTATTGGATAAAGAGGTTAGCGCTTTACAAAAAATCATGGAAAATCCTAAGCGGCCATTGGTGGCGGTAATTGGTGGAGCTAAAGTTTCAACTAAATTGAAATTACTAAATTCTATTGCAGAGGTAGTAGATTGTTTGATTGTTGGCGGTGGAATTGCTAATACGTTTTTAGCAGCTACAGGCTGCAATGTAGGAAGTTCATTATATGAACCAGAATTGATTGATGATGCAAAGAAACTGTTAGCAATGGCTGAGAGCGGCGAAATTAATCTGCCATTGCCAGTGGATGTTGTTGTAGCTAAAGAATTTTCGGCAGATAGTACGGCGAATAGTTGTAACGTAGCGGGGGTTGCGGCGGATGACAAGATCCTGGATATTGGACCGCAAACAGCAACACGGTTTACTAAGATCTTAAAAGATGCTAAAACTATATTATGGAATGGGCCGGTTGGCGCTTTTGAAATTGAGCAATTTGCTGCGGGAACTCAGGCGGTAGCCCTTGCGATTGCAGAGAGTTCTGCTTATTCAGTTGCTGGTGGTGGTGATACTATTGCAGCAATTGAGAAATATAATATCAAAGATAAGATTTCTTATATTTCAACTGGCGGCGGTGCGTTCCTTACATACTTAGAAAGCAAAACTTTACCGGCAGTAGAAATGCTGGAACAAAAGAAAGGGTGATATTTGTGAAACATTTTCGACGAACAAAAATTGTGGTGACGTTGGGCCCATCATTAGATGATCCGACAGTTTTAGAACAAGTTGTTAGAACTGGAGCGGATGCATTTCGCTGCAATTTTTCACATGGTAAGAAAGAAGAACATAAAAAACGTATCCAAATGATTCGTGCATTTACTAAAAAAGCTGGTAGAGAAGTTGCAATTTTTGCTGATTTGCCAGGGCCGAAAATTAGAATCGCACGGTTTAAAAATAAAAAAATAATTTTACAAAGGCATGCAGATTTTATTTTAGATGCGAATCTTGATCCAGATGCTGGTGATGAAACTGCTGTAGGTATCGATTATAAAGAGTTACCACAAGATGTTGTGCCTGGTGATGTTTTGATGATTGACGATGGGCGAATTGTTTTGTCGGTGCAAAATGTTGACGGTGCTAAAATTCACTGCAAAGTTGTGGTGGAAGGTGAGCTGTCAAATAATAAAGGAATTAACCGTAAAGGTGGGGGATTATCCGCTAAAGCTTTAACTGATAAAGATAAAGAAGACATAAAATATGCGGCGAAACTTGATGTTGATTATTTTGCAGTTTCGTTTCCACGCAGTGTTGAGGACATAAAAGAAGCTAAGGAATTAATTAAAGCAGCAGGTAGCAATGCTGGAGTGATTGCAAAAATTGAACGTGCAGAAGCAGTGCCGATTATTGATGATATTATTAATGTTTCAGATGTGGTCATGGTGGCGCGTGGTGATTTGGGGGTGGAAATTGGCGATGCAGAATTACCCGCGGTGCAGAAACATATTATTGCGCGTGCGCGGGCATTGAATAAGCCGGTGATTACTGCGACGCAAATGATGGAAACTATGATTCATAATGTAATTCCAACTCGGGCTGAAGTTTTTGATGTGGCGAATGCAGTGTTAGATAATACTGACGCAGTAATGTTGTCTGCAGAAACAGCAACTGGTGATCATCCGCAGCTTGTAGTTGCAGCGATGGCGCGCATTTGTTTGGGTGTGGAAAAAAATCCTGAAACCTGGATGTCAAAGCATCGGGTTGAATGTCGATTTGATCGGGTTGATGAATCAATTGCAATGGCAGCTATGTATACTGCAAATCATGAAGATGTTAGAGCGATTATTGCATTAACGGAATCTGGTTATACACCGCGTTTGATGTCACGTATTCGAACAAATATTCCGGTTTTTGGATTAACACGTAATCTTAAAACAGAGCGTAAAATGAATTTATATCGAGGGGTTTATCCGATTGCTTTTGATGTAACGAAAGTGCCGCCAACAGAAGTTGATCGTTATGCTGCGAATAAACTGCGTGATAATGGCATTTTGCAAGAAGGTGATTGTGTGATTATTACGCGTGGTGAAGTGATGGGTGAGCACGGTCATACAAATACTATGAAGATTCATTGTATTGATGGTGAGTGATATACCGATCTTTATTGAAAATCTAGCATGCGCGTTAGTTACCACTGGAATTAACTAAGAGCTTTTATCATCTGTATATTTTGCATTTTAAATATCATAGACTATACTACTGACAAATTCTAATAAATTGGGTGCTAATAGGTTAAATAAACAGGTTGTCGCCATTGATAGAATAAAGATGATGCTAAATTTAATGCAATTATAATAAAAATATAAAAGAATAATAATTATGAATTTTAAGCAATTTAAAGAAATTTTCAACGTAGTCCAAGGATGTATAAATGGGGATGGTAGCATATGTACTACGGATAAGAAAAAAAAGAAAGTTAAACGTAGAAGAATAATTACTGAGGTTCCTTTTAAGGAAATACAAAAGAAATTTAATCAAATATTCTGTAAGGTTGAAGCAAAAAAAGCCTTTAACAAAATCTATAATCAAATCGAAAATGCAGGAAATTTAAAAGAACAAAAAAAAGAAAAACTTTTAAAAAAAACCATCGAAATATACCAACAATATTCTAATTTTGACATAATTATGCGTGTAAAGAAAATAGTCAAGATTTATAATTATAAGTATAGTTACAAGTATAAAGATACTTTTATTTATTTCATGCCTTTAAATGTGTTTAACCGACCTGATGAACATGAAAAATTTGGTATAAAAATTCATATTACCGTAGCATCAGAACGCGATTTAAATTTGTTAAAAAAGCATCTTCTACCAGTTTTTACTACAAAAGGTTATTATGGCAAAATAATGGAAGCTGCATCTCATAAAAAAATTTATCAACTTTTGAAATCTAAAACCAAAAACAAGAATAGTAAAATAAAATATAACCAGAAATATACCGCAAATAGAGCAAAGATAGTTACACTATATGGAGCGTATATAAACTTGATATTCCCGGAAAGAAATGATGAGGATTTTATTTGTAATTATATACAGAAAGATTTACAGAAAAGGCAAAATCTTATGGAAAAATGCGGAATAAAGCCGGGTGAGATTCCTATAACATCAGTTTATCGTATTGGTGAGCATGTGGGAGGAAAAAAATATAAACATGAAAAAGATGTTCATGGTTGTTTGAGGAAAAAAGGAATTATACCATCATCAAAAAATAAGGATCATCATCCTGATAGAGGAATAAGCAATTTTATATGGTATCGGGATGATTCTTATAACAGAATATATGTATATAAAAGATCACTTAGCAAAATGCGGTGTGCAAAATCTATTACTTTATATTTTACTAAGAAGAATGAAAATTACAAATTATTAGTATTAAACTTAAAAAGTTTTGTAGAATTAGCGTTGAAACATTATTATTATTCTCCACGTGAACAATTTATTAAACATTATAAAGTGTTTAAAAAACGAAATACATCGGAAAAGAAAGAAATGCCGATTTTCGATCCTTTGAGAATTGACATCTTTGCTACCTATGACCCTCGTAAAAAAAGAATCTTTATTGTGCAATTTAATTCTAAATTTAAAGATTTGAATGATAATTGCTATGCTAGCATAAAAAATGCTGTTAAAAAGATCAAGCCTATTTTGGAAGAGTACAAAAAAATATTACATCTTTCAAATGACATTGCAACTACTATAATTTTGTGTAATATAGCCAAACAAAATAATAAAAAATCACAATTTACCATCACCAAGCCTTCTGTTACCTATACACTTAATACTAAATTAATAAAAGATGATTTCTCTAAAATATGCTTGTCCATGCAAAAACACATGCTCAATTTAAATAATATAAACGCTAATAAAGCAATCGCAAAATTTATATATTTACTTGCCACATATAATGCAGATTGTAGGAAAAAACTTCGTAGAATACTAGATAAAATAACTATAAAATTTAATCAAGAAGATAAGAATATTCTTAGGAATGAGGAATGTACCAAGCTATGTGAAGTAGATGATCAATACAATATTACAGGATATACCACAGAAAAAGAAATCATTAAAAAGCTTATGCAGCGTAATGAGAGTGTTAGCAAACCGCCGCTAGTGACTAAAAAAATTACTATTTGAGCGTAAAATGGACAAAATTTTGTGAAATTTATATAGCATCTTATTATTTGGTTGATATACTAGGAACGGGGTGATTATATTAACTTTGTGTGATGAATAATAAAAAGACAGGCAAAAAAATATAGTTAAGAAAATTAAGATAAATGTTAATGATAGCGGAGGTGCGTCATGTCTTTTCAAATACTTATCGGAGTTTTTAAAAAACGTCAAATTGCTGATAAAGTACAAGAGGAAATTGAGCGCGGCATAAAAACCGGGTTTACTAAAAAACATTTTTTTAATTATGACTTTAGTGATGATTTTAATATTAATTCTGACGATGAATTTGAGGGAAAAATAGAAGTGTTAATTCGTAATGAAACTGAAGTAATACTCGAAGGCAAAGAAGAAAAGGTTAAAGATTTTTTTAATAAACATAAAAATTCAATATGTAAAATTGTAAAAGATTATCAACAAAAAAATGACAACAATGAATTTCAAAATGAAAACGATGAATATGAAACTGTAATTATACCACATTTTAAGTAAACGTTAAGTTTTTATGTCTAAACAAACAATTCTGAAAATTGCGGTTCCAACACCATTGCGTCGGGTGTTTGATTATTTGTTGCCAAATAAAATCGATGCTACGAATTTGCAACCAGGAATGCGAGTTAAGATTCCATTTGGCACGCGTGAGGTTGTTGGGATTTTATTAGGTATCGCAGATTCAAGTAAAATTCCTGCGGATAAATTAAAACCTATAAAAGAAGTTTTGGATGTTGAGCCAGTTTTTTCAGATACAATGTTAAATTTATGTAAATGGGCAAGTGGTTATTATCATTATCCAATCGGTGAGGTTTTATCTGCGGCTTTGCCTAAGTTATTGCGTCAAGGTAAAAAAGTTGAATTAAAGCAAAATATTATTGCAAAAAATTCCTCATCAGAAAAATTAATTTTAAATTCAGCGCAGCAATTTGCAGTGGACAAAGTTTTAAAATATCAAGATAAGTTTCAAGCCTTTTTATTATATGGTGTTACTGGTAGTGGTAAAACAGAAGTATATTTGCATGTTTTAGAAAAAATATTATCCCTTGGCAAGCAGGCGTTGATTTTGGTTCCAGAAATTGCATTAACTCCACAAACGGTGCGGCGTTTTACCGAGCGGTTTAATGTTCCAGTGGTTAGTTTGCATTCTAGCTTGAGTGATCGTAAGCGGTTAGATGCTTGGGTTTTAGCACGCACAGGTGTTGCTAAAATTGTTATTGGCACACGTTCATCTGTTTTTACACAGTTTAATAATTTAGGTATTATTATTATCGATGAAGAACATGATTTATCTTTCAAGCAGCAAAAGGGGTTTCGTTATTCAGCCAGAGATTTGGCGGTGATTCGTGCAAATCAGCAAAAAATTCCGATAATTTTAGGTTCAGCTACACCATCATTGGAAACATTGCATAATGTAAACATAAAACGTTATCAGCGTCTTGATTTACCGGAGCGAGCAGGTAGTGCAATTCATCCACGATATAAAATAATTGATCTAAGAGATCAGCGTTTATTGCATGGCATGTCAAAAAAATTATTAGCAACGGTTCGTGAACATTTAGATAATGATAATCAGGTAATGATTTTTTTAAATCGCAGAGGATATGCGCCGATTTTAATGTGTCATAAATGTGGTTGGATTGCAAAATGCAAAAATTGTGATGCAAATATGACATTACATTCACAACCAGTTTATTTGCATTGTCATCATTGTGATCGTAGACAGCCTATATTTCGTGAGTGTCCGGCGTGTGCTGGTAAATCATTATTTAATGTTGGTATTGGTACCGAACAATTGGAGTTAGTTTTAGGTAAATATTTTTTTGATGTGGAAGTGGTGCGTATTGATCGTGATACCACGCGTAAAAAAGGTGAATTAAATAAAATTTTAAATAATGTCAGGAATGGCAAAAAACAGATTTTAGTTGGTACGCAAATGATTGCTAAAGGACATCATTTTCCTAATGTAACTTTAGTTGGAATTATAAATGTGGATAACGGTTTTTTTAGCGCGGATTTTCGTACTACCGAACGCATTGGGCAATTATTAATTCAGGTGGCAGGCCGTGCTGGCAGAGCAGAAAAACCAGGTGAAGTATTGATTCAAACTCATCATCCGGAAAATCCTTTGTTATTTCAATTGATTAATGCTGGTTATCAAGGGTTTTCGCAAGCAGCATTGCAAGAGAGAAATGATAGTCAAATGCCACCGTATTCTTATTTTGTTTTGATTAGGGCGCAAGCTCTTCAGGAAGACATTATGATGCAGTTTTTAGATGTGGTTAAAGAAACTGCAAGCTCGTTTGTGACTGACAAAGTGATGTTGCTTGGTCCAATTCCATCTCCGATGTTGCGACGTAATAGATATTATCGTGGGCAATTGTTATTACAAGCTCTTGAGCGTAGCGATTTACAGCAAATCATGAATAAATTGACACCACAAATTGAACAATTAAAATTGGCAAATAAAGTGAGGTGGTCGGTTGATGTTGATCCGTTAGAGATGTTTTAATGAACGTATTACTAAAAAAATACAAATTTCCGCCGTTTGATAAAATTAAATATAAAGACATTGAGCCGGCATTAGATAAAATTTTAACTGATAATCGCGCGCAATTAGCGGAACTTTTAGAAAGTAAAAAATTTACTTGGAAAAATTTGATTGTGCCTATAGAGGAAATGGGTGATTGTTTAAATAAGATGTGGTCGCCAATCAGTCATCTAAATAGTGTAATGGATTCAACAGAGTTGCGAGCAATTTATAATCGCTGCTTGCCGAAGTTAGTAAAATATCATACCGAGATTAGTCATAATACCAAACTATATAACGCGGTAAAATCAATTGCGAAAAGTAAATCTTTTAGAAAACTTAACAAAATTCAGCGCAGAATTATTAAACATGAAGTTCGTGATTTTAAGTTAGCAGGTGTGGCTTTAAATAAAAAAGATAAAGAAAAATTTGCTGTTTTGCAACAGCAATTAGCAAATTTGACTACTAAGTTTTCTGAAAATGTAATGGATGCAACCAGATCCTGGTATAGTCATGTTACCAATAAAAAACAGTTGTCTGGTTTGCCTCAGCGTATTATTACGGTAGCGAAAAATGAAGCGAAAAACAGGAAGGTGCAAGGCTGGGTGTTGACTTTGGATTTTCCTGTTTATTATGCAGTAATGACTTATGCAGATAATCGTGCGTTGCGTAAAAAAATGTATCATGCTTATGTTACACGCGCTTCAGATCAAAAACCTAGTAAGAAAAAATTTGATAATTCTAAAATCATGCAGGAAATTTTGCAAATTAGGCTGAAGCTTTCTGCGTTGCTTGGATTTAAAAATTTTGCGCAATATTCGATTGCGACCAAAATGGCAGAAAACACTAAACAAGTCATGGTTTTTTTAACTGAATTAGCAGAGCGCACGTTTCCGTATGCAAGAAAAGAAATGCAGCAGCTAAAGAAATTTGCGCGTGATAAGTATAAAATCAAAAAACTGGAAGCTTGGGATATTTCTTATTATAGCGAAAAATTACGCAAACAAGATTACGCAATTACTCAGGAAGAGCTACGTCCATATTTTGTTGAAGAAAATGTATTGCAAGGTTTGTTTATTATCGTGGAAAAATTATTTAATTTTAAAATTAGATTACGTAAAAATAAAAATATTTGGCATAAAGATATTAAATATTATGAAATCGTTAACAATAATCAAACAATCGCAGGATTTTATGTGGATCTATATGTCAGAGCGCACAAACGTAGCGGTGCCTGGATGGATGAATGTCGAGTAAGAAGAAAATTATCAAATAAAAAAATTCAATTACCAATAGCATATTTAACTTGCAATTTTAGTAAGCCTTCAAAAAACAAACCGTCGTTGCTTACTCATGATGAAGTTATAACTTTGTTTCATGAGTTTGGCCACTGTTTGCAGCATTTGTTAACTAAGATTGATTATCCGGAAGTTTCGGGAATTAATGGTGTTGAGTGGGATGCGGTAGAGCTTGCCAGTCAATTTATGGAAAATTTCGCTTGGCAAAAAGAGGGTTTAGACTTGATTGCTAAACATTATAAAACCCACAAGAAGTTGCCGCAAAAATTATATCAAAAATTAATTGCCAGCAAAAATTTTCATGCGGCGATGCAAATGGTGCGCCAATTAGAATTTGCTTTATTTGATTTTCGTCTTCATCAGGAATTTAATCCGAAAAAGAAAGATCAAATCCAAACGATTTTAAATCAAGTTAGAAAAAAGATAAGTGTCATACCAACACCAGCATTTAACCGTTTTCAGCAGAGTTTTTCACATATTTTTGCTGGTGGTTATGCCGCAGGTTATTACAGCTATAAATGGGCGGAAGTTTTATCTGCTGATGCGTTTGCTAAATTCGAGGAAACGGGGGTTTTTAATCGCAAAACTGGACGTGAATTTTTGACTTGTATTTTGGAAAGAGGCGGTTCAGAAGATGCTATGGAATTATTTAAGAAGTTTCGTGGCAGAAAACCAAAAATCGATGCTTTGTTGAAATCATGTGGTTTGATTCAAAATTAACTAAAATTATAGAAAATACATCAATAAAAAAAGAATTTTATCAATTGCATTGCTGATCTAAATTTTTGGGGTCATTATAGGTTTATCAGATGTTCGGATAATGATGTCGTTGAGTTTTTTTGTTTTAGTCAGCGAAAGCATTTTTTTTCGTGAGAGTATAGTTTCTTTTTGTGAAAACTCATGTATAAAATTAGTTATTTTTCTCATGTATATTTTATGTTTTTTATAACAACTAAAGTTATACATAGAGCCATCCTCGTATATAACAATAATTTTTGGTGGATTTGTGATATTACACCCAACCATATGATAAGCATTTTGATATACAGCAATTTTTATAATTTTTTGGTCAGGAAATTTATTATTCTTGTTATTAGAATAATAGGTAATCTTTTTTAGTTTCTTATTTTTCTGTAAAGCAAAAAATTTTTTGTCACTAAATATGTAAATTGATTTACCAAAATAGTCCATAAATAAGTATTCTACATTGATTTGATTATTAGGGATATTTTTTAAATATAGTTTGCCTTCTATTAATTCTAAAAAGTTTTTTAGATCCCATGGCCCAATAACCGATTTTTTCCCTAGGTAAATCCAGCCATTTCTTAGAGTTTTAAAAAAAGTCATGTTACGATATTTGACAATATCTATTATTTTGTATTTACTTAATTGTTCTAGTTCTTTAAATGACACTGTGCCTTTTTGGATGAATCTTATCATTTGATAAACTTTGGTTTTGTGACTATTTATTTCTTCAATAAAATACATAGAATTATGGGTTTTTATAACGTTATATGGGTTTTTAAAACATATTTTTGATTCAGTCTCGAACATAACCTTCACGAATTTGTGATTTTTTTTGATGTCACAAAAAACCATGCTTGTATTTTTAGCTTGCAGCACAATAAAGTTATTATTCGCCTTAATATTTGTGATTTTTATTTTTTTGCTTATGCCTTTTAGAAGTTCAGGGTTTGAGCATTCGTGTATATATTGATCACCAAAAGACCCTTCAGAATTAAAATAATCTGTACCTAAAGAACCCATGATATATATCTCATTTTTATCAGTTAGGAATAAACTGCCATAATGAGAGACAGTGGCAACGTCGATAATGTTAAATTTAGATAAGTTTGCTATCGGAATGGGTCTGCTTATTAATGTTTCTTTGCTAAAGCCCAGTAATGGCATATGGTTATTACTAAATTGTTCAGTAGATTTTGCCGTGTAATAAACTTTTCCATCAGTACCTAGAAATAAAGTATGAAAGTACCCAATACTAATTTTTTTGATTTTAAACATTGTGTAAGTTTGCCAAATGTCACGACTAATTTTATTTGATATTCACCATTTATCAGAAAATATCACTATTTATTACAAATAATAGTAGTTAAATCTTAAGGTTTTATTAACAAAAGCAAAAAAACGAAAGAATTTTTTTGCTTTAATAAAAGAATCGCCATTACTGTTAGTATCTTCTAACGATCCGCAATCATCCGTTATAGTCAAAATCAAGGCAAAAAGTTGTTTTTTAACTCAACATAACAATCAGCGCTATAGCGCAGTAATTGTTTTTCCTGTTCGGTTAGTTTGCGAATTTGTTTTGCAGGCGAACCCAAATATAAATAACCACTTTCTAGAGTTTTGTTCGATGGTACAAAGCTTGCAGCGCCTAAAATGACTTCGTCTTCAATAATTGTTCCGTCAAGGATAGTAGATCCCATGCCGATTAAACATAAATTGCCGATGGTGCAGCCATGCAAAATTACGTTGTGTCCCACTGTAGTATTTTCGCCAATAATTAACGGTCGTCCTCCGGGGTAAAATTCACAATCAGGGCTTGTGTGTAAAGTTGAGTTATCTTGAATATTAGTGCGCTTACCGATCGAAATATAGTTAACATCACCGCGAAGTACCGCCATCGGCCAGATAGAGACATCTTCAGCAATCTCAACTTGTCCAATCACTTTGGCCATAGAGTCAACAAATGCAGTTTTAGCTATTTTAGGTGTGTGTTTTTGGTATTTGCAAATGTTCATAGGGTATTAATTTAACATAAATTAGGATACTTGCAACCATCAATTCAGCGTGCGTGCTAACTTATAGAAGTAAATTTATGTCTTTTTCATTTTGTTGCCAATTTTAGTCAGGTTTTTGTGAGTTTCTTTTAGAATATTTATTTCAGTAATGTTGTCACAATTACTAAATAGCAAGGAAATATTTGTGGTATTATTGTTTTTAATTTTTTTAAAATATTTATTTCGGTTACTTTTTCCAGGAATAGTGTTCAGAACTGTCCAATAGAGAAATACTTTATTTTGCATAAAATCAGTAAATAATTTTGGGTTGTTTTCTGATAAGGCACAAAAATTGGCAATCATACTAAATGCATTTTTCCAGATATGATTGTTTAATTTCTTAGCAAAAGACAAATTTTCATTAGAAATTAATTTTTCAAATAATTGTAACTTATCTTTTGCTTGTTTGTGGTTATTATTTAACAATTTTTTCTCATTTAATAGGGCAATAACTTGATTTTTGGTTAACATTTTTGTGTCTATGCAATTGCATAAAAATTGTGAATTAATTAAATCAGGTCTCTTTTTCAAAAAACTAAATACTTGCTTATTTGTCCATAAGTTTAATTTATATAGCTTTGATAATGATTCTAATTTTATCAGATTAATTTTGTATTTTATAATATTTTGCGCAATGGGTTTATTTATTATCCCCAGCTTAAATAATAGCAATATGGTATTGAAGTTTTTTACATGTTCTTTGTTTTTCATTAATTTAGATACATATTGCCGGTGTTTTGTAATAAACAAAAAATTTAAGCATTTTTTTGCTTCTTTACAAGATGTTGATGTTAATAATTTAGATAAATCTTCTTTTCGTGTCTGGTCAAAAATATTTATTATGGTGTTGATAAAATTTTCCATATGTCGCGGTTTAAAATCTTTTACTGATTTTAAATCTTTATTACAAATCTTTAAAATTTCAAAAATGTGTAGCTTTTTGTTTACAAGTTTTATTTTGGGAAGATGTAGCAAAACCTGACAAGATGTAGAAACGTTATTGCTTTTGTTAAGCATTTTGTCTAAAGACAAATTTTTGATTAACATTTGATAAAAATTTTCATTTGCCAAGCATTTACAAATTATTTTTATTTTTTCTTGCTCCGATTCTTTTGAGTTAATGTGTTTCAAAAAAATATCTAATAGAATTTTCTTAACATTTTGTAATTTTTTTATTTTTATGACTTTTAAAACATCATCGAGAACACCATTGTGCAGCACTTTCTTTTTTTCTAATAATTTAGAAATTTCATTATGAGCTTTTAATTCCAGCAAAAATTCAATTTTACTAGCTAAATCCAGATTTTTATCATTTAAAATCTTTTGTTTAAAATCAACTTCACTGTATGCAACCGTTATTTCAGATGGTTTTTTGTGGTTTTTATTGTTAATAGTTTGCTGCAAACATTTTATCATTTTACTGAAATAAGAATTTTTGTCCTGTTTGGCTTTTGTTATTATATTTGAAATATTTTTAATGTCTCCAAAACAGCATAAAGCCAACAATTTTTCAGCTTGTCCATAAGTTAATTCATCATTAGGATTACCAAAGATTTTTTGTGTCTCTTCTTTAGTAAAATTGGGCCATTTGTTTATTTGAACAGTTTTATAAAAAATTCCGTTTTTGATCTTAATGGTAAAAACAACATTAAAGTCGCTTTGGTCAAGCTTTTTCATTCCATCATCTTGTAATTCTTTAAGTAAAATCTTTAGCCGCATCGTATGCGTTACACAATTATTTGATTGCTCAGATAAAAAATTCTGAATAGAGTGAGAATCAATATCAAAAAATTCTAAATTAAATGCATTGAATTTTGTGCTCTTTTGGTTTAAAACTTTATTGATATTAATTATGAACTTTGTGATACCGCTATAATTCTTTTGTTGTAAATGTGTTATAAAAAGACGGGCAAATTGCAATCCTAACTGATTTTCAAATACTTTATACTTTTCATAAAATGGCTTTTTTCTTGATAAAAGATAGCCGTTAATAATATTTGTTGAGCGTAAAAGGTCTAATTGTACTTGTGAGAGTTTTGTATCTTTGTTTCCGTAGGAAGTATAGCTTATATAGAAATTCAGAAGTTCTTTTAAGGTTATGTATTTACTCAACATATTTTTACCGCCTGATATTATTATTTACAGGTAGTATAGTACGCAAAAAGACATTTCGCTGATGATCAGGGCGCTTCGACTTTAACTATTTGATAAATTGTGTGTTTTACTGTTTGTGGCAGATTTTGATCAAGAATCGGGGCGAATTTTAAAGTTACAATTTCGTGCAAAAAAATGCATGTTTTATGTGATTTCCTATAGATTTTATAGTAAAATGCTTACATAAATGATCAGGTATGTCTTGTTGATCAGTTATACAAGAGAATAGAAGGGAGGGTATAATAATGGCTACAATAACGAAAGAGACAAATTTGCGAATCGGATTGGTTGGTTGTGCCGCCTTTTTTCAACATCACCGCGAAGAAGCGGAGTTTTTAGTGTCTAATCCTAATCTTCAGAAAAAGCTTGATGCTAGTGAACCGTTAAAAGGGGATCAAGAGATAGATCTGAATGAGATTAATTATTTCAGGTAAGCTATAATTTTTTTGCTACAGTTGCGGTACCAGTATCGTTTTTATCAATAAGGTTGAAAGGGCGTAAATGCGCTTTAAAAATAACCGCAAGAATTGCTAAAATCACAAATACAAAAATCAATATTCCTAGTATAAATTTATTGCTTGTTTTCACATGAGTTCCTTAATAAAATTAACTCCCTATAAGGAACAGCATATGACAAAACCAATATTATTTCAAGTTGGCACTATTGCTTCATTGTTGCAAGGAGTGCACATTGGTGAGGTAGATATTGCAACTTTAAAGCAATATGGTGATTTTGGTATCGGAACTTTTCATGCGGTAGATGGTGAGTTAATTGTAATTGATGGTGATTTTTATCGTATTGCAGGTCACGGAGAAGTAACAAAAGTTGAGTTGACTAAAAAGACTCCATTTGCATTGGTTACTTCTTTTCAAGTAGAACAAACTTTTACGCTAACAGATATTGCAGATGTTACGAAGCTTGAAGACTCAATCAGCCAGCAGTTTGCAAGTAAAAATTATATTTATGCGGTTCGCATTGATGGTGAATTTTTTAATATGCAGGTACGTAGTCTAAAAGCGCAACCGCAACCGTTTCGTCCGTTAGCGGAAGTTTTACCAGAAATCCAAATGATATTTGATTTAGGAACTACACAAGGAACCATAGTGGATTTTTATTTTCCTGAGTATATGAGCGATATTAATTTGACAGGTCATCATATGCATTATTTGAATGCGGAAAAAACTGCAGGAGGGCATGTATTTGCTGCAGGCGTGAAACAAGCTACAGTCAGCGTTTGTCGCATGCAAGAGTTTATATTGCATTTTCCTATGAATAAAGATTTTGCTGCGGCTGATTTGGCGGTGAAAAAAGCTGAGCTTGAGGAAGCTGAGAAGGCAAAATAGAGCTGCGGGTTTTTACTGGCGTAGAAAAATCTGTAGATCTTTTATAGGTTTTTTGCTACAGTGAACGTTCATTCATTTCAACACTTATTTTTCGAAAGTTAATCATTTTTTGAGGGTAATAATATGGCAAAAAGCAAACAAGAAGTAACTTCTGCAGATAGCAGCGGTAAAGATAAAGCATTATTAGCGGCATTAGGCCAAATTGAGCGGCAATTTGGTAAGGGAACAGTAATGCGTATGGGTGACACTAGTGTTGCGCATGATATTGATGTGGTCTCAACTGGCTCATTAGGGCTGGATATAGCTTTAGGTATTGGCGGTTTGCCGCGTGGACGCATAGTAGAAGTTTATGGTCCTGAATCATCCGGTAAAACAACTTTGACCTTACATTTAGTGGCTGAGTGTCAGAAAAATGGTGGCACGGCAGCTTTTGTGGATGCCGAAAATGCGTTGGATCCAGTTTATGCTGAGAAATTAGGAGTTAATGTAAACGAACTATTAATTTCTCAACCAGACAATGGTGAACAGGCGTTGGAAATCACTGATATGTTGGTGCGTTCGGGCGCGGTTGATTTGATCGTAATTGACTCAGTTGCGGCTTTAACTCCAAAGGCAGAAATTGAAGGCGAAATGGGCGATTCCCATATGGGGTTACAAGCACGATTAATGTCACAAGCGTTGCGTAAATTAACGGCGAACATTAAGCGCTCAAATACTTTGGTAATTTTCATTAACCAAATTCGCATGAAGATTGGAGTGATGTTTGGCAATCCGGAAACAACAACTGGTGGTAATGCATTGAAGTTTTATTCTTCGGTGCGTCTCGATATTCGTCGTACTGGTGCAATCAAGAAAGGCGACGAAGTGTTAGGTAACGAAACTCGTGTAAAAGTGGTCAAGAATAAAGTCGCACCTCCATTCAAGAAAGCTGAGTTTGATATTATTTATGGGCAAGGTATTTCACGTGAAGGAGAAATCATTGATTTGGGAGTGAAGCACGATTTTGTCGAAAAATCTGGAGCTTGGTATAGTTATAATGGCGAACGCATTGGGCAAGGTAAAGATAATGTACGTAACTTTTTACAAGCTAACTCTGAAATTGCGGCAGATATTGAAGGAAAAATACGCGCGAAATTAATGGATGTTGCAAAATCTTGCGTTTCTGAAACGGAGTCTGAGGAATAAATGACCGAGCAAGAAGTTCGTAATGTTGCAATAAAATTATTGGCGCAACGTGAACATTCACGTTATGAATTACAAAGTAAATTATTAATTCGTAAATATGATCGCGCAGTCATTGAAAAAGTATTGGACGAATTAAGTCAGACAAATTTACAAAGTGATATTCGCTTTGCGCAAAGTTATACGCGGATGAAAATGGCGCGAGGTTTTGGTCCAATACGTATTCGCCAAGAACTGCACGATCGTGGGATTGCTGATGATTTAATTGAAGAATGTTTGGCGATAAGTTTAGATGCATGGATGCAGGAAATAATTAAAGTGCGGAGTAAAAAGTTTGGCTCTGACGTACCGCACGATTATGAGGAGCGTGCTAAACAAATGCGTTTTTTGCAATATCGAGGTTTTACTACTGAACAAATAAAACGAGGAATGAGATCGATCGATGAAAACAGCTAAATTACGAAAAGTTTTTTTAGATTATTTTCAAAAAAAACAACATGAAATAGTTGCTAGCAGTTCTTTAGTGCCAGAAGATGATCCAAGTTTGTTTTTTGTTAATGCGGGCATGGTGCCATTTAAAAATGTATTTTTAGGTAGAGAAAAAAGACCTTATGTTCGTGCGACTTCAGTGCAAAAATGTATGCGGGTTAGCGGAAAGCATAATGATTTAGAACAGGTTGGTTTTACTGCACGCCATCATACTTTCTTTGAAATGCTAGGCAATTTTAGTTTTGGTGATTATTTTAAGCGTGAAGCGATTCAGTATGCGTGGGAATTTTTGACTGATGTTTTAAAAATTCCTGCAGAAAAATTATGGATAACAGTTTATAAAGATGATCAGGAAGCTGCTGATATTTGGCTAAAAGAAATAAAAATTGATCCAAAACAATTTTCTAGATGTGGAGAAAAAGATAATTTTTGGGCGATGGGTGATATTGGTCCTTGTGGCCCTTGCTCAGAAATTTTTTATGATCATGGTGATAAATTTTCTGGTGGTCCTCCGGGTTCTCCAGATGAAGATGGTGATCGGTATGTAGAAATTTGGAATTTAGTGTTCATGCAGTATAACCGCGATCATAATGGTAATTTAACTCCATTACCAAAACCATCAATAGATACTGGTATGGGTTTGGAACGAGTTGCGGCGGTAATGCAAGGAGTGCATAGTAATTACGATATTGATTTATTTCAAGATTTACTTAAAGCTGTTGCTGATGTTGTTGGTGCAAAAGATTTTGATGATCCTGGATTAAAAGTCATTGCTGACCACATTCGTGCAAGTGTATTTTTAATTGCAGATGATGTGTTACCATCCAATGAAGGCAGGGGTTATGTGTTGCGCCGTATTATTCGGCGTGCAATTAGGTATGGAAATAAATTAGGAATGAGTAGGCCATTTTTTTATAAATTGGTTGCACCATTGGTTAAAATCATGGGTGATGCTTACCCAGAAATTTCCACAGCACAGCATTTTATTGAAAAAACCATATTGCATGAAGAAGAACAATTTGCCAAAACTTTACATCTTGGTTTAAAGATTTTAGAAGAAGACATTGCACATTTAAAAACAAAAGTTATTCCGGGTGGGATAGTGTTTAAATTATATGATACTTATGGCTTTCCGGAAGATTTAACTGCAATTATTGCGCGTGAGCGTGGTTTAGAAATTGATATAAAAGGTTTTGAAAAAGAAATGCAACAACAGCGTAATCGTTCAAAAGCTTCCAGTCAGTTTAAAACTGATTATAATCTTGAATTGCCCGAGATGTCAGCTACTAAATTTATTGGTTATGATAATTTAACTTGCGAT
This sequence comes from Gammaproteobacteria bacterium, assembly GCA_050123335.1. Lineage (GTDB taxonomy): Bacteria > Pseudomonadota > Gammaproteobacteria > UBA12402 > UBA12402 > JASFHF01. Next base: position 22,717 of record JASFHH010000002.1, read on the forward strand.
GGTAAAGTTTTAGCTTTGCTGCAAAATAATAAGTTGGTAGATGAATTAAATAATGGTGAGGGTGCAATTGTTTTAGACTGTACCCCGTTTTTTGCTGAAGCTGGTGGACAAATTGCCGATACAGGTGAAATTAAATTGGCTTCCGGCATTTTTGCGGTACATGATACGCAAAAAATCGGTAATGTGATTGTGCACTTTGGGAAAATGCAGCAAGGGAAATTACATACTGATGATAAAGTTACTGCTTGCGTTTCTCCTGATAATCGCCGCGCAGTTGCATTGAATCACACAGCAACACATTTGTTACATGCAGCGTTGCGTAAAGTTTTAGGTAAACATGTAAAACAAAAAGGTTCTTTGGTTGCAGCTGATCGGTTGCGTTTTGATTTTTCTCATCCTAATCCGGTTACACCAAAAGAATTATATCAAGTTGAAGAATTGGTTTATGCACAAATTTTATCGAATTGTCCGGTAGAAACTAATATTATGGCACCGAATGATGCAATGAAAATGGGTGCTATGGCATTATTTGGTGAGAAATATGGTGAAAAAGTTCGTGTGTTAAGTATTGGCGATTTTTCATTAGAGCTTTGTGGTGGCACACATGTGCAACGCACTGGCGATTTAGGTTATTTTCGTATCATTAGCGAAACAGGTGTGGCTGCAGGAGTGCGTCGAATTGAAGCAGTAACAGGTTGGGGTGCTTCACAATTTGTTTTACAACAAGCAGAGCATAATCATGCAGAGCTTGCGCAATTACAATTACAAAAACGCGAATTGCAAAAGAGCATTGAACAACTTAAAAATAAATTGGCTGGAAGTTTTGTAAATGATTTAGCGAATGCCGCAAAAAAAATTAACGATATAAATGTTTTAACCGCAATAGTTTCTGATGTTGATGTAAAAGGTTTGCGCACATTATTAGATCAATTAAAAAATAAATTTGATGAAGCAGTGATTGTGTTAGCAACAACTAAAAATAATGTGGTTAATTTAGTTGCAGGTGTAACAAAAAGTTGCACAAATCGTTTTCATGCTGGTGAAATAGTAAACATTGTTGCTAAAAAAATAGGCGGAAAAGGTGGTGGTAGAAAAGATTTAGCACAAGGTGGTGGCAATAATTTAAACGAATTAAATAATGCATTAATTCTTGTTGAAAAGTATGTTAAAGAAGGTATAAAATAAAATTCCTGTTTGAAAAAAAACAGATGGAAAAAAATAATTCAAATCTTTTTTGGATTAAGTTTTTAAATTAAATGGAATGGCAGGAGTGATTGCAAATTAATTGTAATAACTTCTGAAATAAATCAAGTAAACTTGGCCCTGATTAGGGAGGAAAGAAGGGGGAGTTTAATCTTACGTATTAAACGCTCTTTTAATGTGCAAGTAGGTTAATGCAAATTATTTTGCTTGCTGGGAGCATTAAGAATTGAGGAAAAGTGAGGGAATGTCGGCCAAGGATGGCTAGGCCTCTTTTAGTTACTTAGCTATAAGAAGGCTATATGCCAATCCTACCTCAAGATGCGATTTTTGGTTTTCGCTTTTGCATTGTTCGCCAAAATTTCGCATCTTGAGGTAGGATTGGCATAGCTCTTTTCTTTAATTACCGGATGATTTGTTCAAAAAATGAACAAAAGTGGTTGTTTTGGGGTATTTTTGTGATTTTTTCGCAAAAAAAAACCAAAAAATTTGAATCCTTAAGGTTTTTTTAAGGTTTATCTACTACAATAAGATCATCCTAGGTGTTTAATGTCTTCCGTTAAAGCTTGGGGAGTGGGTTTTGTTCAAAGTGTATATGTTGAGCAAAGATAAGTTGATACAAAGTATTAAATAGGGAATAAGTACTATAGTTACTATAAGGATATAAGGAGTTCGTGATGCTGATTTTAACAAGACGTACAGGAGAAAGTTTGATTATAGGGGATGATGTTACAGTAACTGTGCTTGGTATTAAAGGTAACCAAGTACGTATTGGAGTAAACGCTCCAAAGGAAGTTTCTGTTCATCGCGAAGAAATATATCAGCGTATTCAGGATGAGAAACAAGGAAAGGGAAGTAGCGACAGCGATAAGGAATAATGTTTCTGACGACTGTTAGAAATATCTTGATAAAGGAATGTTTGGTTCTTGTTTATGTAGTTGCGTGTAATCTGCGCGTATTTATATACCCATCACGATCGAATTTTTTCTAAACCAAAACATCTAATTCTAAACGCAATTCGGCGCATTACAAAACGGAAAGCCTGATCATAATAGGTATCGTATGTCATTTATTTTTACTGTAAAATCTGTGTAATTTTCTCAGCTTGCAACGGTCTAATTCTCAAGTTATACTCAGCCGTTTTAGAATACTTTGGAGAGGTGGCCGAGTTGGCTGAAGGCGCTCCCCTGCTAAGGGAGTATGGGGCTTAAACTCCATCGAGGGTTCGAATCCCTCCCTCTCCGCCATTTAATATGTAGATTTAGTATTAAGATAGAAAGAAGATTTAAAAAATTAGTTATAGCGGGGATGAGAACCCTCGCAATCGCAAAGCGATTGGAAGAGGGTTCGACAAAATCGGCAGGATAGCCGATTTTGAACGTCGAAGCGAAGCTTCGACGGCCCGAAGGGCGAGGACACAGGATGTGTCCGAGTAATCCCTCTCTCTCCGCCATTTATATTACAGAGTAACATAAGCTTTTGCGCCCGTAGCTCAGCTGGATAGAGTACCTGGCTACGAACCAGGCGGTCGGGAGTTCGAATCTCTCCGGGCGCGCTTAGATTCAAAAAAAATCCACTTATAAGTGGTTTCGTTAGTTGCTTTTTTGTTGTTCTTCCTGTTGCTCGATTTGATTCAAATAATTTTTCTGTGATATGACTTGCTTCCCAGTTTCTTTTTCTAATTCCACGCGAGCATTGCCAGCAATTTTACCGCCTTTTTGCGCTGCATCTTTATTTGCATTAAAACCTTGTGCATTTTTGCTGCGAGTTATTTCTGTGGTTGATGCTTCACCAAGCATTGAAAAAATTAACTCTAGATCAGTCATGTGATCGCGCAAATTTTCTCGCTTGAGCTTTTTATGTTTTTTATATTCATTTGGTGTCATGCCAAAGGCAGCTTTGGAAATTTCTGCAGTTAAAATTGCGTATTCGCGTTGTTCTTTGACATCACGTTTTTTCCATTCCTCAGTTAATTCATCACGAATTGCAATACTGCGCATTCGTTTTTCAATCCAATCATCTGAGTAACCTTTGGCTTTGTAAATAGCGCGAGTACGTTTTGAGGCAAGCTCCGGATCCTCGATTTCCTGAATTCTCTCATACCCAACTTTGGCTAACCATCTTTTGAACGGCTCAGCCTTGGGTGAGGGGATAGATTGAATTATGCGGAAAATTCCTTCGGTGTTGGCGGCGTTTAGCTTTTGTTTACCACCAGAAGTTTCAAAATAAAGGGGGGTGACAATTTGTCCCCACCCTTTGGTTAACTCGTTGTCTCTTATACGCATTTTTTTAATATAGTCACTTGCATTAACTGAATCGGTTAATGCTTGTACAACATCGGCAATTACAAACCACCATTCCCCATTATGCATGGTTTTGCGTATATTTTTGCCTTTAAAGACAGCAATTTTGGTTGATGACTCAATAGTTGTATTATTCTTGTTCATGATTGTACCTCCTTTTTGATTTTTTTATTTTGCATCTAAAAACCTCTATTTCATCCGTGAAATCTTGAATTGCCCAAATCATTTGATAAATTGTATCACGATCAAGTTCTAGCTCCCCTTCCTGAGTAGCTAGCAGACCACTTATGATCGCTTGTATTTTGATGAATCTTTCATCTATTGCATCTTGCAAATCTAGTTCTGAAAGTGAAGGATTAAGCAGAAAAATATTATCCATAAATCACCCGTTTTTATTTTGAATTAAATATGCATCAACAAAATTTATATTGATGTCCGGGATTTTACAGGTTAGCCTTCCTGCCGTGTGAGTGTTTCGAGCACCATTGTTACGATAAATTTAATATGGGTGTTTGTCAATGATAAAAAACTTAAAAAAAGTTTTTTAATATAGTCAAATGTTTATTGGAAACAGAAAATTGCTTAAACTTTATTTAGATTATAGGCTAAAATAAGCTGGATTGTAGCTGAAATAGCTATGTGTGAAAGATAAAGCAATGTAAATTGCAGCTATGTAACTGTAGGAGATGTAGCGATGAAAATAGCTTTTTTGATAGAAGGGTATAAGTTAGATTATAAATGCCGAAGCATCCAATGGGCAATTAATTTAGCAAAAAAAAATTCTGCTTTAATATTTGATATTATTGAATCATGTTCGCCTATACATTTGAGCGAGGCACTTCGCTTGTTTCCTAAAAAAGAATGGGCTTTTTGCGTACTGGGATGGATTACTACTTTAGAAAATCATGGAAGAGATTTGAAAAACATTATAACTTTAATTAAGTGGTGTTTTGAAAATCTTATCAAAGAAGGTCATATAAAAAAAATACCAACTTACCTAGAAAACTTATATGATCAAAGCAAAAAATCAAAATTAAATTTTGAGAAAGCAAAGGTTATGTTAGATAAACACATTCCAAAAGAATATACATCATCAGATAAAATTGAAAAATTCTCTCAAAAATTAAATAAAATAATGAATGAAACCAGTAATAAGTTGTCTAGAATAAATTTTCTAAAATGGCTAGAAAAAAACAAGGAAGTCCGGGAAATTTTTGTTTATGTTGGGGAGAATCATATTGATTTTTGTGATTCCATAGAAAAAGTAAAGATAATTAAAAAAAGTAATGATATGCGAAGATTATGTGTAAATATATTTGGTAAAAATGTTTATATTAATATATTTAGAGTAACACATAGAGATGTCAAGTATTATGAGTCTGATGTCAAGCATTATGAGTCTATGGAGCAATTTGCAAAAGGGCGTGGTCTTATAATTCCAAAAAATACCTCACAAATAATTCAAGATACCTCACAAATAATTCAAGATACCTCACAAATAATTCAAGAAGACCTCTTGCAGACAAATCGTGGTCTTGTGAATGATTTATTGCTTGCTTGGAGTTATGCTAATGATGCACTTAAAAAATTAATTGAACGTGGTGAAAAAAAACCAGTATTTTCCAGCAAGTTTCCAAAAAAACAGTTTTCAGAAAAAAAGTTTCCAAAAAAAGTCAAGTTTGATTTGCATAAATGCGTTCAAAAATTTGATTTTTGGATGAAGTATTATAATCATTTTAATACAACAGATACACAAGAGCTGTATGCTTGGTTACATGCAGATAGAGGTAGTAGGTTAGTGTCTGAATATAGTGATTTTTGTAAATTGGCTGAAGCTTTAAAGAAAAAGAAATATAATATTATATTCCCTCTTTCAGAATTTAAGTTTAAAGAGAATATGAAGATAGCGCATTCTCGCGAAAAAGAATACTCTATGATTTAATTTTTTTAACTGCGAACCAGGCGGTCGGAAGTTCGAAAAAATTGCAGGGGCAGATTATTTTTGATTTAGAACTAATTGAATAAGTCGAAATTAAAATAGTTTTTGCATCAAGTTACTATTGATGTAATAGCTTAGACTGTTTGCTAATGGTTTTGCAGTAATTTAATTAAGTCTTCAATATTGATAAAAGTAACCACAATGTCATCATATTGTTTTTGATAGCTTTCGTTGACGTCAAAGCCTACAACAAAATTTTCTCCTTTAGGGTAATGCTTGCGAAAAATATGTAAACTTTTGGAGTTAAATGTGTCGGCGCTCCATTTGCATTCAATAGCAATAGGTTCTTTTCGATTACGTTTTTTGAGATAAATAAAGTCTATTTCATGACGTCTTTTGTCTCTCCAATAGTAAATATTTCTGGTTTGCAAATTACCGTGTAATTCGTTTAATACACAATGCTCCCACAACAAACCCATATCATCCGTTCTTAATTTGTGCCAACTTTTAGCATAACAAATCATTCCTGTATCAAAACCATAAACTTTAGGTGCAGAGATAATTTCGGAAGGCAGGTGGGAATTAAAAGGTCTAACAATGTGTGCAACAAATGTCGCTTCTAAAACTGAAAGATAATTTGATATTGTTGTTCTGCTAACTTCACAAGGAGAAGTAAATCTAGTTGCTTCAAAAATATTGCCGCTTTGAGTAAATAATAATTCAACAAATTTTTGAAAAGAATGACGTCGTTCTAATCTAAATAATTCTTGAATATCTTTAGCCCAATAGGAATCTATCCATTCGAGAAATTCTTTTTCAGGAAATTCTTTTGACATAAAAAATGGGGGTAAGCCACCATGCAATAATCGATGTTCAATTTTTTTATTTCCAAAGATTTTAGACTCAGATAATAACATTGGTGTTAACCACAGTTCTGTTTTGCGTCCTGTTAATGTGTCGCCAAATTTACTGGATGCGCCAAGTGTGGATGAGCCTGTTGCAATGATTTTAATATCCGAAAAATGATCTGCTGCGATTTTTAATAGTTCAGATGGATTGGTTAATCTATGAATTTCATCCAGTACCAGACGCCCGCCGTTTTTGCTTGTCAAAAATAATTCTGCGTTTTCCATTTGTTTGCGCACGCTAGGAAGCTCACAATCGTAGTAATCGACATTATCCAAGCTTCTGCAGAGGCAAGTTTTGCCTACGCGCCTAACGCCAGATAGCCAGAGGATAGATTTTCTTTCCCAGGCTTGTTCAATTTTATTTTTCCAAAAAATACGTTCTTTCATGGTTTGCTCCAAATGCAACTATGATTGCATATAGTTTAACTATATGCAACTATAAATGCAAATAGTTTATCCACTTTTGTCTTAATCAATAACCTCGCGTGTGAGATTCGCGTGATTGGGTTCTCATAAGTTGGCATTTGTACGTGTTTGCAATGGGCATCCGCATTTAAAAAATTATTAAAAATCAAAGTATTACGTTTAAATGCGCGTGCTACGAACCAGGCGGTCGGGAGTTTGACAAATCGGCAGGATAGCCGATTTGCACAACTTTGCATAGCAAAGTTGCCCGAAGGGCGAGGCACAAGGAAGTGCCGAGTGAAAAAATTGCAGGATTGCAATTTTCGACGTTTTATGCAGCAAAACGCCTGCAGGGTGATGCGCCATGGAAGGCGCATCATTAATCTCTCCGGGCGCGCTTAGATTCAGCAGATAAATCAAGCGGTTATAACGTTAGTCCTCAGCCGCTTTTTTTGTTTCCATGCAACAGGTGTTAAATGAGCGATGCTAAACATTGGGATGCTAAATGGGCAACCCAAAATAAAAGCAAAAAAAATAATTTTGCAAAAAGAGCCTATGCTTTAATGAAGCAATATGGCCTAAGAACAATATTAGATATTGGTTGTGGAGATGGTAGAGACTCATTATATTTTGCCAACCAAGGTTTACAAGTAACAGCCGTAGATTTTGCGGAGAATACAATTAGAAAATTAAAAGAGAACAATACACAAATAAGCTGGTTATCGCAAGATATCAGAGAAATTGCTTTTGACACTAATTCTTTTGATGCTGTTTATGCTCACTTAAGTATTCAATATTTCAATGATAAAATAACGGAGCACATTTTTAATGCTTTATACGATATTTTAAAAAAAGGCGGGTTGGTTTTTATTAAATGCAAATCGACAGATGATCCTTTATTTGGGAAGGGGGATAAAATGGGACAAAATATGTATATGACCACTCATTTACGTCATTTTTTCTCGAAAAACTATATGGTGGAAAAATTGAAAAAATTTCATCTTCTTAACATACGCAAAACAACTTCAGTTTATGAGGGGAGAAAATCATGTTTTATAGAGGCAGTAGCAATTAAGTAAGGATTTTACCCTGCACACATGATGTGCGTGGTCGGGGGTTCAAAAAAATTGCAGGATTGAAAATTTTTAATGATTTCTTAAAAATCATGGGTAAAATTCTTAGTATATCAATATACCGTTTTGGGGGATTTACTTTGATTATTCGTGCAGAGAAAGAATCGGATATAACAAGAATATTTGAAATTACTAAGGAAGCTTTTAGAAATCATCCATATAGCCAGGGTACAGAACAATTTATTATAGATGCATTACGCAGAGATGGTGTGCTTACTATTTCCTTAGTTGCTGAGATTGATGGAAAAATAGTTGGACATATTGCTTTTTCTCCGGTGACTATTTCTGATGGCAGTAGCGATTGGTATGGACTTGGTCCTGTTTCTGTGCAGCCCGAATTTCAGCGGCAGGGTATTGGGAAAGCCCTTATTCTTGAAGGATTGTCTCAATTAGAGGCATTAGGCGCTCAAGGGTGTATTCTTGTAGGTGATCCAGCATACTATAATCGATTTGGATTTAAAAACTTTCCTAATTTAGCTATGAAGCATGTTCCTCAAGAATATGTTCTTGTTTTGCCTTTCTCTGAAAAGATAGCAAGTGGAGTGATTGAGCATCATCCTGATTTTTTTGTTAAAGGATAAGTGGTTTTATCTGTAGTTTTATTGTCATTTTTTTTACAAGCATGGTAGATTATAAATAGGATGTTAGCTTAAAGTGGTGGTTATAAATGGAACAGAAATTTTATTGTAGGTTCTTTAATGTTCTTTTGCTGTTATTTCTTTTATTGTTTAGTTTGGCTTGTTATGCCAATAAATTGAACAGCATAGCGTTTTATTATGGCAGCAATTTACCAGTTGATGAGTTACGAGCTTTTGATGTAACAGTTGTTGATCCTGAACAGCATAGTATTTCACCAGCGAAGTTTAATGCATCACATAGCCAAATGTTTGCTTATGTAAGTGTGGGTGAGGTCAATCCAGCGCGCAGTTATTTTGCTAAAATATCCAGCAATTGGATCATAGGAGAGAACCCAACGTGGCAAGCCAAAGTTTTGGATCAAAGCAATCCCCAATGGCGGGATTTTTTTGTAAAGCGCATTATCAAGCCACTTTGGGACAAGGGTTATCGTGGATTTTTTCTGGATACATTAGATTCATATCAATTAGCAGCAAAGACTCCGGAAGCTAGAGCCAAGCAAGAGGAAGGTTTAGTAAAATTAATAGAAGCAGTTAAAAAGGAATATCCACAGGCACAATTAATTTTTAATCGTGGATTTGAAATTTTGCCTAAAGTGCATAAATTGGTTTATGCCGTCGCAGCAGAATCATTATTTGCTGGTTGGAATCAAGCAGAACGTAAATATGAGCCGGTATCAGCAGAAGATAGAGAGTGGTTGTTAACTAAGCTGCGGGAAGTTCAAGGGTATAATTTACCTATAGTAGTGATTGATTATGTGGCGCCGGCAAAACGAACAGAAGCCAGGGAAGTTGCACAAAAAATCATGAAATTGGGTTTTATTCCCTGGGTGGCAGATGCTGATTTGACTAGTTTGGGTATAGGTAGTGTTGAAGTTATGCCGCGAAAGATATTGGTTCTTTATGATAGTAACATTACCAAAGATATTATGCAAACTAATGCTTTGATGTATGCAGCAATGCCATTGGAATATTACGGTTATGTGCCTCTATTTCATGATGTGCATAAGTGGGTGTTACCACAGAAAAGTTTAGCTGGTAGTTATGCAGGTATTTTGTTGTGGACGGGAACTGATTATTTATCATTACATAAACAGTTGCAAGATTGGTTGGTTAAACAAAAACAGCAGAATATTCCCATTGTTATTCTGAATAGTTTGGGAGAAAAATTAAGCAAGAATTTTACTAATAATTTTGGTTTGGTGATAAAGTCTAAAGCCCCTAGGCCAGCTTCTGTAAAAATAATCAAGAAATCTCCATTAATGGATTATGAAATGCAATCTTTTCCTAATCCATATAGTTTTGTTCCCATTAAAAGTTTGCAGGGAACAGTTTTATTGCAATTACAAGATAATCGTGGCGATTTAGCAGATATGGCAGCGATAACCCCATGGGGAGGATATGTAATACAGCCATTTGTATTAGTTAATTTGCCGAATGAACAGGCCAGATGGATTGTGAACCCATTGCAATTTTTTAGACTTGCCTTTAAATTACAGCCGCAACCCGTTCCAGATGTAACTACTGAAAATGGTCAGCGTATCATGATAGTGCATGTAGATGGTGATGGTTTTGTTAGCCGTACTGAATGGAATCCAAAGTTGTTAGATGGTGCAGGGATGTTGCAGGAAATTTTTCAGCACTATGATGTTCCATCAACAGTTTCGATTATTCAGAGTGAAATAGGTAAAAAAGGTGTTTATCCTAAATTATCAGAAGAAGCAGAAGCGGTAGCAAGAAAAATTTTTCGTTTGCCTTGGATAGAAGTAGCTAGTCATTCTTTTTCACATCCTTATGTGTGGCAGCCTGAATTAGTAAAAAAATTGCCGAAATACTATAAAACATGGCACCTGCCAGTACCTAATTATAAATTTAATCTTCAAGACGAGATTACTGGGTCAGTTAAATATATTAATACTGAGTTAGCACCTGCAGGAAAACTTTGCAAAGTTTTTCTTTGGACGGGAAATTGTAATCCGGGGGCAGCAGCAGTTGCTTTGACATATAAAGACAATTTATTGAATATGAATGGTGGTGATACGGTTATTACTAATAATCAAAAGTCATTAACTAATATTGCGCCACTTGGAGTTTACAAGGGAAAATATTTTCAAGTATTTGCACCTAATCAAAATGAAAACATTTATACCAATGAGTGGCGTGGTCCATATTATGGTTATCGGCGCGTTATTGAAACGTTTAAGCTAACAGATAAGCCATTACGATTTAAGCCGATTGATATTTACTACCATTTTTATAGTGCCTCCAAAACAGCTTCATTAAAAGCATTAAAGACAGTTTATGATTGGGCTTTAAAGCAACCAGTAATAAATCTTTATGCTTCAGAGTATATCAATAAAGTGTTGGATTTTAATCATATTGCGTTAGCCAAAAAAGATTCTGGTTGGTTGATTAATAGTAGAGGTGAATTGCGTGAATTACGTATTCCACAGTCATTGGGTTATCCAGATTTATTGCATAGTACAAATGTAATTGGATTTAGTAGTTACGGTAAAGATTATTATGTGCATTTGGGCACTAAGCAACAGACTATATTACGATTGCAATCACAGGCGCCTAAAATATCTTATATAGCTGATGCTAATGGATTAATTAGTGATTTTGTTAGGAGTTCTGATGGATTTACTTTTAAGCTAAAAAGTTATACGCCGGCAAAATTAAACCTGGCTAATATGCATAGTTGCAAATTATATCAAAACAATCGTTTAATTAGGCCACAAGAAACTGTTACAGGTATGCAAAGTTTTGTATTTAAGGATAAAGGCTCATATGCATTTAAGGTTCGTTGTAAATAGTGTTTTTGATTTTAGAATGACTTTGATTTATTAGGAGGATAGAGTTTTGCAGGGAATACTGATGAGGAATTTTGCGAGATTTGTTTTATTGTTTTGTTCATGGTTGTTTTGTGTTGTTTGTAATGCAAGTGAAGTACATAGTGTCGCATTCTGCTATAGTTATAATCCGCCGATTGAAAGACTAAAACAGTTTCAAATTGTTGTGGTTGATCCGGATAGTAAATTAAATCCAAAAAAATTTAATTCTGATCATAGACAAGCTTTTGCATATGTTAACATTGGTGAGATACACCCAAGCAGGTGCTATTTTGCAAAATTACATCCAAAATTATGGTTATGGGGAAATCCTTACTGGGGGTCTATGATTTTAGATCACAGTAATCACAAAACGCGTGCATTTATCATGAAGCATGTTATTGCACCAATATGGGATAAAGGTTATCGTGGATTTTTTCTTGATGGGTTAGATTCGTATAAAATTGTTCCTTATTTGCGTCAAGAAAGTAAAGTGCAGCATGAAGGAATATTAAGAATTATCTTAGCGATAAAGCATAAGTATCCAGAAGCTAAAATTATTTTGAACAGAGGTTTTGAGTTTTTGCCGAAAATCCATCATTTTGTTTATGCTGTTACAGCTGAATCTGTTTTTGCTGCCTGGAATCCCAAGGATAGAATTTATGAGAAAGTTCCTTTTTTTTATCGTCGGCTCACTGTTAGAAAATTAAAGCAAATAAAAGATAAATATAAATTACCAATTATAGTTATTGATTATGTGTCACCTGAACAAGTTAATCGAAGCAATTTAATTGCTCACGAGATTCGTAAATTGGGTTTTATTCCATGGGTAACTGATTGGAAATTATCTATGATTGGTGTTGGTAATAAGTATAATAATTTTATTACATCAAATTATACTCGAAAGTCAAAGAAAGGTTACATGTTGGAACGGTTTTATCCCTATTTTTATAGTAGCATCTTAAAAAAAATATATTTAAGATGGGGTACATTATTTTTTTATAAGATAAAAAATTAAGCCATATTTCGAGTAACAGAAATGAGATAAAGGTCACGTATGCGTTTATGGTTCGCTGCAAGAGATAGAGATAAACATTCGATTAAAGCTAAATTTGCTGCCTGGTGGCAAATTTTGGGGTTTATAGTGGTAGCTGTTATTTTATTACTATTTTTTTTTCCTAAAGAAGGTATTTTAGGTAACATTGCCCAACAAAGAGAAGCAGATAGATTAGCTAAGCTTTATTTGCAAAATTTAGTTGACTTATATCCTGGTAATAAGCAGTTCCATATATTGTTAGCTGAACAAAATGTCAGAGCAGGCGAGGTTGTTGAAGCAGTTAAACAGGTACTCCCTTTTGTGGTTGTAGAACCAAAAACCAAGACTGATTGGCATGCTTTATTAATTTATTACAAGATTGTACGCATTGAGACTTATAGTAAACCGCGACTGAGTTATGCGCGAACTAGAGGTATGCAAAAAATGCAACAGTTGCTGGAGGTTTTATTAAAAGGCAATTTTGCTGCATTAGATATGTTAATGTTGGCTCAAGATGCGGTAAAATTAAATCGAATTGACACTGCATTAGCGGCTTATAATAAAATAACTGCAGTGCCACCCGCTGCATGTGTTAGTCGTGATATGCAGATGTGTTTAGCGTTATCTGTAGATGGTGCAAAATTTATGTTATCACAAAGCAAATATAAAGCTGCTGCACAATTATATTTTCTAGCACAATTAAATAGTACAAGTTTAGCTGATAAACGGTTGTATTTTATTAATGGATTGAAGTGTTTGCAATCAGGTAATATGTTGGAAGATGCTATGCAAGCTGCTCAAAAGCATATTGGTAGTTTAGCGCATGATAAAAAAACATTAGTTTTTTTAACACGTCTAGCGTTAATGTCGAACGAGCCTAAATTAGCGCAACAATATATTCGGCGGGCTTTGCAATTAAAACAGCAGGTTACAAAGCCATAATGAGTAACAATATATTAACAAATTTAATTTTTATTTTTTTATTTTTCTTAGTAGGTTTTTTTTGCTTACCTGGTTACGCGCAAAAAAATAATTCCTCAGCTTTGACAACTGTCAAAAGTGTTGATAATAAGTCACAAACCTTATTGATTAGTTATGATCCGCAAATTTACTTATTGGCCTATCAAACTTTTTTGGCGAATAAAAATATTAAACATGCATACCTTATTGCTAAAGCGGCAGTTGCGCAACGGCCGGATGATGTTGATTGGCGAAGGCGCTTTGCTCAAGTGGCTTCCTGGTATGATAAACCTAAAGTTGCTTTACAGCAGTGGGTTTATCTAGCTGAGTATAAGAAAGATAGAGAAGCTTTTGATAAGGCAATTACAATTGCTCACATGCTGCATGACAATCAGCTTTTAGCAAAATTATATAATTTAAAAATAGAATATGGATATGGTTATCAGGATGCTTGGAAAGGATATATAACCGCGCAAGAATCTTTAGGGGAACCGGAGAAAGCAATTCAAAAGTTGAAAAAAATTATTGCTGAAAAACCAACTCTTTATAATCTTGAACAATTGGGAGCTCTTTATAATGCAACTGGTAATACTGCAGAAGAATTAAAAACTTTACAAACTATCAAAGAGAAATTTGGTATTTTGCCAAAAAACGCATTGCGTCAAGCTGAAATTTTATATTCTCATGGTAAAGTTAAAGAAGCACATACAGTACTTATGACAGCAGCAAGTAAGGCTAAAGATGAGCACCATGAGTTTTGGCAAGCTTTTGGGCAATTAGCATGGATGTTGCAAGATAAAAAGAATGCTAAATTAGCTTACACAAAATTACACGAAGCTGGAAAAATAGATCAGGGAGCTTTAATAAATTATATTCAATTAATGGAAGCTAGAGATAAGCAAGAAGCGTTTAAGCTGTCAATTCAAGGTTGGAATCAATATCATGATAATTATTTTATTACCCAGGTAATTTCTTTAGCACCAGAATTGCAAGAATGGAATAGGCTAGCTACTATTCTCGGTGGTTTATCAACAGAAACTAAACAATATTTGGCGCAGCTGCCTTATTATTATGCAGTACAAGCACGACTTTTTGCACATAATGGTGAATCACAACAAGCATTTAATATTTATCGTCAGGCATTGAAAAAATTTCCTGAAGATGTTGATTTGAAAATTGATTATTTGTGGTTTTTAATTGATTATCAATATAAAGCACAGTTACGTTTAACTTTGTATTTATGGCAATATCAGGCAATGAATGATATGAAATTTATTCCTGCATATGCAGCAGGTTATATTATGCTGCAACAACCACAAGATGCTTTGGTATTGTTGCAATTACAGTTTGCACAGAAACAACAGGATTATAATTGGTTAATTAATGTGGCGGACACTTTAGATCAAGTTAATCGTCCTATTGATGCAACACGCATGCGACAATTAGCCTGGTATTGGTTATTGGTTGCAAATACGCGTAAATTTGTGCCAGCTACCAGAAAGAATGTTGTTGATTTTGCCCGAGTTGCTATGTATCAAGCGCCTGGTAATATTACTGCGCAAACTGTAGCACAACTTTCGCAATATGCTAGTAATCAAGAGGCAGATATTGTTTTGCTGACTTGGGCATTGCAATTGGATGAATATCAATTAGCTGATTATGCTTGGAACTATTACGGTATAAATCAAAAAATTTCGCCATGGATTCAGCAGACTATAGCATTACAAAATAATGATCGCTATCATTTAGCTCAATTATTGCAGGATGAGCTTGATAAATTGCCGTATCGTGATCGAGTTATCGCAGCTAAACGTATCGGACAAGATCGTTTAGCACAGAAATTGGCTTATCAAGGGTTACAGGAGCATCCTACTGATTCGGAAATGTATGATTTGATGACTACAACTCAACTAATTGCGGCTGACAAGATTCAAATTATTCCCGCATATCAAGAAATAGGCTCAATTCGTGGATTCAAGTCGCATTTATCTGGGAGATTTTTTGTTAATCCCAGAGTTAGTGTTATGCCATGGATAAATGCTTGGCGGACAAGAACTAATGATGCTAGCATTATTT
Source organism: Gammaproteobacteria bacterium (assembly GCA_050123335.1). Lineage (GTDB taxonomy): Bacteria > Pseudomonadota > Gammaproteobacteria > UBA12402 > UBA12402 > JASFHF01. Next base: position 38,143 of record JASFHH010000002.1, read on the forward strand.
TGCCTGCTACGAATGTTGATCGTGATGCTGGAATACAGATTAATCGGCGTTATAGTCATGGGCTTTTAAGCGCTAATATAGGATATCGTGACGCATTAGCTGGTTTTATCAGCGCAGAATTGACAGGTTCTTATAGATTTACCAGCAAGTTGTTTACTATTATGACATTAGGCTACAATCAGCGGGCAGATGAAAGTACAGCTTTATTAATTGCGGGCATGAAGGATGAGGCAAAACTAGAATTTAGTTATCAAATGCAACCGCGTGATTCATTGTATGGAGCAGTTTCATATCAGAATTTTAAATCGCAGGATGATGTTTATTTAGGCAATGGTCATATGGCTGAAGTTAGATATACGCATAAACTTCAATTTGCTTATCCAGATTGGAATGTTAGTGTGTTTTCAGATATTCAGCGTTATCAGCATAATGGCAGGGTTAGTTCACGAGCTAGTAAAGTTATTCCGGAAGGTACAGCTGCTGAAGTATCTTTTTTTGTGCCGCTAAATTCTATTCGTTATGGTGCTAGTATAGGGTTTGGTCAGGGTTATTTTGAGCCTTATAGATATGATATTAAGAACTTGGATTTAGGACAAGAATATAGTGAGCCTTATACCCATGCCTGGCGGCCTTTTGGAGAAATAAACATATTTAATAATACTAGATTTGGTTTTGGTTCATATATAAATATTGGTATTGCAGGACATGTGTTTGGCCGTGATCACTTAGCGATATATTATGAGCGAGGTGTTAATGTGGAGGCTTCGAATCAAAAAGATTATATTATTGCTGCGAGTTATCAGTTATACTTTTAATAATTAGGAATGATTTGTATAGGCAAATTGGGGGTAAATGAAATGAAAAAGCTAAGATATTTCTTGATTATGATGATATCAGTTTTATTGGTAAGTTGTGCAACCACTACCATTACTGGTTCTCAAAAAATACCGCTGGTGCATGTTGGAGTTAATTGGGGTGTAATTCCTATGGTTAATAATACTCAAACGCCACAGGCTGGCGAAAAAGCAGCTACAATTACGGCAGGCATATTACGTGCAACTAACATACGTAAAGTTATTATTTATAAACAACGGGTATCATGTAGTAAAATTTTAGCTTGCCCACAACAACAACCGTCAATGTATAAAGTTAGAACGTGGGCAAGAATGAACCATATTCGTTATGTTATGATGGGTACAGTTAATGAATGGCGTTATAAAGTTGGTTTAGATGGCGAGCCAGCTGTTAGTGTAGATTTAAATTTGATAGACATGCGTACAGGCAAAATAATTTGGAATGCTGTAGGTAGTAAAGTTGGAGGTAGTCGGGGTAGTTTGGGGGTTATTGCTCATCAGTTAATTGCGGAGATGTTGTATAATTTGATTACAGTAAATAATTGCATTAATTAGTAATAAGGATTGAGGGTGGAGGTTCCGGATAAATATTACGCATTTCTCGGGATGTGATTATTAAACATGCGTTAAAGGATGTATTAGGATTAAGGGGTTATTTAAGGTGTGGTGAAGAAATTTAGCTATAGAGATAGATTATTATATAGGGCCAAAGGATTTTGGCCCTATGTTGAAGCAGTTGTGATTACTGTAATAATTCTTAGTATTTCTTATATTTTTAATCGGGAAGATCCTCTTTGTCTTCAAAGTTCTTTTCCATGGGTTTGGTTCGCACCAGTTTTGGTTGCATTGCGTTATGGTACCTTGGCAGGTGCATTTTCCATTATTATTGTGTTATTGGCTTTATTTCAATTAGAACCTAAGGGGGAGTTGCTAGAGATAGTACGTTATCGCTATTTCATGCTTGGGGGAGTATTACTAACAGTTTTGTGTGGCGAGTTTAATAATGCTTGGCTTAATTCGATGAAACGTTTTGCGCAATTAAATCAATATGTGCACAAACGTTTAGATGGTTTGAATAGAGCATTTTATTTAATACGGTTATCGCATGATAGATTAGAGCATAACTTAATTAGTAAAACAGTAACTTTGCGCAGTACCTTTAATGATTTGTTTCGTTTACTTGTTGCTGCCAAAGGTGAGCTAACAGTAGAAATCGCTGATCGTTTTATGCATCTATTGGATCAACATTGTGCTATGGAAGCTGCTGCATTATATCGTTATCAAGATGGGAAGTTTATTACTGAACCTATTGCACATATTTGGGCTGACAGGCCATTGCTAAATCCAGATGATATTATGGTACAACATTGTTTGCAGCATCACGGAGTTAGTTATTATGCGGCTAATCAGTTACAGAGAGAACAGCAAAGTGATTACTTGGCAGCAATAGCAATGCGTACTAATGAAGATGAGTTAGTAGGTATATTAACTATTACAGATATGACGTTTTGGTCTTTAAATGAAGAAACTTTACGTGAATTAAGTGTATTGTTGTCTTATTTTGCTGATGGTATTTGGGCGATTAAAGTATCGCCAGAAGTATTGCAAGCTTATCCCGATTGTCCACCAGAATTAGCAGTAGAAATGCAGAAGCTTATTCGTTTGAAGCGTGATTATCGAGTTGACAGTGCGTTCGTGGCTTTTGTAATAGAACATAATGATTTGCGTTATCGTAATATTGTTATGCAGTTGCAACATATGCGTCGTGGGGTGGATACTTGTTGGCATCATCAGGAGAAGCAGCGTGATATTTTATTTACTTTAATGCCTTTTTCACCACCCGTGGCTGTGGAAGGATATCGCGCGCGTTTTGCGCGTTATTTGCAGTCAGAATTTGGCATTAAAATCGATGAGCATAAGGGAGTTTATTTTAGATATTTGCAAATTTTTGCTGCAACGCCGTTACAGATTATTCAACAATTGATGGAATATGTGAATGCAAAATGATTTGTTATTTTTATCGATCAATGGTTTGATTAGTTTTATATTAGCTAATGTGTTATGGCTTGTATTGCCAAAAAATTTGCAACGTCCAAGATTGGCAATAATTCTTTTATTCTTTATATTAAGTGCTTTTATACCTGTAATTGGCGCAATATTTCTGGTGTTATTGACGGTGTTATCTTATTGGTTTGTTAGAGAAAGGCCAGGAAGATTTATAAGTGTAATAGAACGGCCAATTTTTTTAAGGGAGAAAATTACTAAACCAATTGATTATGGTGAAGGTGGGGCTTGGATGCGAATGCGTTCTGATTCTGCTTTAACCTCTAACAGGTTGCAGGCTATGGTTGCAGTGAATTTTGCTAATGTGGCTTTAGTTAATCGATTGAATAGTGAAATGTTACATGAAAATAGTGATGAGTTACGTTTGTTTGCTTTTAGTTTGTTGAATGAACAGGCAGTTAAGTTAGATAAATGGATTAGTGAAAATCAAAAAGTGTTAAAGCAACAAGAATTATCCCAGTTAGAACGTGCGCAAACTGAAAAACGATTGGCATTTTTATACTGGGAATTGGTTTATCAGAATTTAGTGCAAGATGATTTATTAAATTATATGTTAAGCAAAGCGTTGCAGTATACTTTAAGTGCAATAGAACAATTGCGTGAAGATTTGGGGTTATGGGTTTTATTGGGGAAAATTTATTATCGTAATCGGGACGAAAAACAGGCGGTGGAAGCGTTTTCTATGGCGTTGCGGTTGAGAGCCCCTTATGAAAATGTGCTGCCTTATTTGGCGGCAATTAATTTTAAACATCGAGATTACCCCCAACTTAAAGCAACCTTAAGTAAGGGCAAAACTTTAACAGATGTTCCTAGATTGTGGGAAGTAGTGCAATTTTGGGGTGGAACATGATTGGTGAAAATTATCCACGGGCAAAAGAAGCAGATATTGCACTTTTAATGGAGGGTTCATATCCTTTTGTTGTTGGTGGTGTTTCACATTGGACGCACCAAATAATAAATGCTTTTCCGCAATTTAAATTTGCGGTTATTTTCATTGGTTCTAGTCCAGAAGATTATAAAGAAGGAATGCGTTACCAATTACCTAAAAATGTAGTGCATTTTGAAACCCATTATTTATATTCAACCCAAGAAGATTTCATTGATGTTAAAAAACTGCAAAATAAATCGTTAGTGTCGTTTAATTTATTGCAAGATTTTTTAGCTCAACATAATGGGCAGATTGCAGATAGATTTCACGGGTTGGATTTTCATATTGATGTCGATTCTCATGTTAAATATGAGCATTTCTTTTATTCCAAACCATCTTGGGATTTTATTGTAAATAATTACACTAAATATTGTACCGACCCATCATTTATTGATTATTTTTGGAATATTATGAATATTCAACGACCATTATGGCAGATTGCCTCAATTGTTGAGGATTTTATTAAGGTCAAAATGGTGCATACTGTTTCTACTGGTTATGCTGGTTTTTTTGGGGCGTTGTTGAATTTTTATCATCATTATCCTTTGGTTTTGACGGAACATGGTATTTATACCAAAGAACGGCGCATTGAATTATTACAAACGAAATTAATTGGGGAAGATGATCAAACTCAAAGATTTGCAACAGAAATGGGTTATATTCGCAATTTATGGATACGTTATTTTGATTTGTTAGCGCGTATTTGCTATGAAGTTGCAAATCCAATTACTAGTTTATTTACTTTGGCAAGAGATAAGCAAATTGAAGAAGGCGCGCAACAGGAAAAAACGACAATTATTCCTAATGGAATAGATATTGCGAAATTTAGTAAATTGCGTGCATTGAGAGAAGAAAAAATTCCTTCGATATTATGTTTAATTGGTCGGGTAGTATCAATTAAGGATGTAAAAACGTTTATTCGGGCGATGAATGTTGTAGTACAACATATACCAGAGGCACAAGGTTGGATAGCTGGTCCTGTGGACGAAGAGCCAGAATATTTTCAAGAATGTAAGAATTTAGTTACAGTTTTAGAATTGGAAGATCATGTCAAGTTTTTCCCTGGCAGACAGGATGTAACTAAAATATTTCCGCGGATTGGTTTAATGATGCTAAGTTCTATTAGTGAAGGAATGCCGTTAGTTCTCTTGGAAGGTTTTGCTTCGGGTGTGCCTGCAGTTGCTACTGATGTGGGTGCGTGTCGCGAATTAATTTTTGGTAGAGATGCGGAAGATAAAAAACTAGGCGCAGCAGGAGAGATAGTATATATCGCTAATCCACAAGCTTTAGCTGATGCTGCGGTAAGGTTGTTGCAAAATCCTAAGAGTTGGCAAAATGCACAACATGCAGCGATAGCTAGAGTAGAAAAGTATTTTGATCAACAACAGATGTTTGCAAAATTTAAATCAATATATGAAAAGGTTTTGCAGGGAGCCTAATTTATGGCAGGTATTGGATTTGAATTACGTAAATTATTGCGTCGAGGCAGCTATTTAAATATCGCGCGTGCGTATGGTTATGCCGGAATTATTAGTGCAGGTCCTTGGGTTATTTCTATTTGTGGTATTATTGCTTTAGATTTTTTAAAATATTTTGATATCACACAAGCGAGTATTATTCAACAGTTTCAGGTTTCTATTACTTATCTTATAGCTTTAAGTTTAATATTCAGCGGATTTACGCAACATAGTTTTACTAGATATGTTGCTGATCGTTTATTCGAAAAGAAGTTTGATTATGTAGTTCCTAATTTTAATGGGGTATTGTTAGTATTAACAGCTGTGAGTGGTTTATTTGGATTTATTTTAGCTAACGTATTTTTTTTGCAACAGGATTTTTATTTTCGTTTATTTATGAGTGGTTCATTTGTTGTGCTATGTAATATTTGGTTTACTACTAATTTACTTTCTGGTTTGAAAAATTATCGTTCTATATTATTAGCTTTTTTTGTTGGTTATAGTATATCTGTGTATTTAGGTTATCTATTACGTTTTCATGGTTTAGATGGTTTGCTGGGCGGTTTTTTTGTCGGACAATTTGTTTTATTAGCAGGCATGTTAATAATTTTATATTATTACTATCCATCCAATCGAATCATTGATTTTGATTTTTTGCGTCCAGGAAGAGTTTTTTTTACTTTGGTTTTTACTAGTTTATTTTACAACTTGGGGATTTGGGTAGATAAATTTATTTTTTGGTATTCTCCTTTAACTAGTCATTCAGTTTTGGGTCCTTTACATATATCTGTTATTTATGATTTACCGATTTTTCTTGCGTATTTAGCAATTATTCCGGGGATGGCTATTTTTTTGTTCCGCGTAGAAACTAATTTTGTAGAATATTATAATTATTATTATGATTCTGTTCGTAATGGCGATACTTTGTTTAATATTATTGGAGCTAGATATCAAATGGCTGATGCGGCACGTCAAGGTATATTTGATATTATACGAATTCAGGGGATAACTATTTTTACTATATTTATCTTGGGGCCAAAGTTGTTATCGTTTTTACATGTATCAAAACATTATATATATTTGCTTAATATAGATATAGTTGGTACGAGTTTGTTAGTTATTTTTTTGGCTTTATTGAATTATATGTTTTATTTAGATCGGCGTGTAAGCGCATTAGTTTTAAATGTGTTATTTTTTGTTTTTAATGCGATATTAACTTTGTGGACTATTCATCTTGGAGTTTTTTACTTTGGTTATGGTTTTGTATTAGCTTTGTTATTAGTTAATGTTATTGCAGTTTTAATATTAAATCATGATTTTGATAATTTAGAATATATTACTTTTATGCGGAAATAGTTGTGTTTCATTAAGTTTATATTTGGCTTCAAGGTTTTGTCAAGAAGTACAAAAAAGTAATTGATCCTTCTAAACCTCTGTGCCATACTTACTTTAAATTTAATTAACAACAAGAGCAACAGCAAGGATTCTGTAATTGAAAGGCCTGAGAGGTGGATACTCAGGCCTTTTTTTTTACTGTGAATCAATAGGAGAATAATAATATGGTAAAAAATAAACCAATAGAGAAGCAGGATTGTTATCTACAAATCAAAAATGTTTTAGATGAGGCTAGATCTAAAATTTATAGGCAAATTAACTCGGTTATGGTTCAGGCTTATTGGAATATTGGAAGAATTATAGTTGAAGAAGAGCAGCAGGGTAAAGCGAAAGCTGGGTATGGTAGCAAATTGCTGGAAAATCTATCAGAAAGGTTAACAAAGGATTTTGGTAGGGGGTTCAAGACTAGCAATTTGTGGGATATGCGTAAGTTGTATCTTACTTTTCCAATTCTCCAGGCACTGCCTGGAGAATTGAGCTGGACGCATTATCGTATCCTACTAAGGGTTGAAGAGGAAAATGCTAGAAATTTCTACCTTAATGAGTGTGCAGAATCTCGCTGGAGTACTAGGGAATTAGAGCGCCAGATCAATTCTATGCTATTTGAGCGATTGGCTGCAAGCAAAGATAAAGCCAAGGTCAAAGCTTTGGCTGAAAAAGGGCAGATTATTCAGATGCCAAGTGATGCTATCAAAGATCCGTATATTTTTGAATTTCTTGGTTGGCCAGAGCAGTATACTTTTTCAGAAAGCGATTTAGAAACTGCTTTGATAGATAATTTAAAAGGATTTTTATTGGAGTTGGGTAAGGGGTTCAGCTTTGTAGCTAGACAACAGCGCATTACTTTGGAAAATGATCATTTTTATATTGATTTGGTTTTTTACAATCGGTTGTTGCGGAATTTCGTATTAATAGATTTGAAATTAGGTAAGCTAACACATCAAGATCTTGGTCAAATGCAAATGTATGTGAATTATTATGACCGTATTGTTAAATCAAAAGATGAAGATTCTACGGTCGGTATAGTGCTATGCAAAGACAAAAACGAAACGGTAGCAAAATTTACTTTGCCAGAAGATAATAAAAATATTTTTGCATCGAAATACAAGCCGTATTTGCCTACTGAAGAAGAATTGATGCGAGAAATTGAAGCAATTTCGGCGAGGTTGGAAACGAAAAAATAGTAAGATTTATGTAGGATAGTAAATGAATTTTCCTATAAAAATAGATTTAGGAATTAAAACACTTTGTTCTAAATTGCAATTTCTTTTTAGAAGGTTTAAAATCTTAGTTTGCATGGTAAAAAGATATACTTTTAACGAGCAAAGGATTTTCTCATATGGCAAAGATAAGATTTCGTAAAGAGGCAACAAAAAAGATCTTTTCACCAGAGCAGCTAGATCTATTAACTACAATTGCTCCCAGTCGTAATTGGCTGATATTGGTCACAATTGCTGTTTTACTTGTTTTTGTTGTTTTTTGGGGTTTTTTCGGAGCCATACCTACAACGGTAGATGTTAGAGGGATAGTTATCGATGCTGCTGTGAATGATGTTTATGCTCCTGTTACTGGTTATAATCAGTCTTTGAATATAAAGCTTGGTGACCAGGTTCATGCAGGTGAGGAATTGTTGAGAATTATTCCGCCAGATTTATATATCAAATTAGTTGCAGTAAAATCTCGCTTGGAAAAACAAAGGAATAACCAGAAATTGCAACAGGAGTTAATAAGTATAAATAAGCAAATTATGCAGCAGGCAATTTATGTTATATCTCCTTATACCGGCAGGATAGTGGAATTAGACATACAATCTGGAGAATATGTTGATAAACACCAATTGTTATTACGCATCGAGCGTTTTCAGACAGATGCTGCTGGTTTGCATGCGATATTATTCGTTTCACCAATCGAAGGTAAACGTATAAAAACGGGAATGAAGGTGCAGCTGGCTCCTTCAACAGTACGTCCTGAGGAGTATGGTTATCTTTTGGGAAAAGTCAGCTATGTTTCAAAGTATTCAGTAACATCATTTGATATAGTAAATATTTTGGGAAATAGAGATTTTACCAAAGCATTCTCAAGAGGTTTAATGCCTTTAGAGGTAAGGGTAAAGCTTATTCCTGATTCAAAAACGCAATCTGGTTACAAATGGTCTTCTTCTAAAGGACCACCGATTCGGATAGATTCGGGTACTTTTTGTATGGGTAAAGTTATTATTGGTCGAATCAGACCGATAAATCTCGTGCTTCCTGCTTTAAGGGGGGCGTTTTGAACGAATGAGAAGAGTTAAGACTCCAACTGTTCTTCAAATGGAAGCCGTTGAGTGCGGAGCGGCTGCATTAGGAATAATTTTAGCTTATTATGGTAATTTTGTTCCATTAGAGAAGCTTAGAATTGAATGCGGGGTTTCAAGAGATGGCAGTAAGGCTTCCAATGTTGTTAAAGTTGCGCGCAAATATGGACTTGATGCCCAGGGAATAAATGTAGATCTTGAAGGTTTGGCTAATCTTAAAATGCCAGTTATTCTTTTTTGGGGGTTTGCTCATTTTGTAGTTCTCGAAGGTATAAAAGGCAAAAAAGTTTATCTTAATGATCCGGCTGCTGGGCCTAGAACAGTTTCCTGGCAAGAATTGGGTGAATATTTTACCGGGATTGCGCTTACATTTGCGCCAACGGACAGATTGCAAAAAACAGCAAAATCACGAACTTTATTCAAGGCGATTAAAAATAAATTAATTAATTGTAAACAGTTGTTGCTTTTTATTATTTTAACAGGATTTTTTTTAGTGTTGCCTGGTTTGGTAATACCAGCTTATACTAAAATTTTTGTTGATAACATTGTAGTTGCAAAAATGAATAATTGGTTTGCAGCGCTTATAGTGGCAATGATTCTTACAGTGTTTGTTTATGGTATTTTAACATGGTTGCAGCAATTTTATTTAACCAAGTTAGATTTAAAGTTAACTATTTCAAATACGGCTAAGTTTTTGCATCACATGTTGCATCTTCCAATTGAATTTTTTAGTCAAAGATTTGTTGGTGATCTTATTTATCGAATACAACTTAATAAAAATGTAGCACGACTTTTATCAGGAAATTTAGCTTCAAGTTTGGTTAGTTTAATGATGGTGATTTTCTTTGCGATGTTGATGTTTTATTACGATGTTGTTTTAACAATAATTGGTATTGTGAGTACTGTGATAATTTTAATAGCGTTAAAAATAATATACAGAAAACAAATGGATCTTAATCGACGACAAAAAATAGAATTTGGTAAGACCATAGGAATAACAATGCGCAGCTTGCAAATTATAGAGACTATAAAATCATCTGGTTTAGAGGGAGATATATTTTCACGTTTGTCAGGACAGATGGCAAAAATGACAAATGTTCAGCAAGAATCGGGCTCCATTAGTAACGTTTTAAATTCAATTTATCCGTTGGTAACAATGTTAACTACTACAACGGTGTTAATAGTAGGTGCGATGCGGGTTATCGAGGGTGATTTAAGTATTGGTACGTTAGTGGCTTTTCAATCTCTTATGCTATGTTTTTTAACGCCAGTAGTACGAATTGCGACATTATTTCAGGATGTTCAACAGCTACATACCAGCATTGAAAGGTTAGATGACGTTTTTCACTATCCAGTTTGTGGTTGTTTTACTGCAAAAAAAAGCAAGAAATTTAAGAAAGCAAAATTATCCGGCAACCTTTTGGTTGATAATATAAGTTTTGGTTATAATCCTCTTGAAGAGCCTTTGATTAAAAATTTCAGTTGTGAATTATCTCCAGGGAAAAAAATAGCTTTAGTTGGAAAAACTGGTTCAGGCAAATCAACTATTAGCAAATTAATTGCTGGTTTATATCAGCCGTGGGAAGGAAAAATTCTTTTTGATGGAGAGCCGTGTTTTTCTATTCCTAGGAATATTTTTATTAGCTCTTTGGCCATGGTAGATCAGGAAGTGGTGCTTTTTGCTGGAACAGTGCGTGATAATATAACAATGTGGAATGAAACCATAAGTGATAATAGAATTATTCAAGCTGCAAAAGATGCATGTATACATGAGGATATCATAGCTAAATTCGGTGGTTATGAAGGGAAAGTTAATGAAAATGGTAATAATTTTAGTGGCGGTCAAAGACAGTTATTAGAAATTGCGCGTGCTTTAGTTGTTGATCCTTCCATATTGATTTTAGATGAGGCCACCAGTGCTTTAGATGCTTATACAGAACAAAAGATTCAGGATAATTTAAATCGTGTAGGGTGTGCATGTTTGATTGTTGCTCATAGGCTTAGTACTGTAAAATATTGTGATGAAATAATTGTGATTGATAATGGTGAAATCATACAACGTGGCACGCACGAACAATTAGAAAATGAAAAAGAAGGGTTGTATTACCAATTAATAAGGATGTATTAAATACGATGAATTATTTGCGTAGCTTAATCAAACTTTGTCATTTATTAATTTTAAGATCATACGCTGATATTGATATAAATTCTACAAACAAGTTTTGGTTGGTTCGATCAGGTGCCATAGATGTTTTTTTTATTCAGAAGAATGATCAAGATGAAATAATATCAAGAAGGCACATTTTTCGCGCAAATTCTGGCGATGTAATTTTTAGTGGGACATTACAAACAGACAAATCAAATGTTTCATTAGTTGCTGCAGGATTACCTGGAAGTAAGATTTGGGAATGTGATGTTGATGCTGTGCTGGAATTGGCGATTCATTATGATCAACAACATAAACTGGTTAAAATAATAAATCGGTGGTTAACAAAATTATTCGCTGGTGTTGAAAAAGAAAAAGAGCGGGGTGATTGTCAGATCATAGAAAAAAAACAAGGGAAATTAATGCCAGGAGCATATATTTCTGCTGATAAAAAAGCTCCTGTTTGGTTACAACTTGATATAACGAATATTACTATTAAAGGGCTGAAAGTTGAAACAGATTCTTTGATACCGCTTGTAAATACTAATTGGATAGAAATAGAACAAGATTGTAATTTTACAACTTATACTACTCAAGAATTAATTTCACAAAATAAATTTAAAGTGATATTACAGAATTTTTATGGGTTATTGCTTGATAGTTTAACGCAAGAGAACAAAGAGAAAGAAAAAAATGATTTGGATATTTTGCACCAACAAGTATTTTTTAAAAAAACTAATTTTTTACGATCTCTTGGTATACTAAAAAATGTTTTGTCATTTAGAGCAAAAGATAGAATGTTTATTGTTGATCAAGAATCTTCATTATATGCTGCTTGTTGTGTTGTGGCAAAATCACAGGGCATTGAGGTTATTAGGAATGAATTATATCAAAAACAAAAATCATCTGGTACGGTTGATGAGATTGGTAGGTTGTCTAATTTTCCGGTGCGAAAGGTTAATTTAACTCCAGGATGGTCTAAAAAAGATATTGGTTCTTTGTTGGTGTTTGATAAGTTGGGACATCCGCTGGCTCTATTGCAATCATCTGCCACCAGTTATGAATTATATGACCCGGTTACTGGGTTGTCCCGCGTAGTTACAGCTGAAGTTGAGGAAGCTATTGATCAAACAGCATTTGTTTTTTATCAGCCATTGCCTTCAGAACAAATTGATGGAAAAAAAATATTGCGTTTTGGTTTCGCTGGTTTGGGTAAGAGTTTTATTTCTATTGCATTATTGGGAATAGGTGGTGGCCTGATAAGTTTATTAACACCTTTAGCTACTCAGGTTGTTTTTGATAGCATTATTCCTTCCGCAACTTATAGTTGGCTAATTCATCTTGGTATTATATTGTGTTTTGCAGTGTTAAATATCGCTGTCTTTAATTTTGTAAACAATCTTTCTTTGTTAAGAATAGAGGGGAAATTTAATGTAAAAACTCAAACCGCATTATGGTATAGGCTTTTAAATTTACCTGTAAATTTCTGTCGTAAATTTACCGCTGGTAATTTAACAACAAGAGTTATGGCTATAAATTCAATACGGCAACAGCTTTCTGGTGTTAGTTCGAATATTATTATAGGAGCAATTTTTTCAAGCTTAAATTTTTTGTTATTGTTCTACTATAGTTCTTCTATGGCTTTAATTGCCTTGTTAATCTCAGTTGTGTTAGTAATTTTTCAGATTGTTTTGGGATACGTATTATATAAATATAATTTTGTTATACAATCTATAGAGGGAAAAATTTTTGGTATTTTAAATCAATTTATTGGTGGCATTATAAAATTGCGCTTAACTAATACTGAAGATAAAGCTTTTGCTATATGGTCGGATAAATTTAGTAATCAGCAGCGATTGTTTGGTTTATCTTTGTTGCTTAATAATTTTTTAAATACAATTTACGCAATTTTTCCTTTGTTAGCTGCGATAACGATTTTTTCCTGGTTTTTTTTCTTCAGTTATAAGCAATTAACTACTGGTGAATTTTTAGCTTTTAATGTTGCTTTTTTGAGTTTTCAGAACGCTATTCTGCGGGTTGGTTTGGTTCTTCCTGTTATTATTTCTGCTATACCTCTATTTAAACGTACCAAACCGATATTAGATAGTTTACCAGAGATTAATGCTAGCAGACATTTTCCAGGAAGTTTACGTGGGTCAATTGAAGTGAGAAACGTTAGTTTTCGTTATAATGCGAATGGACCTGATGCGTTGACAGATATTTCACTGACTATTCAACCTAAAGAATTTGTTGCGATTGTGGGAGAATCAGGCAGTGGTAAGTCAACTTTGTTAAGATTGTTGTTGGGGTTTGAGCGACCCAATTTAGGAGATATATATTACGATAACAAAGAATTGGCGACTTTGAATTGTCGTGAGGTACGTCGCCAAATAGGAGTAGTATTACAGAATGGTCAATTAATGGCAGGAACTATCTTTGATAATATTGCTGGGGCTGCAAATATTACTTTAGACGATGCAAAAGAGGCTATAAGTCTTGCAGGTCTTAAGGAAGATATTGAGCAAATGCCGATGGGCATGCATACTTTTGTGGGGGTGGGAGGATCGTCTCTTTCTGCAGGTCAGCGGCAACGCTTATTGATTGCGCAAGCTTTAGCAAAAAAACCAAAAATTCTTATGTTTGACGAAGCTACCAGTGCTTTGGATAATAAAACTCAGGCGCAAATACATTCCACTTTAAAAGGTCTTGATGTAACCAGGATGGTTATTGCGCATCGTTTAAGTACTATTATTGATGCAGATCGTATTTACGTTTTGCATCAAGGCAGAATTGTTCAAGTTGGAACTTATCAGCAATTATCTCAAGCGGAAGGTTTTTTTAAAAAACTTATTACAAAACAACTTCTGCAAAACAACTGAAATTGTATTAAATTTGTCCGCAGAAGTTATCTTGTAAAAAATTAAGTTATACTAGCATCCATAGCATGTCAAAGTGAATTGAAGGTTACCAGCGGCAAGCATAGCTAATTCCTCATCACTTAATTTTTCAACCTTTGCTCGTTTTTCAGTAGGGATATGTGGAAGAACTATGGTTATTTCATCTTTTTTTTCATCGATTACATTGATTCTCATGTTTTGTAAATGTTCTAATTTATCCTTATCGAGGGTTTCTTTTGCTATAGCTAATATAGCTTCTTTTGGATTGTTATGTAATTGTTTTTTAAATTCTGGGTCACGTAAACATTTGATGATTATTTTATCTTTAAGGTTTATATTGGTCATGCTATCTTCCTCCATTAAATGATATTTAAGATGTCCAAATTAATAGTACCATTATTTCAATATAAAATGCAATTACTTAAACAAAAGCAAGGATAATGATAAAATTTATTATAAAAATATTTTTTATAGTAGTAACTAACAATTGCAGGTTTGCGTGATTGTTGAACATATACCGCAAGTGATTATTGTGTTTGCGCCTGCAATGACAGCTAATTCATCATCGCTTAATTTTTGAATTTTTGCTTGTTGTTCATCAGGAATGTACGGAAGAACTATTGTCATTTCATTTCGTTTTTCATGGATTATGTTGAAGTTCATATTTTGTATACGTTCTAGTTCATTCTTGTCGAGTTCTGCTTTTGCTAAAGACAATATAGCTTTTTTGGGGTTTTCTTGTAATTGTTTGTTGAATTCTGGATCACGGATGCTTTTGATGATGATTTGTTCTCTAAGATTTATATCAGACATATTGTTTTCCTCCATACAGTTTTATAAAAACACCTATTAATAATACCACTTATCTAATGGGATACGCAATTACTCAAATAGAAGTATTGAAGGTAAGTTATCAGGAGAAGTCATTCGTAGAAGTTCATATCCTACCCCGGTAATGCCTCTAAATAATCCCAGTATTGGAGTATCGGTTGGAAAATTATGGATAAAGCTGAAACCGCCTTTATGTTTTGCTTTGGTTATTATGGATAGAGCATAACGCGTGGCTTCATTATGTAAGTCATCTATTCCTAATCTATGTGTGGCTTCAGAAATGAAATTAATACGGCCAAAATTACCACAGCATAAGTGATCTAAGATGCGATTATTATGTTGCAAAGTTGCATTTAGTGCGTGGTCGATATCTTTTCTAATGCTTATTGTGTCATAGATAGGCAACCCTCCCAAACGACCCAAGCCGATACCTACAGCGCCATGGCACCAGGCATTTTGGTATTGTGGGGTTTTGCATGATGTTCTTAAGTCAGGCCAGTTATTTGCGTCATGATGAAATATACTGGTTTCGTACATGATTCCTTCTTTGGCTGCTTGTAGATATTCATTTTTTTGCGTTGCCTCAAATAATTTTAATAATGCATAAGCAATACCAGCCGCGCCATGTCCAAATCCAGCCAATGGTCTGTGGCTATTTATAGTGATCCATGTTTTATGTCCGTTTTTGGTAATTTTATTTTTTAGTAAATGTTCACCACACGCAATTGCTTTTTGTAAAAATTTTTGTTCACTCGTTATTTTGTATAAATTTAACAAGCTAAGAATAGCTCCAGCTGAACCAGCTATAATATCCAAAATTTGATCTTTGTTGATTAAATCATCATTAATCAACGATGCAACTATTTTTGCATCTTCTAATAAACTTGGTTCTTTGATTAAATTATTTATACAGACTAACGCATATATAATGGAGCCTAATCCTGTTGTTCCGCCTATTCCCCAGGTTGATCCTAAAAATTTAAATTCATCTGTTTTTAAAAAAGTTCTTAACGGTTGTAATCCGGCCAAAGCAAGTTTACGATAGTTATCATTGCAAAATATTTTACTTGCTGCAGCTAGAAATAAAGCAATGCCGGTTGCTCCATTATAAAGGTTGAAATCAGCTTGTTGTAAATAATAATCTTCTCTCATTGGGTCAAAATCAATTTGTAACCATGTAGCTGAATTATCGTGGTATATTGCATGCATGGTAATAATTTCGGTAATTTTAAGTACTTCATTTTTGATGATATCAGAAGCTTTTTTGGTGCCAAATATTTTTGGTAAGCTGGAAGATTTTTTTGGTTGCTGTGTGCTTAACTCTTTAGCATATCGTGCACACAGAGAATATTTAATAAGCTTTGATTGAAAATCGAGATCTTCTTTAGACAAATGTTGGATTTTATTTGTTACATTGTTGTAACCAAGGCGCGTAAAAAAATCTGGTTTTTTATTGCTGGTGCTAAAAGTAAATTTAGGAATATCTAAAATATCCATCGCTTTATGCTCAGGCAAAATTAATTGCCAAACAAGAGGTTTTTTGTTGTTATACAATAATGGTTTAGTTAATATGTCTAAAGCGATATTTCGTTTAATCCCATTTTGCAAAAATTCTGCTTGTTGGGAAAATTGTAATAATAAGGCATATATTTTGGTTGATCTGACCACCCAACGAATTTCCTGATTTAAAAATAGTTTAAATGGGCTGTTTGCGCTTAACAATAATTTTTTATTTTTTAAGAAGAAATCATACATCGTTGTAAAGCCATTTATTATTTGAGTAATGTAATTTTGTGGGGTTTGTATTTGCTTGGCTAATTTTGGAAAATTTGATTGTAAAACATGAGACTTATTTATCGTTATATATTTGTAAGACATGTCGTCACAGTTAATTCGTGTCCATCTATAGTTTTTAATGGTGGTATTAAATAATATGTCGCCAGCCAAACCGCTAACATCCAAGCCATATTTTTCAAAGTTATTATTACCAAAAGGTAATAAGCCTAAGCGTAATACTGATTTATCGACAATGGTTTGGGATGTTGAAGTTGACGAGGCATCAAATGGTTTTACAGTTGGTTGCAGCAAGGTTTCTAAATCAACAATTACCGGAAAACTGGCGTTTGCGATGATATTTTCAAAATGAAAATCTGTTCCTTCTAACAAATATAACACACAAATAAGTTTACCTACCCGGTTGTAATAATCTTTTATGCCTTTGGTGTTTTTACATTCCAAATATTCTACAAACTCAACCCATCCATAATCGCTTTTATTGATTATTTTAAGAGTTTTAAAAGATTGCATAAATTTTTCTTGCTGGTTAATCCATTTTAAAAAGTCAAAATATGCAGCATCAATTCCCAGATTTCTTGGTTTATATACAACTTTGGTGCCGCAAGCGAATTCAACAATGATAATTTTTTTTCCTTTGTTGTGAGCATCGGAAATGTCTGTTTTAATGTTTTTGATTTTGAAAGAGTTTTTATTTATTCCAAAAACTTTGATTAATTCACGCTTATCTTTTTCGACACGCTGCAAAAATTCTTTTATATTATCTAACCAAAACGTTGTAGTTGTTCCGATTAGTTTTGCTAAAACCGCATAGTCTTCTAAAAAACTTGTCAATTGATTTGTTAACATTGTATTAACAAATTCATGGTATTGTTTATTCGTGCATTTTTTTTCTAAAAGTGAGGTAAAAGGATCTCGTGACCAGTTTATGTAACGAAAAACCAAAAATTCTTTATGCAAAGCAAAAACTGAAATAAAGCATAATTTATTAAGCAGCGATCGTATTAATTTGTGAGCAGCTCTTTTATGCAGCAATTTCATTTGTTCTGGAGCTTCTTTGTACAGCCTGTCTGAAGCAATTTGAACAAAAGGTAATAAAATGTCCTCAAAGGGCAGTGGTGATTTTTTTTTAATCCAGGGATATTTATATTTAGTATTTTCAGTTGCAAATAGTTCTGCGATTTGGACTCCATTTTGTAATAGTTTCATCCATGGGTGAATGTTGTCATTATACGTTTGCGATGTTGCAGTTGTTAATGCAGCGTTTACTTGTTTTAGACTAAAGCCATCCCAACTGAATCTTTTTATTAATGTATCCGGATCATTATTGGCAACGGTTTTTTGCCATTGTTGAAAGAACCTGTTTTTTGATAAATCATCATGTGTTTGTTTGGTATTATTACAATTCTCTATTTTATCGTAGAAAGAACGGGATTTTGACGAGATTTTTTGCAATGTTTCGTTTGATAATTTCATTTTAAAATATTATAAGTTTAGATAATAAAATAGGCATAGTGTAACTAAATTATTTCAGAAGTAAAATATATTATTTTTTTGGTATATATTGCATATTGTATGATTTTTTGGATTATAGCAAACAAGGGTCAAATTTTATTCAAACCTTAATGTTGTTAAAGAGGGCAGCAAATGGTATCTTATATAATTTTATCTATTACGGAGGGAGAGAAAAATGGACAATATAAAAGAACTATATTCAAAGTTTGATGGAAATTTTGCAGCAATTCCGTCGGATAAAAATCGTGGCAAACCAAAACCTGCAATACAAAAGCCTTATCCTGATAATGCACAGTTAATTGATTTGCCACAAGATGATTTTGCCACTCACAATGTTTCTTTGTTTGATGCGATTAAAAATCGTAAAACTCATCGAAAATTTAGTGAAGCATCTTTAACTATAAATGAATTATCATTTTTACTTTGGGCTACACAAGGTATTCGCAGCGAAAAAAATCCACAATACCGTAGTGTTGCTTCAGCTGGCGCGTGTCATCCTTTTGAAACTTATCTAGCAATTTATCATATTACGGATTTGTCAGCGGGTTTGTATCGATATTTGCCTATCGAACATAAGCTTTATTTTATTTCATCAGATGATGAAATCGTTAATAAAATTAAATTAGTTATTCCTAGCGAAAATCCAGTATACAAAGGCATCGATACAAGTGCAGTTACTTTTTTGTGGACAGCGTTGCCATATCGTGCTATTTGGAAATATCCTGGTATGGTGGTGAAACTGATCGCACAAGACTCTGGTCATTTGTGCCAAAATTTATATTTAGCTGCGGAGGCAATTAATTCTGGAGTTTGTGCTGTAGATGCCTATTTGCAGGATAAAGCAGATGGTTTTTTGCAAATAGATAGCAAGGAGGAGTTTGTGGTTTATATGTCGGTGGTTGGAAAGCTTTAGGGTTTAATCATATGAAGGACAGTAGTAAAATTGATTACAAACTATTTTTTTTGGTGCTTTTGACATTTTTTACATTAGGTCAAGTGGCATCTGATATTTATGTGCCGTCATTACCTGCTATTACGCTTTGGTTTCATTCTACAAGCGCAATGATTCAGTGGTCAGTGGCGACTTATATGTTGGGTTTTAGTTTGTCGCAATTATTTTATGGTCCTATTTCTGATTTTTATGGAAGACGAATTGTAATTTTTTGCGGCTTAACAATTAGTATAATAGGCACATTGTTTTGTGTGTTTTCTAACAATCCTTTAATGCTAATTATTGGTCGATTAATTCAAGGGCTGGGGATGGGGGTTACATCCGTTCTTGGTCGTGCAATATTGCGTGATTGTTTCAGTGGAGAAGAGTTAGCTAGATTCGGTTCGTTCTTAGGAGTTGGTACAACATTAACTGTTGGTAGTGCGCCGATTATTGGTGGTTATTTTCAGTATTATTTAAATTGGCAAAGTGTGTTCATTTTTTTATTTGTATATAGTCTTGCTATTTTTGTATTGGTTTATTTATATTTGCCGGAAACAAGCCCAGAGCATAAAAATAAATTTAACTTATTGTTAGTGGGTAAAAATTATTGGTCGATTATTTCTAGTCGAATATTTTTAGGTTATACATTTTGTGCTTTATTTGCTTATGCTGGTAGTTTGGCTTTTTTTGCGATGAGCCCCTTTTTATTGCAAGATAAAGTTGGTTTATCGGTAGTAGAATATGGTTGGTCAACAGCTATTATTACCGCTTCATTTTTAATTAGTGGCATGGTTAATGCAAAATTTGTTGTAAAATTTGGTATTAATCGTATGTTAAAAATTGGCTCAATGCTTGCGATTGTTGCTGGTGTTTTAATGTTGTTGCCTGTATTAATGAGTACGATTAATGCATTTGTGATTCTTTTGCCGGCTGCATTATTTGGAGTGGCAGCAATTATTTTACTATGTAACGCATTTCCTGGAGCTTTTACCCCCTTTAAAAATATTGCCGGAGCTGCTGGCGCAGTTTACGGTTGTTTGCAAATTGCTGGTGGATTTGTATCAACGTCACTTATTGCTACATTGCATTTTAAAGATCAAGAGCCGTTAGCTCTTATATATATTGCAGTAGGAGTATTTTCTTTTTTGGCTTTAACGCGGTTAGCATTAAAAAGAAATAATTAATGATTTAGTTGGCAGTAACTTGCTGTTCTAATTATTGTATGCTTAAATGCGGTTTTGGTTTGTTAATTAATTTATCAATATTTAACTGAGTTAGAACGTCAGTGCAGTCTTTTGGAGATATTGGTTTTTTGAGAAACTTATTGAATCCGGCTTTTAAGGCAGGTGTTTCATATTCAGGACAACTTGAAATGGCGATAGTTGGTGGGAGAGTCAAGTTTTCAGATTTATAATACTCTTTGACTTTTTTAACAAAATCAAATCCAGACTCATTTGATAATTCTATATCCGAGATGATTAAATCAATATGATTTGAAGATTTGATATATCTCAATGCTTCAGCAATAGAGCCAACACATTCCGCACTTATGCCTGATTTTGTTAATTCTTGTGACAAAAAATACCGTTGCAATGGGCAATCATCGAGTATTAGAGTCAGTGTTTGGCCTTTTATAAAAGATTTTTCTGATGCAGTAGTAAAAAAATTACTTTTGCAGTTGATCATTTCTTCCTCGCATTTGTTGCGAGAACATTGGCCAAAATTCCGTTTTTCTTTATTACTATAATTATTGAGGCTTTGTCCTCTGCTATATTCATAGAGATCATTTAAAAAATTCAAAAGCACAATTTACGCTTTTGTTAAGGTGTTGTCAATGTTAATTAAAAACAATATTTGTTGGTGAAAATTACAAGTTTGAGAAGTATAGAAATTAGATGAAAGCAATGGCTTGTTTATGTGTTTGGCAGATTTGTTCATAATTAGAGCAATGCAATCGTCTCAGTTCAAGTTTTGATCAGAGGTAAGAGCAAATCCTTGTGGTTGGCATCATGGTGTATTCTTACATGTCTTTTGTGAGTTAATAGTTGTTTTTATGTTATTTGCATAATAATTGTGCTAGCATAAAATTTAATATGGCAATAAAAGGAATTGATTTATGCGCTGTGAATCGTTTTGTGTAACAGGATCTTATGATTTGCAGGCTATAGCAGATTCTTTTGCTAATAAAGGTTACGCTATCAATCAACACGGTAAAAAAGTTTTACATTTATCGAAAATTGCAAATCAGAAATGTGATATTTTTATTTTTTCTCATGGATCATTAGTTACTTGGGGGGTCGACGAAGCTGAAAGTTATAAAGTTATTGCAGAACTTAAGCCTTTTGCTAATAATCCATTAACGCATATCGAAACTGGAAGTTTTGAATTTCGATATGGAGATGAAACCAAATTTTTTGTTGACAAAAAGCTTAATCAGGATGTTATTATTTTGGAGTCCTCAGATCCGTCTATTAAACTTGCTGTTTCATACGGTTTGGCTCAATCAATTAAGCTTGAGTCGTTTGAGCAAACAGTAGAGAATGCAGTAAATAAAAATGTGTATTTGGCTCATGAATTATCAAGTCGTGGCAAAATACCGTTAACCAGACGGGAAATTTCCAAATGTATAGGCGAGATTTTTAAAGTAAAAAGTTTGGTTAACCTTAATAGTGAATATTTAGATATACCAGAATATTTTTGGGAAAGGTCGGCGCTTGAAAACTATTATATTATTACAATTAAATTTTTGGATTTAAATAAGCGTGTTGCTGCGTTAAACCAAAGGCTTAATGTTTTGCAAGACTTATTTGATGTTTTGAACAATCAGTTACAGCATTCGCATTCAACTACTTTAGAATGGACAATTATCATTTTGATTTTTATCGAAATTATAATTATGTTGATATATTACACTGTTTAATAAGGATTTTTTTATGAGTACCACTGACCAAGTAACATTTGCATGTGATTTTGACAATAATGGTGGTGCGTCTGTTGTTGATTTAGATGCAAAACAAAAGGATGCGCAAACAAGGTGGGTTCATGTTAGTCTTTTAGATGATACAGGCAAAGCATGGTTGAAGGATAAAAGTGGGCTTAATGTGTTGGTTTGCGAGGCTATGTTAGCAAAAGAGACGCGGCCAAGATTGATGGTGTCCAATGGTGGTGTATTGATTATTTTGAGAAGTATTAATTTTCATCCGGGTGATGAGCCTGATGATATGTTATCAGTTAGAATTTGGATCGAAAAAAACAGGATAATTACTGCTTCAAGAAAAACTTTGTTATCTATTCGTGAAATTAAAGAAGCTTTAGAAAATAAGACTGGACCAATATCATCAATGGCTTTTTTAGATGATATTACTGGGCAAATTACCGATAAAATAGGTTTATATATTGATAAAATTGATGTGGCAATTTTCTCTTTGGAGAAAGAATCCGTTTTACTGCCAACTAAAGAAACTAGAAATAAATTGGCTGAAGTTAGAAGTCAAATTGTTGCAATTCGCCGATATATTTCGCCACAAAGAGATGCTTTATCAAGATTAACACAACTTGATCGTTTTCCTTGGTTAACCGAAACTGATCGTTTTCATTTTATGGAAACATCTGATAGAACTATAAGGTGTTTGGAAGACTTGGATGAGGCTCGTGATCGTGCGACGATTATTCGGGAAACTATTTCAAATTTAATTTCTGAGCGAGTTGAACAGCGAATGTATATTTTATCATTAGTGGCAGCTATTTTTTTGCCGCTGACTTTTCTTACTGGGCTTTTAGGAATTAATGTTGCTGGAATTCCTGGAGCAAATGCAAAATCAGCATTTGCTCTGGTTACATTTGTTATGATTATTATTGCTGTTATCGAGTATATTTTATTTAAAAAGAAGCGGTGGTTATGATGTCTATAGTTCAACCGTATATCCATATTTCGGCACAATACATGTCCAGCCAAATTTATTTTCGATTTTTTCCTTAGCTGATAATGATGCATGTAATTCACCATGAGTTATAAAGATGCGTTTTGGCGTGTTTTCAATTCCTTCGAGCCAATGTAAAATATCTTCATAATCAGCATGTGCAGATAAATTATCAATGTCTGCAATTTGTGCTTTAACCGGGATAAACCTCCCATGAATTTTAATCGATTTTTCTCCATTAAGCAGTCGTGCACCGCGAGTGCCGGCTGCTTGAAAGCTGGTAAAAACAACGGAATTTTTTTCATACTCAATAAAGCGTTTTAAATGATGTAAAACTCTGCCACCAGTTGCCATTCCGCTGGCGGAAATTATAATTTTTGGAAAGGAATATTTGTCAATTTCCATTGATTCTTCGGGGGTTTTAACATATTCAATGCTGTTACAGATAGCATTAATACTGTCTTTCGATAATTTATGCAGATTACTATAATCGCAATATAGTTGGCTGACATTAGTAGCCATCGGACTGTCCAAATAAATAGGTATATTCGGGATTAGTTCAGCTTGTTTTAGCTGATAAAGATAATACATAATTAATTGTGATCTACCAACTGCAAAGGCTGGGATAATGATTACTCCGCTTCTTTTGCTTGTTTCATTAATTATTTTAGCTAATAATTTTTTTGGATCAGCATCGCTATGCA
The DNA here is from genome assembly GCA_050123335.1 of Gammaproteobacteria bacterium. Taxonomy (GTDB): domain Bacteria; phylum Pseudomonadota; class Gammaproteobacteria; order UBA12402; family UBA12402; genus JASFHF01. Next base: position 61,875 of record JASFHH010000002.1, read on the forward strand.
GACGATCACCATAAGTAGATTCTACAACTAAATAATCAGCATGTTCTATTGCAGCGGGCGCTTTTATTATTGGGTCATCAAAACGTCCGACATCTCCGGAAAAAGCCAACGATTTATGGTTGTATTTTATTGTAACGTAATTTGCTCCCAGAATATGTCCCACAGGAGTTAATTGTATTCTAAAATCAGTTGCAAGGGTGTATTCTTTATCCCAATCAATTATTTCCAGATATTTAAAAACATTTTTCGCGTCATTTTCAGTGTAAAGTGGCAATGCTGGTTTATGCTTGGAAAACCCTTTTCTATTGGCGAATCGTGCATCTTCTTCATGTAATCTACCGCTATCTGGTAGTAAAATACGACATAAAGCATTTGTGGCAGCAGAACATAATATTTTGCCTTTGAAACCATTTTTAACCAGTAACGGTAAATAGCCACTATGATCGATATGCGCATGAGTTAAGATAACATAGTCTATGGTTTTTGGATCGACAGGTAAGGGCTCCCAATTTCTTAAACGTAATTCTTTTAACCCCTGAAATAAACCGCAATCAACTAATATTTTAAGGTTATCTGCTTCAATTAAATATTTTGACCCAGTAACTGTTTGAGTGGCTCCTAAAAATGTGAGGCGCATAAACACTCCTATCGAAAATGTTAAGTTTATACCTGGTGTCCTTCTTGGTCAATGAGAAGAGGATGAGTTTGCATGGTTTTGTAAAAATCGTTAATTCTAAATTGCTGAGGGTTTTATTCCACTTTGCTTTAATTTGTCGATTAATGTTGATACATATTACGTTTCTGGCCATTATTGGTTTTTTTGGGGTCATTATTATTTTTATTATCTTTGCTAAAGAACTTTAATCCCTTAGAATTTTTTTGTGCCTTTTTTATGTTGATATAAATATTTTGAGGGGTTAAACCATCTTTGTTTTGCTGTGTATTTAATCCAGAGAATTTTTTTGCCAATTCCAAGTAATACTTACTACTAACCTTTGCTAAAACATGTAATATATTATTATCTGAAGAATTTTTCCATTTCGGGTCTGCATATTTTATGCAAAGTGTCACCAAATCCCAACGGGAATTTTTAATCATAGATTCGAGCAAAGAATCACTACTATTTGGCGAAACGCTATTTAATGCTTCAATAATAAATTTTTTTTCTACCTTTTTGAACAAGTCATCAAGCGCTGTTACTATGTTTTTTTGTTTTTGCAAAACAAAAATCATCCAAATAAGTGAAATAATATCATTATTATCCTGCATTTTTGTGAGTCTATTGTTAATAAGCTCATCTTTTAACATAATGGCTATTTCAGATTTAGGTTCAAAAGCTATTTTTTTAAACACGATCATGCCTGTATTGTAGTTTGACCAAAAATCGATATAAGGCAACATAAGTTCAAGAAAATTATTTTTTAAAGTGGGCGGTATATTTTCATCATTACCAGTAAGCAACATCATTAAAGGAGTCATAGCTAGATTAAACTTTTTGGCGTCATCTTCTTTTTTGTTTTCTGTCGGAATTTTGATCTCAGAAATACCCTGATTGATATAATGAAATAGTTGATCTTTTGGAACATTTTTCAGCAAACATTCAAACAAAGCAAGATTACCACGATAAATTACTTTATGAAATATACTATAGCCTTTTAAATCCGTATCAAATAACTCATTCAATGGTATATTTTTGCATGCAAATTTAATAATATCTTCAACCTCATTATTCCAAGGTTTATTAATAAGGTGTGTAAAAACATTTCCATAATCATATTGAATTAAACAAATCTTCCCTAAGCAATTGTATATAATTTTAGCCGCAGCAAAATTGTTCATTAACAAAGCTTTTTCAAAAATATTAACCTGCATATTATTTGGTTGCTCAAAGTTGAAAAAATCCTCAAGCAATTTGCTTTTTTCGTGTTTTTTTACATTTTCCAATAATAACTTGAGCTTATTATTCAATTTAGGACGTTCTATACAAAAATCAATTATTTGCATAAGATCATATGAAATAATCTGGTCTTGAAACTTGTTTGCTTTAAATAAATCAATAATGTGGTCAAGATGAAGGTTGATCATTTTTTGTGTGGCATTAGGGTGAAATGCATACTGATAAGCCTTCAACCCAAGCATATTGATTGTATATTTAAGCTTATGCTCATCAAACAGTTTTTTAACAAAAGAAACATTCCCATCCATTGTAGCAAGATATAGACCTGTTGCATTTATCGGCCATTCTTTGTTCTTTTTATCTTTATTTTTGCTTTTTCGTTTCTTTGAATCTATGATTTTTTTCTCTTTTTTCTTTTTGAATTTTTTGTTGTTTGGTTTAAAAATCATCTGTTGCAGTTTTGAGTTATTTGCAAGTATTTTTTTAAGCTTGTTAACGAAATTCTCAAGATGTGTTGGGAAAAGCAAAAGACCCCTAACTAAGCATTCAGAATTCTTATATCCAAAGATATCAAATTTACTTTCATGAGGTAATTCTTTCTGGAATATTTTTTTAACTTCCTTATTTTTATATAGATAGAAACAAATTTTTGTAAGAGAATGCTCGTTAAAACCATATTTTTTTAAAATTTGTTTTGACTTGTTAATTGACTCTCCTCGTGACAATATTTTTATTTCAGGTGGACGAATAATTTTGGGTTTGTTATTGAAAGTCTTGGCGCTTTCTTCTAATTTTGCACGTTTTATTTTTTCAAGCAATTGCTTTTTTAGCAGCCTTTTTTTTAAAGAAAATTGTTTTTTCTTCTTTTTCCTTTTGGATTTTTTAGATTTCTTGTTGATTTTAATCTCTTGTATAAGATTTAATTCTTTTATTAAAGTTTTAACATCGTTTTTTATTGCATCTGTCTGTATAGATTTAAGCTCAAAAAGTATTTCTTTTGTGTTATTATCTAATTTCTTAAGATGAGCACATAGGTTTTCTATGTAGATATTTTGAATAGTCCTTTTAGATAATGATTGTAGGGTTTCTTTTGCTTTTTTGAAATCTTTTAAAGCAATATAATGATATATTTTATACGGATGGTTGTGCGTGAACAAGTTTTTGTCGTGCAAAACTTTAATGACTAATTTGCTTGCTCTATATTGAAATGCTCTGTTTATTATTTTTTTTATATGAGAATGTGTGGTTAAGTGTTTGTGGTGTATTAATAATGTCTTTAACAATTTATAATTGTCCACTTTGAATGCAATATCTAAGAGATTATTTTTCATTGAAGTTGTGCTGAACAATTTCAGCGGTAAACGATAAGTTACTTTATCAATAGTGCGTTTATTATCAATTTGCAAACAAATTTCTTTTGATGATGTTAATTTCACATCGATTTTCATATCATGAGTTTTAAATAGATAATGTGATTTACCATATGCAAGATGTCCAATTGAAGCAATAATAAATTGTATGGATTTGTTTTTAGGTTGGATTTCTCTAAGGGTTTGCAAAAAATCTGATGTGGGTAAGGTTGAGCCATTACCTAAAAGATTGATGGCAGTATTGGTTTGGCTGTAAAGCAATGCATAATGTAACGGTGTATCACATGTTATAGAAAATTTGTTTATTTTGTATGTTTTTTTTAATTTTTCGCAAATTGTATCTGGATGTAGACTAATGACTTCAGCGATGTTTTCTGATAACTTGAAATGGATGGAGTTAATTAGGGGTGTGCACTTTTGTTTTGATGAGTTTGTTTTGTTAATATTATACAATTTTTTGATATAATTATAGTTTATATTGTCTTTGTTTGCTAAATTTTCATCAAGAATATATCTGATAATGTTAGAGCAGTTTTTGGATGCAAGAATGCCTGCACCCAGAGCGTAATTTATTACATGCATCTTGTTTAAGCAATTGGTCATATATAATTTAGAGCCGTTTTTTAATAGATACTTAAAGATTTCATGGTCTTTTGCGATAATAGAAACATTAAGAGGGGTTTGGTTATATATATTAGGTTGTTCGAGGCCAAATAATTTTGAGTCGATGAGTTTTTTTGTCATTTTAGCTTGGCCATGTATTATTGAATATGTGAGTATTGTTTCTCCATAATGGTGTTTATTTTTAAAGTCTTTATGGTTTTGTGTGTTCTTTATGTAATCATCGACTTTTCTAAAATCAGCGTTTCTAATGATTTGAAAAATATTTTGTGGTTTTGGGTTTGTTTTGAATTTTTTTAAATATTTATTAAGTATGGGCTGGTATAAGCTATTTTGCTTTTCGTTTTGAATGGTTGTTATGACTTCATTGGTAATTTTGGCTCCATTCTGAATTAATTTTTCAAAGCTTTTTATATCTAGGCTATGTGTTATGGCATCATATAGGATGTATTTGATTTTGTTAAAGTTAATTTTTTTCGTTAAAAGATGCTTTATTATTTGTGGATTTATATTTTTCTTTTCTATAGCGTTTGTAACTTCATGTTCATATGTATAGTCATGCTTGTCTAATTCTGTAGTGAATATTTTAAGCATTTTAAAATCATTCTTTTCGATGGAATATTGCAGCATGCTGCATAAGCTCGATATTGATATTTTAGTATAATTCAAAAAGTCTTTGACAATGTTATATTTGGTTAATTCAACAGCTAGCTCAAACGCAGTTCTTGCTGAATAGGAATGGTTCTTACAGAACAAAGGCATGTTGATATTATCAGAATGTTTTTCTATTATGTTTGTAATTAACTTCTTTTTTCCAAGTATAATCGCAATTGCCAAGATTGAATAGCCGCATGGAATGCCCTGATATTCTTTTGATGACACAGTTTGGTACATGTATGATGGTATTTTATTGTCTTTTATTAGTTGTATTAATTTTCTTGGATTTTTTAATAATTTATTTGCATATTTTTCACATTTTTCCTTATTTTTATTGTCAGCTAGATAATGATTTAATAATTTTTCGTTATATTGTTTTATTAGTGGAGAGTAATTTTTGATTTTGTGTTCAAATTCTGATAGATATTTTTTTAGATAATAACATAAAGCATCTAAAGATTTAGGGTTGTTGTTCTTGCAGAGATAGTCTATTGGGGTATCTCCTTTTTGGTTTTTTTTATCCCATCCAAATCTTTCATAAAGAATCATGCCAAATTTTATATTTGTTACTATTTTTTTGCTTTTACTTTCACAAAATTTATGTAGCTGATAATGATTGTTAATGTATTTGATTGTTGCATCAGCTTTGAATTTTTTCAGTCTAAAACATAACCAAAGTTTTCCTGGAAGTTCATTTTTATACGGTTGTAAAAGTTTATCCAATTCTTTTGTTCCCATAGATTTGTTTAATTCATCGTAAATTTTAATAGCAAAATCACACTCTGTTATTAAACAGGGATAGAAGGTTAAAAATGTGTGTAATGCGCACAAGTAACTTTCATTTCTTGCGTCTTCGTCGTCTATAAAGTTGCTTAGTATTTTACAAATTTGAAAAATATCTGCATCATTGGTTTGTTTTTCTTTGCATGTTTTGATTACTTTTTTGTAAGCATCACTAATTATTGTGTTATTTGGCAGACTTTTTTTGATTTTGAGTATCAATTTTTTTAATGATTTATTTTCAGCAAGAATTTCACAGTAATGAATTATAAAGTTGCTGCATATTTTGCTGAGAATTGTTTGTGCCGCAATTTTATTAGGATATGTCTTTTCATCCAATATGCGTGATAAAGTTTCTATTATTTTTTTAGTAATAGTTAAGGTTTGTGTATTGTCATCGGGTCTTAAGTTTACTATATCAAATAAATTAAAGTTTTCTTTTAAATGTTTTTCGAAGGCTTGCAAATATAATATATATTTATGGTATATTTTTTTGTTTAATAACGTTTCACAGCATGTTATTAATTCGGATAGTAGGTTTTTGTATATGCTTGATGTTGTGTCATGTATATTATTATACCATTTTATTTGAGAAAAATAATCTTCAAATTCTTCAAGAGTTTTCATTGTTATTTCTTCCTATATTGTCCGAAAAGTGTAAATATTTTAATCTGATATTTCCCATTTGGCCGATAGGTATCATTACTTCGTTTTGATTATAGCAGTTATTTCTTAAGGCAAGCTTAAGAGATCAAAAGATAAGGGCTTTTTTTAATTTGGGGGAACTAAGCAGTTTTTTTTATGGCCGATTAAATCATTACGTCCAAGTTGTTTTAAAGCCTGGCGAAGCAACGGCCAGTTTTTTGGTTCATGGTAGCGTAAAAAAGCTTTATGCAATCGACGTTGTTTAGCGCCTTTAGGAATATATACTTTTGAACTGGAAGATATTGTATCTTTTAACGGGTTGAAACCAGTGTGATACATGGTGGTAGCTAAAGTAAGCGGAGTTGGTAAAAAATTTTGTACTTTCTCCAAGCGAAAGTTATTTGTTTTAAGCCAAAGAGCTAATTCTAACATGTCTTCATCGCGTGTGCCGGGGTGAGCGGCAATAAAGTATGGAATAAGGTATTGTTCTTTGTTAGCAGCACAGGAATATTTAGTAAATAATTTTGAAAATTCAGTATAAATGTCGATGCCTGGTTTGCACATAATTTCTAAAACATTATCTGTAATATGTTCGGGTGCAATCTTTAAATAACCTCCGACATGATGACTGATGAGCTCTTTAATGTAAGGAGGAGATTTAAGTGCCAAGTCATAACGCACACCGGAGGCGATTAAAACTTTTTTAATTCCCGGGATATTGCGGGCTTTTTTATAAATCTGAATCAGCGCGTTATGATTAGTTTTTAGATTGGGACAGATTTTAGGATGTAAGCATGATAGCTTACGGCATTTAGTTGTACATGGCGGAAGCTTGCAGTTCAGGTTGTACATGTTGGCGCTTGGTCCGCCAAGATCGGAAATGATTCCTGTAAAGCCAGGGACGTTATCTCTGATAAGTTCGATTTCTGTTAAAATTGAACGCTCGCTGCGGTTTTGAATGATGCGGCCTTCATGGGCGGTAATTGCACAAAAACTACAGCCGCCAAAACATCCGCGAACAATAGTTACTGAAGTTTTAATCATTTCATAGGCTGGAATTTTAGCTGTTCCGTAAGACGGGTGAGGTAAGCGCGAATAAGGTAATTCATAAATTTTATCAAGTTCTTTAGTTGTTAGCGGAATAGCAGGTGGATTAATAACAACGAAACGATCATTGTGCTTTTGCGCAAGAGGTTTAGCTATAAACGGGTTTGATTCCAAATAAAAGGTTCTGACCGCTTGTGCGTATAAAAGAGGTGAGTTTTTTACCTTGATAAATGAAGGTAATTTTATGGCTTCATTAGGAGGCTTGTTTGCAACAATACAACTGCCGCGTAGATTATTGATATCTTTTATATTGGTTCCTTTGGCGAGCTGGTGAGCTAGCTCGACAATTGCTCTTTCAGCGTTGCCATAAAGTAAGATATCTGCTTTGGAATCCATTAATAATGAGTGTCGCACTTTGTCTGACCAATAATCATAATGAGCAATTCTGCGTAATGATGCTTCAATTCCTCCGACGATTATTGGCACGTCATGGTAGGCTTCGCGGCAACGTTGTGCATAGACAATAGTAGCTCGGTCCGGGCGTTTGTTTGATGCGGCATTTGGGGTATAAGCATCATCGGAACGTATTTTTCGGTCAGCAGTATAGCGGTTAACCATCGAATCCATATTGCCGGAAGTGATCCCAAAAAATAGGTTGGGTTTTCCTAGTCGCATGAAGTCAACGCAGCTATGCCAATCTGGCTGGCTAATGATGCCAACTCTAAAACCTTGCGCTTCTAATAATCTGCTAATTAACGCCATGCCAAAGCTGGCGTGGTCAACATATGCATCACCAGTGACAATAATAATATCGCAGCTATCCCAGCCGAGTTGTTGCATTTCTATCCGTGACATCGGTAATACTGGCGCAATACCAAAACGTTTAGCCCAATATTTGCGATAGGAAAAGATGTTAGTTGGTTTGGTCATCGCGGTATTATATATGAGTTTTGTTAGTAAAATAAATGTTTGCTTTTGCTAAAAATAAGCGTAGCATCATTTGCTTTTTTGTAGATTTGGTCTATATCAAGTTAAATTACTTCAAGAATATTTGTATGAAATTGGCAAAACTTAGGGACATCGCCGTAAGTGTTTTACTTATAATCCTTCCTATCAGCAGTTCTCTTTGCATTGATATGTATTTGCCTGCTTATTCGAGTATGGCAACAACCTTTGGAGTTGGTGAAGGAGAAATTAACTTGTCGATGAGTATTTACTTATTTGGGCTAGCTGTTGGGCAGTTGGTTTATGGGTCGTTGGCAGACAGATTTGGCAGAAAAATTGTATTGGTGTTGGGACTGTTATTATTTTCGATAGCAAGCTTTGCATGTATTGTATCAGTCAATCTAGATATGTTTTTATGGTCGCGTTTATTTCAGGCATTAGGAGCTTGTAGTAGTATTGTGCTTTGTCGTACCATTGTTACCGATAGCTATCATCCAGAAAAGCGAACCACTATTTTGGCATTAATTTCAGCTGCGAATATTTTTTCTCCAGCTATAGCGCCTTTATTGGGTGGGGTGGTCACTAGTCTCTTTAGTTGGCGATTTATTTTTGTGATTATAATGATTTTTGGGTTAATTATGTTTTTTGGTACAGTCTTTTTATTGCGCGAAACTTTAGTTGTCCCGGATCAAGAAGCGTTGAAGTTATTTAAAATTATTGCCAATTTAAAAAGTTTATTAGCAAATCGTATATATATTGGGTATGTGTTTTGTTTGGGCGCGCTGTATTCTTTGGTTTTTGTTTGGGTGACTTTTTCACCTACGATTTTAATCGATCATTTTGGGGTTAAATCTGATTATTTTGGATTGTATTTTTTAATGCCTGCTATAGGCAGTACTTTAGGTGCGATTTTTACCGCGCAATTTGGCCATAAGTTTCGTAAAAGAACGCTTATTCGGTTTGGACTATTTGCTATTTTTGTTGCAATTTGTGGTTTGAGCATTATTGAATATATGCATTGGGATCATTCGCCTTTTAGTGTTATGGTTTGTGTTATGTTAACCTTTTTTGCTACGGGTATGACTGGTCCTTTGCTTACATCCAGCTCTTTAGCTCAATTTGTTAATATAGGTGGGTTTGCATCCGGAATGTTGGGTTTTGTGCAAATAATTTCTGGTTCCTCTATGGGGGCAATCACTAGCTTATTTTATGCTGATAGTGAGCATAAGCTACCAGTTTTAATGGCTGGTGCTTTGGGTGTTTCAATAATATGGTTTTTGTTTGCTACTTTTCACCGAAAAACCACTGCTATTGCATTAGTAAAGAGCCGAAAGATGCTGATGCTTTTTCCTGGGGCAAGAAAGTTGAATTTGCGTTTTTCTATGTTGCAAAGAAAGAGAAAAAGTCAAGTAAAAAAGATTGAATAGAGATTAAATTTTCTTTTTCTTTTATAGAAAATTGGGATATAAATTATATATCGGGCTTGATAATTTGCCCGGTTCAGGTGCCGCTATTGGCAAAAATCAATTTTTGGAGATTTTTAATTATGATAAAGAAAGGTGTTTTGTTAACGGTTATGGTTGGTAGTCTTATGTTGGTTGGGAGTATGGCAAAAGCTATGCCTGCCAATTCTGTGTTTGCTGCAAATAACTATCAGGTTATTTTGGCTGCTGAAGACAATGGTACAGCACAAGATGATCAATCGGTTCCTACAGATGATCAGACTGGTACTCAAGATGATCAGAGTGTGACTTCAGATGATGGTCAGAATCAGGGAGATCAGCCTGCGGATCAAAATGATCAATCATCAGATGATACCAGTGGTGATGATTATTGATAATTTTAGGTATATTTTTGTTAAAAATGGTCATATTTTATAAATTTTATTTGGAGATATTGGTATGAATTCTATTAAAAAATTATTGGTTTTGTTTTCAGTGTGTTGTTTTGTTTTTGTAGCATCTTGTGCAGAGAAGAAAGTCGCTCCACCACCTGCTAAAAAGTGTAAAACTGTGAGAACCGTTAAAAAGTCCAAGACCAGAAGAGTTAGAGCTTCAGCACATAAAAAAATTACCAAACAAAAAAGTTAAAAGTTAATTGAAAATATATGATATTTGGAGGCATTTATGTCAGATGATGATATTTTTTCAAATATTGATGATGATTCTTTTGGGAATGTTGGTACGGACGACTATGAGGGTGGTGGTTATGATGATTATGAGGAGGATTTAAGAGGTCGTTATACTAATGACGATTGGGATTAGCAATCTAAATTTGATAATGTAAAGTTATCATTATAATACCCCAGCAGTTTTTAACTGCTGGGGTTTTTGCAAGAGTGTTCGTCCGCAAAACATCAGTTATTTTTATAAGAAAATAGATTAAATTCTTCTTGCCCTTGGTTTTGCAATAATTTTTCCTTGAGTCTTTCTATTTCTATCTTTTGCTTTAAAATTTCAGATTGTAATTCGGAATTTTGCTGCTTAAGTTTTTGATGGTTTTCCTTAAGAGCAAATATTTTTTTTGTCAAATCATGAAGGTTTTTCGATTTTTCAAATTTATTGTCATTAAATATGCCGGTGACCTCAGTTTTTAGCTGAATACATTTTTTGATTTCGGGTGAGGTTATATTTTTATATTCTTTTATGTTTAATTTGAAATCTCTAATTTGTTGCTTAATCATTCCTACTTTTTGTTTTAATTTATCATAACCATGGTTTTTTAATTTTATTTCTTCTTCTTTTAATTTTATAATCTTCTTTTGATTTTCAATGATCTGATTGTTTTTGTTAATTTTTAATTCTTGATTAAAAAGAACAGATGAGTTTTTTTCAATGGTGTTTTTTACATACTGTTTTGCTCTTTGCATTTCTTTGTGCAATTTATCCTTTATCTTGTTTAAATCACGTTGGTAAACATATGGTATTAAATCACCAAATCCAAAAAGCATCTTGCGTTGTTGATCGCTTAATGATTTAAGTTTTTTTGCGCGTTTTTTATAAAACATTATAATATAAGAAAAATATGATTTTGTATTTTTGCGGATATCATTAATTGTATAATCCGTGTCGAAATATTTTTTGTCTATCAGATATTTGATAACATTAGAGCATCCTTTCATGGTTAAAATCCATACCAAATCATTTCCCAAAAAATTCTTATTGTTAAAACTTTCATAAGATTTATCTTTTAACAAAGAAATAATAAATTTTTCATCGTGATGATGTGCAGCACATTTTAAAATCCCCTGGTAAATTTTTTGATTCGAAATTTTATGCACTTGCAATAATCGTTTTATTATTTTTAGATCCTTATGTTTGATCATTATTTCAAATAAGAAATTTATGTTTTCTATATTAGTAATATTAATACCTTGATTAATAATAAATTGTATATTCCTAAAATTTTCACCTTTCATTGCCAGCTTTAAATGTCTTTGCTTAAGACATAGTTGTTTTTGTTTGATATATGATAAAATGTTTTCAAATACTAATTCTTCCCCTTTAAGAAGTTTTTGCGAAAAAAGATTTTCTATTTCTTCTTTTTTTTGCTGCTTTATTTCGTTAATTTGCTGCTTAATAAGTCGCCAAGTCTCGTTTTTAATTTTTTTAAAAAATGACATACAATTTCTCCGGTTGATTTTTTACCATTTGTAAAATTATGAGTTCAATTTATGCCAGAGTTTACAATAAATCACTGGCATTTTCTATAAATTTCGCATTTCCATTGGAGATCGGTGATAGATATGGTTAATCGGTATTAATCGTGGTAACATAAAAATGTTGTCACATAAAATGGAGGAACTACATCATGGGAATTAAAGGAAATGATTTAATACAATTGGATGTAAAAGTGTTAATTGGTGAATTAAATAAGGCACTAGCCGACGAATGGTTGGCTTATTATCAATATTGGATTGACTCAAAAGTTATAGTTGGACCGTTACGTAGCGCTGCTGTAACCGAGCTTACTGAACATGCTGCGGATGAATTACGTCATGCTGATATGTTGGCTGAACGTATTATTCAGCTTGGTGGTACACCCTTGCTTGATCCAAAAGAATTTGGTGATAAAAGTAATTGTGGTTATCTAAAGCCAGATGATTTTAAAGTTAAAGCCATTATTCAACAGGGAGTTGAGGGCGAACGTTGTGCAATTGAGGTCTACAATAAATTATTGTCGATGACTAAGGACAAGGATCTTATAACTTATGATATCTTATTAGAAATTTTAAAGGATGAGATTGAGCACGAAGCTGATTTTATGGCATTACTGGATGATTTGGCTGCCATATAATAAAACGGGGCCGCGTCTTTACTTATTACAAAGCTGCGCACTTGTAATAAGTAAAGACGCGGCCCCGAATCTTTATTTATTCCTTAACTTTGACCTCGATACGTTTTGAACTTACCTCTTTTGTTTTTTTAGGAATGACGATTTCTAATACTCCATCTTTAGAATGAGCATCAATTTTTTCAACATCCGCATCATCCGGCAAAGTGAAACGACGCATGAAGCTACCGGAAAATCTTTCGATTCTGGTGTAATTTTTCTTTTCTTCTTTGCTTTTGGTATCGCGTGAGCCTTTTATGGTGAGCATATTTGCTTCCATAAATACTTCGATATCTTTTTGTTTGACGCCAGGCAAGTCAACATGAATATGGTACCCGTCTTTTTCGTCTTTGATATCAACAGCTGGAATCCAATGTTCAAGTTGGCTCGGTCTTTCTGGACGATCTTCAAAGAAATCATCTAGCAATGACCAGGGATTATATCTAATTAAGTTCATGATTTTACCTCCATTTATTGGTTATAAATTATATATGGGGATGAATTTGGATTTTTCAAGGGTAAATTGTTTTCCAAAATATGCTATTTAGTGGGATAATAAAATATATTCACCAAGGGTGTGCTATGGAAGCAAGATTTCGTTTTTATGCAGCGCTGAATGATTTTTTGCCGCTTGAGAAAAGACAGGTTTTGTTTTCTTATATATTTAAAGATAATCCTGCAATTAAAGATTCTATTGAGGCTATTGGGGTGCCGCATACCGCAATTGATATTATCCTGGTAAATGGTCGGTTTGTGGATTTTTCATATTTATTGCAGGACGGTGATGTTGTTTCGGTATATCCCATGTTTACGCAGCCTAATATCGAAAATGCAATTCATTTGCAGCAAAAATTACCGGATAAATTAAAATTTATTGTAGATGTGCATTTAGGTACATTGGCAAAATATTTGCGTATGTTAGGTTTTGATGTTATTTATCGAAATACTTATATAGCAAGAGAGATTTTAACTATTGCTGTAGCTGAAAAACGTATAATTTTAACTCGCAGTATTGCATTATTAAAAAACAAATCGGTAAATTGGGGGTATTGGGTAAGGTCAAAATATTTAATTAAGCAACTGATTGAGATTATGCATCAATTTGATCTTTTACCAAAAATTAAGCCATTTTCGCGTTGTATGTTATGTAATGGTGAAATTAAAGAAGTTGCTAAAACATCTGTAATTAACAAATTACCTAAAAATACTAATAAATATTTTGAGAAATTTTATCAATGTAGTTCATGTGGCAAGATTTATTGGCAAGGTTCACATTATAACAATATGCGGGCGTTTATCAGAAAAATCATTAATCAATAAATTAGGCACATTATGTAAAAAATTGGAGGCATTGAAGCGTTTTTAATAGAATTTTGCTAAATTTTGGGATATTATTTTTATATAAGGACTATTTCAAACAGGAGGAAATGACATGTTCAGGATCAAGAATTCTTTGTTATGTTTAGTATGTGGTTTGCTATTTATTCCGATTTTTGCGTATGCAGTAAGTGACACAGGTGTGCTGAGTAAAGCAGATGATGGTTATGCGCCTGTTGTGATTGGTGGAAAAACATTGCTTGCAAAATTTGTTTCTCCGACTAGTGATAATATTGTTGGTTTTCAATTAACTTTTTTGAAAAAAGCTGAGTTTTTGGAAAAGGTCGTTTATCATGTTGCTGGTATGGAAGTAAAAGCTGCGACCGAAAGATTCAAGATGGTGGAAATATTAAAGCATGGTAAATATACCTACGATAAATTGGGTTGTAATCGTGCAAAATTAACTATAGTTTTAGGCGAAAAACAGCTTGCACATCCAGCTGGCTCAACTTTAGTGATGCAATTGAAATTTAATTCAGAGACTTCCGGTAGTTTTGTAGGTAATTTTACCAAAAACGGCAGTCATGAGTTAAAAGGTGTGTTTGAGTTGAGATAAATCTATGCCGTGTTGCTTAAGATATTCTTCTTGTTCTTGTTTAGAGAATTTATCTTGACTATCTGGAGTAAGAGGTCGCTTGTCAGGAACAATATGCTCATTCTCTATAAATTCAACTTTAGTTATTTCATGTGAACCTGTAACTTCAATTTCAGGCTCAATCTTATTTTTATCTTTTTTTTTATTTTTTTTTTACAGTATGAGCAACATGTAAAAAAAAAGCACATTTTTATTATCCTCTCTAAGTTTTCATTATTATTTTTCGAATTAATCTTTATCGTATAATGCCGTGTTTGGTAGTTTCTAACATGTCGATGAAAGCTTGAATTTCCGGGCATTCTTGCACCATTGGACGTAGTTTGGCGATTGCTTCAGTAAGCGTTAATCCTTCACGCGTAATAATTTTGTGAGCGCGTTTTAGTAATGTTCTTGTTTCTGCAGTAAATCCGCGACGACGTAAACCAACACCATTTAAACCAAAAGATTTTGCATAAATGTCATCGCCAGCAACTTTAGTAAATGGCAGCACATCTTTCATTACCAAGGAACCGCCTGCAAGAAAACAATGAGCGCCTAAATGACAAAATTGGTAGATGACAGCAAAACCACTTAGCACGGCGTAGTCTTCAACATGCACATGACCGGCTAAAGTTACATTATTAGCAAGAATGGTATGGTTTCCAATTATGCAGTCATGGGCAATATGTGCATATGACATGATAAAGTTATTATTGCCAATAACGGTTTTACAATTTTCTTTAGTTGTTCCGCGATTAATGGTGCAAAATTCGCGGATAATATTATTATCACCAATTTCAAGATAGGTTTTTTCGCCATGATATGCAATATCTTGTGGATCTTCGCCGACGGACGCAAATTGATAGATTTTATTATTTTGGCCAATGCGTGTTGGACCTTTAATTACAGCATGTGAGCCAACCCATGTTCCAGCACCTATTTCTACTTCGGCGCCAATAATGGCGAAAGGTTCGATGGTTACATCTTCAGCAATTTTGGCATTTTGGTTAATTATAGCGCGTTCATCAATCACAATATTTATCCTATTTTTCAGCTGGAGCTTTAATGCTCATTAAGTCAGCACTGCAGGCAATTTCATCACCTACCTTTGCAATACCATGTGCTTTAAGTAAGGTTTTACGAATTTTAGTTATTTCAACTTCTAAGTGTAATTGATCACCTGGTTCTACAATACGTTTAAAGCGTGCATTGTCGATACCAGCAAAATAATATAGTGAATTTCCTTGTGGATCTTCATTAGTTGAAAGAAAAGCTAAGATTCCAGCAGCTTGAGCTAGTGCTTCAATAATTAATACGCCTGGCATAACTGGTCGCTTTGGAAAATGCCCAACAAAAAATGGTTCATTCATGGTGACATTTTTAATTGCAACTATTGATTTGGATGGTTCAAATTTTAAAACTCGATCGACTAATAAAAAGGGAGGCCGGTGAGGTAAGTGTTTTAAAATT
>JASFHH010000003.1:0-75523 GCA_050123335.1 Gammaproteobacteria bacterium
GCTCGGTATGCCTGATTCCTATTTAATCTAAAACTAGTTCTCAAGCTACAGATCTATCTCAATTAAGATCATTTATGCAACAAAGCCTTGACACTATTTCAATCTGAGTATTAACCAGCCGCCGATACTTAGAAAAATTATTGAAGGGAAAACGGCGCTTAATAGAGGTGGGATTTGGTATACCAGGCTTAAAGGGCCAAAGAATTGATTTAGAATATAAAAAGTAAAACCTACACAAATACCGGCTAATATTCGTAACCCCATGGTAACTGTGCGTAATGGTCCGAAAATAAATGGAATAGATAAAAGTATCATTACTATAGTTGCAAATGGCTGAAATACTCTTTGCCAAAAAGTAAAAGAATATTGTTGTGTTGTTAAGCCGTTTGCTTTTCTGAAGCGAATTAATTTATAAAGTTTAATGATGGAAATGCTGTTTAGATCAATGCGTGAGCTGCGCAGTAAATTTAAATTTGCTCGAATATTCCATGTTTGTTTAGCGTATTCAGTAGTAGTCGCAGAATTGGTGTTTAGTTGTGTTACAAATATATTATGTAGTTGCCATGTGTGTTTGTTGTATGATCCGTTTTTAATATAAGTGGCGGATAATAATTTGCCGTTTTGGTCAAAATGATATTTATAAATATTGCTAATTTTTTTATTAGGCAAAATGTTTTGAATATAAATGAAGTCGCTATTTTTTCTTAACCATAATCCATGAGTGCTGGCGGAGGTTTGGATGCCGGTTTTTGCATATTCTTTTTTTATTTTTGCGAATTCGCTTGCTTGTGGTCCTATGGCTTCACCCAAAAAAGTCGCAATAATTAATAAGAAAATTGCAGCGCTTAAAACAGAGCAGGTAATTTGTAGTATGGACATTCCTGAAGCACGCATAACTATTAACTCGCTATTTGATGCAAGATAACCTAAGCCGGTTAAACATCCAAGTAAACTGGCCATTGGAAAAAAGCTATAAAGGTAGCTGGGCATAGTTAGAATAACGTACTGAAATACTTGCCATAGATTATAATTGCCTGCTCCGATATCGCTGAGTTCATTAATAAATGAAATAAAAACTTGTAGGCCGACTAATACCATCAATACTAGCAATGTCGCCATGATGATGGTTAGGCCTATGTGTCGTTGTAATATCTTCATGTTTTTTTTCTTTTAATTATTGATGATCTGCTGATTAACCATAATGCTAAAATTAGCATTATTATATGTATCCACCACATTCCAAGCCATCCTGGAATGGTTTTTGCTTGCAGCCAATTGCGGCTGACATATATCATATTTGCGTAGAAAACATAAATTAAAATCGCTGGAATTAATTTAGCGAATCTTCCGTGCCGTGGGTTAACGCGGCTTAATGGCACTGCGAGTAATCCCAAAATCAATGCAGAGATTGGAAAGGAGAGGCGCCATTGTAATTCGGCCATGTGAATTGGATTTTTGGGTGCTGATTTAAGCAGTTTCAGCAGAGGAATTTCATCTTCATGTTCACGTTTATTCATAAGTGAAGGAGCATTTAGACGCATACCATATTTTTTGTATTTAACGACTTGATGATTTTTTTCGCCTGGAGTTATTTTGTAGCGGTAACCATTATTAGCTACCATGTATTGTTCCCCTGTTGTGCTATTAACATCCTTGTGTCCTTCTTTTGCAGTGATGATTACCCAATTTTTAGCTCCCGTTTTTGACGGCTTAGATTTTTCAGACGATTGTTGTGCCAAAAATAAATTTTGTAAATGGCTGCGGTCGGTAGACATTTTTTGCACGTAGAGTACGCGTTTGCCTTTTGCTGAAGTTTGGAAATAATTGGGCATGATGGTTTGAAAAATTGAACTTGATTCGGCAATAGCAACAATTAAATCACGTTGTTTAGCAATAAGTGGTCCAGCCCAAAGCACTAATATTGCAACAATTACCGTAACAAAAGCAGTGATTTTCATGGTAGTGGCGATCAATTGTTTTTTGCTGAATCCACAGGCGGATAACACGGTCATTTCTGAATCGGCATATAATCTTCCATAACCTAATAAAATTCCAAGAAATAGCCCAAGCGGTAGTAACATCCCGAATAAAAGAGGCATTTGCAAAGATGTAATATATAGTAGTAAATTAATAGCATATTTGCCGCTAGCTACATATTTCAGGTAACGAATAAACTTGTTGCAAATGAAGATGAATACCACAATTATGGTTAGTGACAACATGGTATAAGATACTTCTTTTGCTAGGTAGCGTGATATTATCATACTAAAAATTTAAATCTCGTGGTAAAATGCCGATTTTAACTGAAAGTTACTAATTATGCCAACAGTTGATTTTTATTTAATTGATGTAGCGACATTAAATGAGCAATTGCGCTTTGCGTGTCGTTTATTGGATAAAGCTTATTTGCAACAATATACTGCTTATGTACATGTTGAAAATCGAGCGGTAGCAGAAACTATGTACGATTTGTTGTGGACTTTTCGCGATATTAGTTTTGTGCCGCATGATTTGATGAATGGTCCTAATAGTGCAGATGCGCCGGTAATTATCGGATCAGATGAAAAACCGTTGCAACAGCATGATATCTTATTGAATTTGCATACTTCAGTACCGGAGTTTTATTCTGCATATAATCGTGTGGTTGAGATAGTGCATCAAGATGCAGCATGGCAAAAGATTGCAAGAAAGCATTATAAGTTTTATCAAAATCAGGGACATGAAGTTAAAACGCATGATTTGAGAAAACCATGAAAACAACCTACAACCCAAAATTAATTGAACAACCCATTTATCAACAATGGGAAAAGGCTGGTTATTTTAAACCGAGCGGTAAAGGCAAGCCGTATTGCATTATTTTACCGCCGCCAAATGTAACTGGTAGTTTACATATGGGGCATGGTTTTCAAGATGCAATTATGGATGCGTTAATTCGTTATCATCGGATGCGTGGTTTTAATGTGTTGTGGCAACCGGGTGTTGATCATGCAGGTATCGCAACTCAGATGGTGGTTGAACGTCAGTTATTGTGTGAAGGCAAATCACGACATGATTTAGGTCGCGAGAGGTTTATCGAAAAAGTATGGGCATGGAAGCAAGAATCAGGTGATACGATTAATCAGCAAATGCGTCGGCTTGGTGCTTCACTGGATTGGTCACGTCCGCGGTTTACCATGGATGATGACATGCTGGAAAAAGTAAGTGATGTTTTTATTCAATTGTATGATGAAGGTTTAATTTATCGCAGTAAACGTTTGGTAAATTGGGATCCTGAATTACATACGGCGGTTTCCGATCTTGAAGTAATTAACGAAGAAGAAAAAGGTTTTTTGTGGTATATCCGTTACCCTTTAGTTGGTAGTGATGAATACATAATTATTGCAACTACGCGGCCGGAAACTATGTTAGGAGATATGGCAGTTGCAGTTCATCCCGAGGATGAACGTTATAAACATTTGGTAGGCAAAAAAATCAAATTGCCATTAACTGAGCGTGAAATTCCAATTATTACAGATGATTATGTTGAGCCTGAGTTTGGTACAGGATGTGTTAAAATTACTCCAGCGCATGATTTTAATGACTATGAAGTAGGGCGGCGTCATGATTTGCCGATGATTAATGTTTTAACTTTTGATGCAAAAATAAATGCGAACGCACCGAAAAAATATCAAGGACATGATCGCTTTGTGGCACGTCAACAAATTATCGAAGATTTAAAAGCGTTAAATTTATTAGAAAAAGTAGAAGATTATCTATTAAAAGTTCCGCGCGGTGATCGCACACGTGTAATTTTAGAACCTTGGCTTACCGATCAATGGTTTGTAAAAATCGCGCCTTTGGCAAAACCTGCAATTAAAGTAGTAGAAAACAAAAAAATTCAATTTATTCCGGAAGGTTGGGAGAATACATACTTTTCGTGGATGCGAAATATTCAGGATTGGTGTATTAGTCGGCAGCTTTGGTGGGGGCATCGTATTCCTGCCTGGTATGATGACGAAGATAATATTTATGTGGCGCGCAACGAAGAAGGCGTGCGGAAAAAATATAAACTTTCTGATGCAGTAAAATTACGGCAAGATGAAGATGTATTGGATACTTGGTTTTCTTCAATGTTATGGCCATTTGCAACTTTAGGTTGGCCGGAGAAAACCAAAAGTTTTCAAGATTTTTATCCGACTAATGTTTTAGTTACTGGTTTTGATATTATTTTCTTTTGGGTAGCGCGCATGATAATGGCGGGTTTGAAATTGACCGGCGAAATTCCATTTGCAGAAGTTTATATTACTGGACTTATTCGTGATTCCCACGGTCAAAAAATGTCAAAATCTAAAGGTAATGTGTTGGATCCAATCGATTTAATTGATGGGATTGAAGTTGAAAAATTAGTGCAAAAACGTACCAAAGGTTTAATGCAGCCTGAAATGTTAGAAAGTATTGCTAAGCGTACGCATGAAGAGTTTGCTGATGGTATTAAAGGTTATGGTGCAGATGCATTACGTTTTACTTTTTGCTCGCTCGCTTCAACTAGTCGTGATATTAATTTTAGTTTTGGCCGGTTAGATGGTTGCAGAAATTTTTGTAATAAATTATGGAATGCTACTAGATATGTTTTGCAAAAATTTGAAGGGCAAAGAATCACAGCGCAAGTAAAATTAAATTTAGTAGATCGATGGATTTTATCGAAATTGCAAAGAACTATTAAAAAGGCACATGAGCATTTTAAAACTTATCGTTTTGATTTGTTAGCACAAGAATTATATGATTTTACCTGGCACGAATATTGTGATTGGTATTTAGAGTTAACCAAACCGGTTTTATTAGGTGATGACGAGAATGCTAAAAATAGTGCGCGATATACTTTAATTTATGTTTTGGAAAATTTATTAAAATTATTGCATCCAATTATTCCGTTTGTTACCGAAAAATTATGGCAGACAATTGCGCCACTTGCTGGAGTTTCTGGCGATACAATTATGTTGTCTGCTTACCCTGAATTTGATGCGGCACAAGTTGATGAAGTAACTGAGCAGGAGTTAGAATGGATAAAAGCAGTAATTATTGGTATTCGTACAATTCGTAGTGAGATGAATATTGCGCCCGGCAAAAAAATCCCAGTGTTGCTCAATCAGGGAACACAAACTGACAAACAATTAATAATTAGACATGAATTATTGATTGCAACATTAGCCAAATTAGAGTCAATTAGTTGGTTAGAAGATGCTGAAAAAAAACCAAATGCAGCCACTACATTAGTCGGAGAAATGGAAATTTTAATCCCGTTGGCTGGGTTGATTGATGTGACAAAGGAAACCGCGCGACTTAACAAAGAAATTGCCAAATTAGAGAAAGAACTCGTAAAAATTAACCAAAAATTACATAATCCAAATTTTGTTGCTAAAGCGCCTAAGGACGTAGTAGATAAAGAACAACAGCGTCAAACTGAAGTTCAAACAGCTTTAGCTAAGTTGCAGCAGCAGCTGATCGGTTTGCCTAAATTTTGATTGCTTTATGGTGTTGGTGTAGTAGTTGTTTCTATCATGTACAAAGTTTGAGCGTGATGTTTTTCAGCATCTGAGAATAACGTATAATGATTATTTATGTATATAAAAGATTGGTCTTTTGTTTTGGTTGCAAGTGATTCTATTTGAGTTTTGAGTTGTTGTTTTTTTGCAAAATGTTCTCTTCTGTTTTTTCCTCTTGCAATAGCAGCGTCCAAATTTGATGACATATTATATTTCCTATGTTTGTTTTTACTGTTTATATAATTAAGTATATACTTAAATTGGAAAAAAGCACAAAATTTTCGTTTTTATTTATGCAAAATTTGTTTAAAATTAAATTTATGAAAAAATCTTTTAAAATTTTTGGTATTATTTTGAGCATTATCATTTTGTTAATGATAATTGGCGGGTTTTTAGTTTTTAAATTTGTTGATTTAAATACTTTTAAACCGGTTATTGTTGCTCAGGTCAAAAAAATAACTGGTAGAACTTTGACTGTTAGCGGGGATATTAATTGGTCGTTTTATCCGGTATTAGGTGTGGATTTTAAAAATGCTACTTTAAGCAATTTACCGGGTTTTGGCGATCAGCCTTTTGTTAAAGCGGACGATGTGAAGATAGGTGTGCATTTACTACCATTATTGTCACATCGTATTGAAATAGAACGTCTTGTAGTGAATGGCCTGCTAATTAATTTGCTTAAAAATCGCCAAGGTGCGGTGAATTGGCAGATGCCAACAGCTAAGTTAGGTGATAAAGCGCAGTCTACAGTTTCTTCTGGTGACAAAAAATTGGCATCAATTAAACAAATTGCGGTGATAAAACTGATTGATTTAAGGAACATCACAATTAATTGGCAAGATTCTCAAACAGGACGCAAGTCAAAAATTGATAACTTGTCTTTGCAGGCTAAAGATATTCGCGAGGGTGAGCTTTTTCCAGTCAATTTATCTTTGAGAGTGAACGGTGCACAGACAATCAATGCCAGGTTAATAGGTAATGTGGTATTTACCAATAATGAAGTTAAAATTTCTGAGTTAAATTTAGGATTAAACGATAATACAATTACTGGTAATTTAGATGCTGTTGGCGTAAATAAAATTTCAACATTTGATATTGGTGGTATTCTACGTCCACTAAATATTAAAGGAGAATTGCAATCTAAAAGATTAAGATTTACCGGGTTGGATTTGAGAGACGTTAAATTAAATTTGCAAGGTCAAAATGGTATTATTAATGCTCCCTTAACTGCAAATATGTATGATGGAGGATTGCAGTTTGATACTCAAATCAATGTGCAGCAAACAACACCAAACATAACGGTGCAATACAAGTATAGTAATTTTAATTTAGCTTCTTTAGCTGGCAGTGTATATGGTGTGAAAAATATTTCTGGAACAGGAAATATTTGGGGAAATATTACTACACATAGTTTTAGCGGGCCAAAAGTCATAAGTACTTTAAATGGTACAACAAGTTTCAAACTGGACAATGGAGTAATTCAAGGAGTTGATGCTGCATATATGATTTATCAGGGAAGAATGTTTTGGTATTCCGCTGTTGATATGCTACGAGGCCGAACTGGTTCTGATGACGCACAACGCCGTGTTGCTCTTGTTCCGCGTAAAAATACTAAGCGGACGGAGTTTGGCAGTATTACCGGCGCCAATAAAATCACCAATGGAGTTATGCATGGTAATTTATCTATAAATGCACCAGATATAGCGGGAAGTGGTTCTGGCATAATTGATTTAATTAAACGGTATGTTGATTACAGAATGCAAATTAATTCAAACAGAGATTTAAGCGATTGGGCGGTGCCAATTATTATAAATGGACCATTTAATGATGTTAAGATTAAGTTGGATCAAGCGGCGTTAAGTAAAATGGTGCAGCAGAGAGCAGCAAAAGCTGTTCAAAAACGTTTACAGCAAAAAATTAAACAAGATATCAAAAAGCTGCCGATTAAAATTCAGAATATATTCTGATGTTTCCGCAAGTAGCATCTCAATAAGTGGGGGTAGCAGCAAATTTTGCACGGCAATTAATATAATACGAATATTAGAAAAATTGGAACTCGTGATTTTACAGCCTTGTTTATTCTGTAAAATCACGAGTAAACAAGCCTCTACGGGGCTATAAAAGAATATCAATCCAACAGGCGCGTTAGCTCGCAAAAACTTGTTTGTGTATGTTATAAATTTACCTCCAGTTTTTGAGATGTTACTTTCGCAAGTTATAACTTCTTGAAAAATTAATATTTTTACTAACATGCTATTTTTTAAAACGAAATAATGCATATTTTTTCAGTTTTTAAGATTTCTTAATAATTATCTGCTATTATTATGTTACATAAAAAAATCTTTGAGGGGAAATATGTCAAAGGATATTCAATATACAAAGATATACTATAATGGCGCTGAATATGTGAAGCGTTACTATGAGAAAATTATAAAAGCTTTGTATTTTATTGCAAATCTTAAAGTAGCAGGCGAAAGATCGTTCTTAAAATATGTTGCTGCTTTACAAAAATTGCTTGCTTGGTTGAAGCAGGCAATTACACGACATGATTTACCTATCGATTTGAAGTTTACTGTACATGAGTTGCAGGCGCGTATTATTCCGTTGGCTGATCCTAATTTAATTGAACAATCAAATTTTGACGAAAACACTTTGAAATTGTTGGCACAGCTTAGTCGTGATATTGTGGCGCATTTCTTAAAAAATGCTAGAAAAGGATTTGCGACAGTTGTGCAGCAAATAATCGCGAATGCAATTAACCATGGCCAGGGCAATGGCAATAATGTGATGATAAATAATGACGTAATGCAGCAATTTTCCATACAAGTGTTTGATAATTTAACTCACAATATTGTTAATTCATTAAATGATCCAGAGCCGTCAGCCCCTGAATTTGAACCGGATTTATTTAGAGATAACGTTGATAACTTGATTGATGCAACGGTTGGTTTGACTGATGACGTTGCCAATATAATACGTGGTGAGATATATAATCATATTCAACTATTCGATACTGCTTTTCGCAATATGGTTGAAAATGTAACTAAGTTGTATGTTGAAGTTTCTGGCTCCTCTTATGATTATGGTTTAAATAAACTTTTTGGTAATAAGTGTGAATTTTTTGGTTCGGTTTTGGATGAGGACGAGGAAGATAACGAGAGTGTGTTTGAACACGGAAATTCTTTCTTTGCACCCCCTGAAAAAGATTATCCAAATGTTCCTCATTGGAAGCACATGTATTTACAGTCAGAAGAAGAGGATTTAACACAATCGTCATTAGACCCAGATTTTGTTAAATATGTTTATTAAAAATATTATTCTATTATTTTTCCTAATATTTGCATTTGTTCATTTTGTGTACTATTAACATAATGGTTGCAAATCTTCTTTAGTCTTGGTAAAAATAGATTGGAACTTTTAATAAATATAAAGTTTCAGTCTATCTAAAGTAAGGTGATGGAGCCAATTATTGATCATGGGAGGATTGTGCTGGTGATAGAAGAAGTAGTAAAGACATTAGAATTTATTAGTAAAACTCATAACAGATTATATCAGTTTGTTTTATCTGCAGTTGTATTAAAATGTCAAATGACAATAAAGGGGTTATCACGCGAGTTAGCTTCTCAATTACAGTTTAAAATCATTCCGGATCATAGTGCGGTTTTTTGTGTTAACAGGGATCGTAATTGTTTGATTGATCAGAATGGGCAAAAGATTACTGGTGATAGAACTAAGCAGGTTTTTGTCAGTCAGGAAGGAACGTGCGTGTTTCCTAATAAGTTTAATAATGGTTTGCAATATCCAAATGGTCAACCAGTAGATTTTGATAGTTTAGTGGGTCAGAAATTTTATCCTATGACTATCAAGGTGAATGTTCCTCATCAATTACATCCGGCTACAGCAGTCCGTCAGCAAATTTCTGCGTATATAAGTCGAACCGTATTTAATGATAATTTGAGATATCAATCATCACAAGATAAATCTAAGCCTGAGTCTGAGCAGAGGTTATCTCCGACGCAATAGTTTAATGCTTAAAAATTTCTCACATAATCCTCTTGATTTTTGCATTTTCATCCCTATTATAAGTCTTGTCTAAGTCAGTCTTGCTGGCTTGTAATTTCTACTAAAAAGGAGAATAAATTATGAGTTTTCGTCCATTGCATGATCGAATATTGATCAAGCGCGTAGAGGAAGAGGTTACTAGTGGTGGTATCGTGATTCCTGATAGCGCAAAAGAGAAACCAAGTAAAGGGCTGGTGATTGCCGTTGGTAATGGGAAATTGCTAGAAAGTGGTGAGGTTCGCCCTCTAGATGTCAAAAAAGGAGATAAAGTGCTCTTTGGTAAATATGCTGGTACAGAAGTCAAAGTTGGCGACGAAGAGTTAATTGTAATGAGAGAAGATGACATCTTAGGTGTGATCGACTAATTAAAAGAGGAAAAAATTATGACAGCAAAACAAATTATTTTTGATCACGCGGTGCGTGATAGCCTGGTAGAGGGTATTCACATTTTAACTGATGCAGTTAGCACTACTATGGGGCCTAAAGGTCGTGTGGTAATGATTGATCAATCTTTTGGTGCGCCGCGGGTTACTAAAGATGGTGTTTCAGTAGCTAAAGAGATCGAGCTCGAAGATAAATTCGAAAACATGGGAGCCCAGATGATCAAAGAAGTAGCTTCGCAAACCTCTGATGACGCTGGTGATGGCACCACTACTGCAACAGTATTGGCGCGTAGCATTGTGGTAGAAGGTATGAAGGCTGTGGTTGCCGGCATGAATCCAATGGATCTAAAGCGTGGTATTGATAAAGCAGTGTTGGCAGTTGCGGATGAATTAAAGAAAATTTCTAAACCATGTGCTGATCACAAATCAATTGCTCAAGTTGGTACGATTTCGGCGAACTCAGATGAAGCAATTGGTAATATTATTGCTGAAGCTATGGAAAAGGTTGGCAAAGAAGGAGTGATTACAGTTGAAGAAGGTTCTGGTTTAGGTAACGAGCTTGATGTGGTTGAAGGTATGCAGTTTGATCGTGGTTATTTGTCGCCATACTTTATTAACAACCAACAAAACATGAGCGTTGAATTAGAAAGTCCATATATATTGTTATTTGACAAAAAGATTTCTAATATTCGCGATATGTTGCCGATCTTAGAGGCTGTGGCAAAATCAGGTAAGCCGCTAATGGTGATTGCTGAAGATGTAGAAGGTGAAGCATTAGCTACTTTGGTGGTTAATAATCTACGCGGTATTGTCAAAGTTGCAGCGGTTAAAGCGCCTGGGTTTGGTGATCGTCGTAAAGCTATGTTAGAAGATATAGCGATTTTAACTGGCGGCCAAGTAATTGCTGAAGAAGTTGGTTTAAGTTTAGAGAAGGCAACTTTAGATGATCTTGGTAATGCTAAACGTATTGTAATTACTAAAGATAACACCACAATTATTGATGGCGCTGGTAAAACTGATAATATTAAATCCAGAATTGAACAGCTTCGTGCACAAATCGAAGAAACCAGCTCTAGTTATGATAAAGAAAAATTGCAAGAACGTATGGCTAAATTAGCTGGCGGGGTTGCTGTTATTAAAGTTGGTGCTGCTACCGAAATCGAAATGAAAGAAAAGAAAGCGCGCGTTGAAGACGCTTTGCATGCTACTCGCGCTGCAGTTGAAGAAGGTGTAGTTCCTGGCGGTGGTGTTGCTTTAATTCGTGCATTGCAAGCGATCAAAGGTTTAAAAGGTGAAAATACTGATCAGGATATGGGTATTAGTATCATTCGCCGTGCGATTGAAGCTCCGTTACGTATTATTGTTAGCAATGCTGGTGAAGAAGCCTCGGTTGTGTTAGCTAAAGTTGTTGAAGGCAAAGATGATTTTGGTTTTAATGCAGCAACCAGTGAATACGGTAACATGATCAGCATGGGAATTATCGATCCTACCAAGGTTACACGTACCGCACTGCAAAATGCTGCTTCGGTTGCTGGCATGATGCTAATAACTGAATGTATGGTTGCTGATATTCCAAAGAAAGAAGATGCTTGTGCACATGCTGCTGGCGGAATGGGCGGCGGTATGGGTGGAATGGGAGGTATGGGCGGCATGATGTGATGCAGAAGGTGATTTTTTGCGGCTTTAGGTTTTTATTGTGCAAGAGATTTATCTCTTGCACAATAAAGAACCTGTCGCCTTCAAAATCGCCCGGCTTTGCCTTTTTTGCAATATCTGCGTTGTAGCATTTTTTGCGAATGCTCATTTATTGTATATAAACTCCGCTTCGCAAAAAATGCTACGCCTTGATCTTGCAAAAAATGCTCGTCTGCACCTTTCCTGCAATTTTTTTCGTGCAAAACTTGTGTTAAGGAGGAACAAAGTGAGATTTAAAATTATTTTAATTGTTTTGTGTTTATTGTTAATAGGAGTAGTAGCTCAAGTTTCTGCAAGTACTAACAATGTAAATGGTTTTACTAAGGCGCAACAAGCGCAAATAAAAGTAATTATACGTAATTATCTTATTCAAAATCCACAGGTTTTGGTTGAAGCGTCTCAAGCTTTGCAAGAGCAGCAAATGCAAAAATTGCGCCAGGATGCAATCAAAAATGCGCGAGTTAATACCGATGCTTTGTTAAGATCTAATAGTCCGGTGGCTGGAGCTTCGCGTGGATCAATCACCATGGTTGCTTTTTTAGATTATCAATGTCCATTTTGCCGTTTAATGTCTCCAGTATTAAAACGTTTGATAAAAGATAATCCGCAAATGCGAGTTGTTTTTAAAGAGTTCCCGATTCATGGTAAATATTCTGTAATGTCGGCTAAGGTTGCTTTGGCTGCTAGTTTGCAAGGTAAATATTGGGAAGTGCATCAAGCGTTAATGAAAGCAAAAATGCCGTTGACTGAGCAAGAAATTATGGATGTTGCTAAATCAACAGGATTGAATATGAAAAAATTAGCTGTTGATATGCGTAAGCCTTGGGTGAAACAAGAAATTGATGGCGTTTATCGTTTAGCTAAAAAATTAAATTTAATTGGAGACCCGTCATTTTTTATTATGAAATCCAACATGACCGATAATTCCAAAGATCAAATTTATTTTATAGCGGGCTACGTTTCTGAGCAGGAATTGCAAGGTGCGATTAATAAGTTGAAATGAGTATGATAAATTGCAAATAAGATTGAAAATAAGAAAAGAGGGAAAAAGGTATGTTCTTTAAAAATAAAAAATGTGGTCAAGTAATTAGTAAGTTAATCGACTATGCGCTTGTGTTAGGTATAGGAATAGGTATTCCTGGCATAGGGGGCAATATAAATTGTGGAATTGATCCTAATAATTGTAATACATATACAAATATAAGTAGTATATTTTTTACTAGTATTGGAATGTCATCATTTGCTACGCTTATTCTAAAAAAGCTTATAGAAAAATGTTGTAATCAACATTGCCAAACTGGCTGGAAAAACCCATCAGAAAGAAAACCAGAGGTAGTTGGCTATATATAAGGAAATTTAGCCAATTGGTTATCTAAATTTTAGATAATTTCCCAATTATTCTTTTTAGCTAATCTGCGTAAAAATATATCGGGATTTACTGCGATTGCATGTCCTGCAGCAGATAATAATGTGGCATCATAAATAGAATTTCCGTAAGCAAAACAATCTTTCAGATCAGCTTGATATTGTTGACAGACTCTTTTGGCGATGGTTAATTTTTCTTCAGCAAACGGATTTTGTGTTGGTGGAAGATTAGTAAAATAATTGTTTTCAATTACACAATAGCTAGGTTCAATATGATCGATATTCAAATGTGCAGCAAATACTTTTGCAATAAAATGCGGTGTTCCAGTTAATAAAACTAAAATGTCACTATTTTTTCGATGTTGTTCGATTTTGGAAATCAAGTGAGGCCTGATTTTTTTTAACAATTTTTCTTTGACGTAACTTTCTGCCAGCTGCTTGATTTCATCTTTTGACATTCCTGATAGGTAAGCTTTGTTTTGTACAAAAATTTTTAATTTATATTTTGGCAGCCATTTTAAAATAAACATCCAATATTTGAGAAAGTGTTTCAGACCAATATGTCGTTTTCTAATTAAATAAAAGAAAAAAGATCTTTCAGAATTCATCCCTCCCAAGATGGTTCCATCTAAATCAAAAAAAGCAATACGTTTATTCATTTAATTATGATAGAGGAAATCAGGTGCTAAGTCTAGTTCGATCCTCGATGAAGATGCGAGATTTATGGGAAATTCTGATATTGAAGTTAAATTGAAACTCGCGATTTTACAAAAACAAACAGGTTGTAAAATCGCGAGTTCCAATTTGAACTGACAGTATAAATCTCGCATTTTCATTGGTGAGTGTATAGACTTGATATCTTATTAGGTTATAATGAAAACGTGGACAAAATTATTACTTTTCAAGAATTAATTTTTAAATTGCAGCAATATTGGGCAAGTCTCGATTGTGTAATAGTTCAACCTTTAGATCTGCAAGTTGGAGCAGGAACTTTTCATCCCGCAACATTTTTGCGTGCGATTGGGCCGGAGCCTTGGAGATCTGCTTATGTGCAGCCTAGTCGACGTCCCACAGATGGTCGTTATGGTGAAAATCCTAATCGGGTGCAGCATTATTATCAGTTCCAGGTAGCATTAAAGCCTTCACCAAATAATATTCAAGATCTTTACTTAAATTCGCTGGAAATTTTAGGCATAGATTTTTTAGAGCACGATGTTCGTTTTGTTGAAGATAATTGGGAATCGCCGACTTTAGGAGCATGGGGTTTAGGCTGGGAAGTTTGGTTGGATGGTATGGAAATCACCCAATTTACTTATTTCCAGCAGGCTGGCGGATTGGAGTGCAGACCGGTTACTGGTGAAATAACTTATGGTTTAGAACGAATTGCTATGTATTTGCAAAAAGTTGATAGGATGTTTGATTTAGTATGGACACAATCTTCATTGGGGACGGTGACTTATGGAGATGTGTTTTTACAAAATGAAAAAGAAATGTCTGCTTATAATTTTGAATATGCTGATATTGCAATATTATTTAAAGAATTTGAAACTTGTGAGCAACAATGTAATCAATTAATAGATGCTGCATTACCATTGCCGGCGTATGAGATGGTATTAAAAGCGTCACACACATTTAATTTATTAGATGCACGGCACGCAATTTCCGTAACCGAAAGACAGCAATATATTTTGCGTGTACGTAAATTAGCGCAAGCGGTGGCAAAATCATATTATGCGTCACGCGAACAATTGGGTTTCCCTATGCTTAAGGAAGGCGAAGTATAATGATAAAAAAAGATTTTTTATTTGAATTATTAACGGAAGAATTGCCGCCAAAAGATTTATATAAATTATCACAAGCGTTAGAGAACAACTTCATAGAAAATTTGGGTAAGAACAAGTTAAATTATGCTGAAATAAAATCTTTTGCAACGCCGCGGCGTTTAGCGGTTTTAATTAAAAAACTTGATGATGCACAGCCGCAGCAGATGATTGAGCGGCGAGGTCCTGCAGTTTCTACTGCTTTTGATCAAAATGGCAAACCAACCAAAGCGTGCATTGGGTTTGCGCAATCTTGCGGAGTAACGCCACAGGAATTAACAGTGATTAAAACTGATAAAGGCGAATGGGTTGGTTTTAAAAAGGAGCAAGCAGGTAAAAGTATTTTTCAGATTATGCCTGAGATTGTTAAGCAGGCGTTAAAATCTTTGCCAATTAACAGGCCAATGCGTTGGGGTAATAGTGAAGTTGAATTTATTCGGCCGGTGCATTCTGTGATTTTGTTATTTGACAAAAAAATAATAGCAGCAGAAATTTTAGGTATTAAAGCCAGTAATACAACTTTAGGTCATCGGTTTTTATCTAAAGACAAAATAAAAATTAAGTATCCGCGTGATTATGAAAAAATACTGAAGAAGCATTTTGTAATTGCTGATTTTATTAAGCGCAAAGCAGATATTCAACGACAGGTTTTACATTTTGCAGATAAAGTTGGCGGCAAGGCTTTAATGGAAAATGATTTATTAAATGAAGTTACTGCATTAGTTGAGTGGCCAGTTGGTTTGTTAGCGAATTTTCCTGAGCATTTTTTACAAGTTCCAGCAGAAATTTTAATTTCTTCAATTTGTCAACATCAAAAATGTTTCCCAATAAAAGATGAAAATAATAAATTGCTGCCTAATTTTATTACTATAAGTAACATCAAAAGCAAACGCCCCCATGTGGTAATTGCTGGAAATGAAAAAGTAATGAATGCGCGATTAAGTGATGCTGAATTTTTTTATCATACGGATATTGCTCAATCATTGGTAAAGCGAGTTGATGTGTTAAAAAACATTATTTTTCAACAACAATTGGGAAGTTTGTATGATAAGACCAAGCGGCTGATGGTTTTGTCTGCTTGGATCGCAGAATTAATTGGAGCTGATCAACAACATGCGGAACGAGCTGCATATTTGTCTAAGACTGATTTGGTGACGGAGGTGGTTGGTGAGTTTCCAGAATTGCAGGGTGTTATGGGATATTATTATGCTTTGCATGATGGAGAACCAGAGCAAGTGGCGGTGGCAATTCGCGAACAATATATGCCTGAGCATGCCAATGCGTTGTTACCACAAACTTTAGTTGGTCAAGTGTTAGCATCGGCAGATCGTGTTGATACGCTGATTGGTATTTTTGGAATTAATAAAATCCCAACTGGAGATAAAGATCCTTTTGCTTTGCGTCGCGCCGCTTCAGGTATTGTTAGGATAATTGTCGAAAATAAATTGCCGCTTAATTTGTGGTTTTTATTGGAAAAGTCTTTGGATCTGTATGGTGATTTAATTAAGCGTGATAATGTAGTCGAGCAGGCATTTCAATTTATTCAGGACAGATTGAAGTCTTATGTATTAGAACATGGATTTTCTGCGCATGAATTTGCTGCAGTTGCTGCAAGGAATGTTCATGAGACATATGATTTTTACTTAAGATTATTGGCGCTTAAAAAATTTCTTGCAATGCCAGAGGCTGCGAGTCTAGCGGCAGCAAATAAAAGAGTTAGCAAATTGTTAGCTAAAGAAGCACAACAATTAATTGCAGGTCATGTATTGCAGCAAGAGTTATTGACAGAAGATGATGAAATCAAATTAGCGCAGTTGATTGCTGAAAAACGTGAACAGACTCAGCAATTAGCTTTATCGCAAGATTATGTTGCATTGTTGCAAGATTTGGCTGAACTGCAGCAGCCAATCGATAATTTTTTTGATCATGTAATGGTGATGGTTGAAGATAAAAACGTTTGTGCGAATCGTCTATTGTTATTAGCTAGGTTGCGTGAGTTATTTTTGCAAGTGGCTGATATTTCATTAATTCCTGGGTCAGCGACATGAAATTAATTATTCTTGATCGTGACGGCGTTATCAATGAAGATACCCCACATTATATTAAGTCCGCTGAGGAATGGCGTCCGATTCCTGGAAGTTTAGAAGCAATCGCCAAACTTAATCATGCTGGGTACACTGTAATTATCGCAACTAATCAATCAGGAATTGGGCGTGGTTATTTTGACGTGGAAGCTTTAGATGAAATGCATGCTAAGATGCAGAGAGAGTTGGCTAAAATTGGAGGTAAGATAGATCATATTTATTTTTGTCCACACACTCCGGATGACAATTGTGATTGCCGCAAGCCAAAAACCGGAATGTTTGAACAAATCATGCATGATTATGGTCTGCGCGATTTGAAGGGCGTGATTAATGTTGGAGATGCTTTGCGTGAAATACAAGTGGGGCAAATATTTGACTGTCGCAATATCTTGGTTTTAACCGGCAAAGGTCAAAAAACTTTGCAGGATAACCCGGATATCTCCGCCGAAATTTTCCAGGATTTGGCGGCATTGGTTAATTCATTGGTGTGATTTGTGAAATAAATATATTTTTATATTGGTTGATAACTTTATCCATTGTATCAAAAACTGGTCTAGGAGGCTAATGAATATTAGCCATAATATTGTTTACTTAAGTGATTTTTTGGATTCATAACGTTCTCTTGCTTTTTTTATTGCTGAATGTAATCTTTCTTCGAAAATCTTTTTTGGCGGTAATTAAGTCATAAATTGGCAAACGCGTATACCACTATCATTAAGTTGTAATAATTCAACACGTTCATCTGATTTTTCAGCACACAGTATGATTCCGATAGGTGGATTTTCGCCAGGTAACATTTCGTATTTTTCAAGCCAGCGCAAATATAATTCTATTTGCCCTTTATCAGCCGGTTTAAATGCTCCCATTTTAAGCTCGATCGCTGTCATACATTTTAATTGTCTATTGAACATTAATAAATCAATTTTAAAAAAGTCTCCATCAATCTCAATTACTTTTTGTCTTTCTTGGAAAGTAAATCCGGTGCCCATACTAAGTAGAAATTGTTGGATATCGCTAACAATAGCATCTTCAAACGATCGTTCATCTTCAAATTGTTGATTACTTAGATATTGCAAGATAACAGGATCCTGCATGATAAAATCTGGTTTTAAAATATCAGTTTTTCTTAGTTTGATAATTTCTTTTTTTATAATTGATTCAGGCTTTTTAGCAATTGCAGTACGCTCAAATAGCATACTACTTAGTTTTTCTTTTAATCTGCTGATACTCCAGCGTTCAATACGACACATTTCTGCATAAAATTCTCTTTTCAGCTTATTTTCAATGTTGAGTAAAAAAACAAAATGCGACCATTTAAGATGATTTGACAAAGATATTACAATTTGTTCATCAGGAAATAATTTTGCGAATTGGATGCATCGATAGATAACTCTGCGACCAAAACTGGAGCCAAATTTAATTTGAAGTTTATCAGCAAGAGTGTCGATGATGCCTGCGCCATATTTAGCACGCTCAGAGTCTAAAATATCATAATTAACACGTTGTCCGATATGCCAATAAAGTAGCACACCTGTTTGGCTTATTTTACGTAAAGTTTGTTGTTGAGTTGATTCTATGAGATTACTGATGTCTTTAAATAGCTTATTTGCTGTGTTATTAACATCAGGGCAATCAATGCTAGAGTTGTTCATAATTTTACCCAAAATATTATAAAAAAGCCAAAAAAAATCAAAGGGTTAAAATTGTGTCTACGAGTAGACACAATTGAAAAATCTTAACCCGATAGTGTCTATATTAGACACTGTTTTACCACCTTCCTATAAAAGTTGGTAAACAATATTACTGGATTTTTGCTCTCTCGGTAAGACTTTTTTGTGGTCAATTGGAGATTTGCCTTATAAATCATATGGGTTATGCTATTTTATCCGATATTTCTACTGTTCCTGCATGGAAAACCATTAAATTAACACAAAAAATTATCAAATTTTATTGTATTTCTTTGGCGATGTTTAATATTTGTTCTATATTAAATTTATCGATTGGGTTTGTAGGAGAAGAAGAGACTCATGCAGATTCAAGACCGATTGCCAATTTCATTTAATTTTGGTAGTCACATTTTGGAGTTACCAAGTGGGGGTTAAAAGTGAAAATAATATTATCAATAATATTTGGTATGTCTTGCGCTTTTATAATTAATGTAGGATATGCCGGTACAGTTCCAGTTAAGTATGTTCAAATTTCTCATTCTAAAATTAAGCCAGTTAAAAAAGATAAATCAGTTCACAAAACTATAGTTAAACCTAAACCTATAATTAAACCGAGACCAGTTAAGATTAAGCGAGAGCCTTTTTTTATTATGACCAGTGGTTTTTTGTTACCTAATTTACGTATGTTTGCCAGGAAATTTAATTATCATCTGGTTTGGAAAGTAATTGATGTTAATACGGGTGAACAAATGGATTATCGATGGATTGGAACACACAAGGTTGTTGGCGCAACATCTTTGGATATTTTACAAAAGATATTAAAGCCATATCCGGTTGTAGTTAATGTCTGGAAGACTAATAGAGTGGTTGAAGTTGCAAATGTTGGTTAACCACTGAAAGTTTATCATTACGAAATATTTATTGAGGGGGAAAGTATGCGATCTAAATTTAAACGAATTTTATCTACGGGTATAGTTGCAGCATTTTGCGTAAGTTGTGTAAGTGGTTGTGCCAACCAAATACAATTAGCCAAAGAAGCTGATGCAGCCAGTCAGCAGGCACAAGAGAGTATTAATGCTAATTTAGGTGAAATGCAAAATGTGCCAAAACCAGTACATCCTGGTGCAGTATTTAATGTCAAAAATAAAAGTTATGTTGATTTGAAACCAATCAGAATTCCTGCGAAGTGGAAAACTAAGCAGGTAGATATTTATGCTTCTGATCAGTCAGTTGCAGCAATTGTTGCAGAGATGACTAAAGGCATGGATGTAACTAATATTTTTGAGCCGGAGGTGCGTAATCAATCCATAAGTGTTGCATATCATGGTAATTTGTATGATGGCTTAAAGCAAATAGCAAGAGATAACAATATTGATTTAAATATTAGTGGTAATGTTAATCATCCAGTTTTTAATTGGTCGAAATATGAAACACGTACTTTTCAAATAGCATTTTTACCTGGTAATACTAGTTTTGGTATTGGTAATTATTCCAAAGATGGTGGTTCTTCTTCTTCAGATAGTTCTGATGATTCTGGGAAAACTGCTATATCCAATGGCAGCAACAGTGGTGCTTCTTTGTCTGGGTCGTCATTAAGTGTGTGGAAAGATTTGACCAGCTCAGTTAAAGGCATGTTATCTCCTCATGGTAAATTATCAGTTAGCCAGGCTTCAAGTTCGATTACGGTTATTGATACACCATATGTAGTTAATAAAATTGCTAAGTATATTGATAATTACAATGGTATTTTATCAAAACGTGTTGCAATTAAAGTTAAAATTTTAGAAGTTCAATTAGATAATAATCACGCAAACGGTATTGATTGGAATGCGGTTTATTCAAGTTTTGGTGCAAAATTCAAGCTTAATGGAGCTTTTGGTAAAAGCGTTGCTAGTAATTTTGCTAAAGCTGTGTCTTCAGGTATAGGCATTGATGTTGGAAGAGGTCCCTGGAAAGATACCAGTGTCATGATTCAAGCCTTAGATCAGCAAGGTAAAACTACTGTAGTTAATGAGCCAACCGTAGTGAGTTTAAATAACCAGCCGAATACGATTAGCGTTGGTGAAAATCAAGCTTATGTTAAAAAAACAGATGTTACTTTGGATACGCAAACTCATACAATGAGTACAGCATATACACCAGGTAATATAAAAACCGGTCTTGATTTAACTATCATTCCGCATATTCAGGATAATAAAATTTATTTATCTTTGAATGCAATTTTATCTACTTTGCAAAGCATTAAAACATTTGGTGGTGATGGTACAGATCAAGATAAAAATTTATCACAAGTGCAATTACCGCAAACAGAAGATCGAGTGTTTAACCAGCGTATTATGTCACGTAGTGGGCATATGATTGTTTTGAGTGGATTTAAAGTTAAACAAAACTCATCTCAGGAAAATAAAAATTTTGGCACTAATTTGTTGGGAGGTGATTATGGATTATCTTCAAACGTAGAGCTAGTAGTTTTAATTCAGCCAACTTTAGTGAAATAGCGGGTAATATAATATGCAAGCATATTTATACGATATTTACAGTCAAAACGTCGCGGGAAAAAGCAGAAAAGAACTTTCTGATCTGCTATCCCGCGAAAGCGAACAATACAATTATGCTCTGTTAATTAAAGATCATTTAAGTTTGTCTAAACAAGATGGTATTTCCATTCCGGATGCTTTAATTGATAGTATTGCTGCTAAATCATTCATTTATGTGCAGCAATTAGCGGATCACCAATATTTCTTAATGGTATACGCTAATGACGCTATTATTTGGGCGGGAAAATTGGCAGAACATGAAATTGCTGGTATGTTGCAATTGCATTTACAAACCAATCCAAAAATAAAATTGTTTACGTATAATTACAAAATTTCTGCAGATCTTGCGCACAGGAAAATTATAGAATTCAAACAGGATCCTTTAGGTAAAATTAATCTGGAAGATTATCGTCTCAAACAAATTTTTGAAGTTAAACATAATTTAAATAAAAATATTAGATTTGCTTCAGCATTTTTGATTATTTTAGTTATTGGGTTAATAATTGGTGGGTTATTTTTATCACATGCTGCAAGAGAACGGTCAGCTATTGCCGCTTGCGAAAAAGCTGCAGCAATGGATGTATGGAAAAATTATCGACAAGAATTCAATCAACCACGCGCGTATGTATCAATTAAAGATATTGTTAGCAA
Source organism: Gammaproteobacteria bacterium (assembly GCA_050123335.1). Lineage (GTDB taxonomy): Bacteria > Pseudomonadota > Gammaproteobacteria > UBA12402 > UBA12402 > JASFHF01. The sequence goes on from JASFHH010000003.1 coordinate 21,787, forward strand.
ATTACACCAAATATCTACAATACAAAATTTTGCAGTTAGAGATTTTAAATGTGATGGCTCGAGTTTACAAGTGGATTTAGTTGCGTTTGGTGGTTCAGTAGTGGGTTTGGAAAAGTGGGCAGTGAAAAATCAGTATAATTTACGTATTGTTAGTAATACTTACAAATTATCAAAATCGTTGGATATTCAGTCTCAAGAGTCACCGTTCACTATCATGGCAGCAGATGATGTGTTAGCTCACGTGATTGATGCTGCTGGTATTTTAGGTAAAGACGTTGCAGTTGAAGTGGGAGATGTAGCGCAAAGTAATAATTATAAAGAGATTAATTTGAGTGTGAATTTACAAAATCAGCCGGTCAATTTTATACAAAATTTGTTTAAGATTTTGCAAAAATATCCGGTGGAATTGGTGAGTATAGAAGGAGACTATGCTTTAAATAATTTTAGTGGGGAAGTTAAGTTAAAAATTATTGGAGAGTAATCGTGAATAAATCTAATCGAAAACCAATGGTTAACAAAAAGTTAGCAATTTTTAGTGTAATATTTTTAGTGATATGTGCTGGTGCATGGATCATGTTGGTGGGCAACCCTTTTGATAGTATATCTACTAGCAGTGTTTCATCGACAAAAGCACAAGTAGCTGTGTCAGCAAAACCTGCTCCTCGAGAGATAGATGTGCCAAAGTTAGAGGTAGATAATGCAGCTAAACCAGATTCTAATTTAATTAAGTTTAAATCATATTTGCAGCATGTAATTACCAATGATAAGAAACTTTCTAAACAGGATAAAAATGCTTATTTAGCTTATGTAGAGCAAATCAATAAATTTGTTGAACAAAAAACGCAAGCTGCAAAAGATATTCAACAATTGCAGCAATTAAGTGAGGAATATCGCATTAAGACATTACAAAGTCAGGTTTTAGAGCAGGAAAGCAAAATTTCTGCAGCCAAAGCTTCAATTCAAAGTGATCAATTCAAAGCTGCACAAGCATTAGGTTTGCCTGCGCAACAAATGGTGCAACAAGTTGATCATGTTACCATGATTTATGGCAATGGTGGGAAATTGCAAGCTGATGTAGTAATTGATGGTGTTAAATATACCGGAAAAAGCATAGGGGATGCAATTAATAATTATAAAATAGCAGGAATTCAATCTAATCAAGTTACATTATTAGATTCGAAGATACATAAAACAAAAATATTAGATTTGTAAAAAAAATATTTGGTGGCGATTATCAGAGATTTTGGGTGGCTTTTTTCGACGACTAGCTCCCATGGATGGAAGAGCGGGAGGCACATGGATGTGCCAGGGAGGAGAAAAAAGACACACAAAAACTCATAATCGCCAGAAATAAAAAGTTTGTAAATTATAAGGTAAAAATTTATGGCAACAAACAGTTACGAACAATTACAAAAATATGCCGAGTTGCTGAATGCTAAGGTACTGTTGGATGCTTCAGAAATTAATGCTCAGGTAGATAAAAATATTAGTTTACATTGGGCAGCTAATAAAGAAGATATTGTAGTATTGGTTAATGGCGATATTTTGATTTCTGATCCAGCGTCACCTAGTCTTTATGAATGCAAAACTTATTTTAAAACTCATGGCTTAACTCAAGGCGAGGTATACTTTACTACTTTAGCGGTAGTTAAAGAATTGCGTGAGCGCGCCGCAGATGTGAGTGCAGTTGTTGCAAACGAAGACAAAACTATTGGTGAAAAACAATTGATGGATTTAATTCGTTTGGCAATCGAACAAAATGCTTCAGATATTCACATGTTTATTGGTAGAACCAGATGTAAAATTCATTTTCGTGTAGATGGTTTGTTGATGCCGATTACTGATTGGCCGGCTGATCAAGGCATTAGAATACATAATGTAGCGTATAACTTTGTAGCGCAAGATAAGTCAGATAACTTTAATCGTACTAAGCCGCAGGATACTTCTTTTACTTTGCATCTACAAGGTAAAGGTGATGTGCGAATTCGTTCGTCAAATATTCCAACTAATAATGGCGGTTGTAATATTGTTTATCGTATCCTTTCGATTGGTCAAAAAGATGTGGTACCAATTGAAAATCTTGGTTATACCAAAGCGCAAGAAAAACTATTAGAAGAAATTAAACATTTATCCAGCGGATTGGTGCTGTTTTGTGGTGAAACCGGTAGTGGTAAAACCACATCATTAGCTAGTGTGCTGGCTGGAATTGATCCCAGAAGAAAAGTTTACAGCATTGAGGATCCAGTAGAAAAATTAGTGCCGAATGTTATTCAAATTCCGGTAGATACAAAAGACAAGTCAAAAAGTTTTGCTTATTATTTACGGGCATTATTGCGTCAAGATCCGAATGTTATCATGGTGGGAGAAATTCGTGATTTGGAAACCGCAAAAGTAGCGATGCAAAGTGCATTGACTGGCCACTTGATTTTATCAACTTTGCATACGCGTTACGCGGTGGATTCGGTTTTGCGTTTAAATGAATTTGGTATGTCACCAAAAATTTTAGCCACACCAAATTTATTAAAATTGATTGTAGCACAGGAATTGCATCCAAAATTATGTCCATTATGTCGCAGACCTTTGATGTCTGAAGAAAAACAACAGTTATTAGGTTTGTATAAGAAGAGTGAGATGGAAGAGATGTTTACCGTGCCATTAAAAAAAGAAATTAATCCGGATTGTCCAGTTTGTGGCGGTAAAGGTATTGCCGGACGTAAAGTATATGCAGAGATGGTTAAAGTTGATCAGCGAGCACATGATTTTATTGCGGATGTAGACATTAAAGGATGGCGTGCGCATTTGCAAGAATGTGGTTTTGTAACTTTAAATGAAAGGGTGCGAAATGCGATTAAGCGTGGTGAAATTGATGCTTTAGGAGTTACGCGTGATCCGGTTGAAGTAGCTGCTTATTCTTATCGCGAACAATTACAAGTTGATCCAAGTTTTAGTTCGGTAGACCGAAAGGTTAAGTTTTTTAATGCACAAAATAATTCGCAAGAAAAAATAAATAGCCGATTAAATTCGGCCAGTATATTACGTAGGTAAATAAATGAGTTTGTTTGAACGTATACAATTATTTTTATTTAAGAAGCAGTTTAACAATACTAAACGGCAGGAATTGTTAATTCAATTATCTTTTTTGTTGAAAGCAAACGTTCCGCCGTCAGATGCTTTGTACCACATGCAGCAGATTTACTTTGATAACAAAAATCTTTTGATGCATGCGGTAGTAACAGATATGTTAGATAATATTAGAGCTGGTAAAAAAATCGGTGACAATATGACGGATTGGTTTCCGTATGAAGTATGTCGCGTGTTATCGATTTCAGAAGAAAGAGGTTTTTTGCTGCAAGGTGTAGAGAATCTAATTAAATACTTTGATACAGGTCGTAACGCTTTAAAAGCACTTACCGGAATTATACCAGGCTTGGCTTATTTTATTGTGATTTTAGTGTTTATTGCGTTTACTGGTGCGAAGTTATTGCCAAGTTTAGGAACGATGGTAAAAGATTGGCCGGCAATTTCAATGGCATTAAATAAATCTGGTATGTTTTTGTATCACAATTATTACTTCATATTGGCAATTGTGGTTTTGTTAATTGTTTGGGTGATTATCGCACTGCGAGATTATTCTGGAAAAATTTATCAACTAATTGCTAAACCATTAGTGCCTACTTATAAATTGCAAGCATCGCTTTTATTATTTAAATCATTATCAATGTTAACAGGTAATGGTGTTGCGGTATCAGATGCCATTAAAATGTTGTTGCTAAATCGTACGCATGGTTTTGTTTATCGGCATCTTTCGGAGATGTTTTATCGGGTTAGACGTGGTGAAAATATAGGAAATATGCTTGATACGGGTATTTTTACGCGTAGTCAGATAGCGCACCTTAAAGTAATTAGCCGTTATTGTTCGGAGGCTGAGTACTCAAAGGTATTTGCGCTTATGGGAGAGCAAACTAGCCACGATCTTAGCAGGCGGATGAAAATATTTTCAAAAATTATGAATTTTATTTTCATTGCTTTAACTGCCGTTGGGGTAGTTTGGGTCTACGGTGCATATGCACTGTTAGTATCTTCAATAACTTAGAAAGGGGAGGAGTCAATGTTAAATAACTTTCTAAAAAAACGTAAGTCTGAACAAGGCTTTACTTTAGTTGAGTTCTTGGTTGTGTTAGGACTTATTTTTGTGTTGGTTGCAGTTATTGCAATGGCTGCATATAAATCAACTCAGCGTACTCGTATTTCAAAGGTTAAAAGTGAAGTTATGAGTATCGTTGCTGCTGCACAGAATTGGGCTTCTAATAAACCAACCATGTTTAAAAACATGACGTTTAAGGATTTAGAGAACTCAGATCTTGTAAGTAAAGATTTGGTTAATAGTAATTACCAGGATCCGTGGGGTGGAGTTTATGAACTAACACCAGCAGGAAATGGTGGTTCTTTTACAGTTACTATTAATGGAGTGCCTAATAAGTCAATAGCACAAGACTTAGCTGATAACTTGCGTCCAGCGAGTTTAAATCAGGATAGTTCTGTAGCTGCTGATGACAACGTAAAGGTAACTTTCAGATAATGTATAGGGGCCGGGTCTTTACTTATTACAAGTGCCCTGTCAGTTGCTTTGTAATAAGTAAAGACCCGGCCCCATAATGGAGCTAAACGTGAATAAAATGAAAAAGCACAAAGGTTTTACTTTAGTTGAATTGTTATTAGTGATGGCGATTTGTGCGTCGTTGACCGCAGTGGTTTATACTGCTTGGCATAATATTCAAGTAAGGTTAGATCTGCAAAAAGTTCAATCGCAGGTAAATATAATAGTTGATGTTGCCAGAGCTTGGCGTAATGCAAAAACTTCATATCAAGGGATTTCTATGAGTCCTGATGATAAAGATTCTCTTTGTAATGATAATCTATTGCCAAAAGATATGTGTGTTGCGGGTTTTGTAAATCCATGGGGTGGTCAGTATCGTGTTAGTGTGTCTGCAAAATATGGTGATAATAATTTTGATGTTACTTTAACTGACATTACTAACTCAGAAATACGAAATGCGATCAAATTAATTTTATTAAAAAGCACTTTAGGACAAGACAGTATTCAAATAGAGAGAGACAAAATAATTGCGACGTTTAATTAAACACAAAATAAAATATGAAGCAGCATTTACGATGATTGAAATGTTAATATCGCTGGCTGCTATTGGGATTTTATTTGCTATATTAATAGTGGCTGCGCACCAAGCTTTTAACGTGCCGGCAGAACGGTCGAGTTTGATGAGTTGTAAAAATAATTTAATACAGGCGTTAAATGCTTATTATTTGAATAATTATCATCAGTTGCACCATACAACTCAGCCGGTAGCAATTGATAATTTGGTTGCGCAACATTATTTGGATAAAGATAGTTTGTATAATATTGGACAGTTTAAATATACGGCTGGTGTGCGAGTAGTGGATACTCACGATCGGTTAGAGTTAGCTATTACAACTGATGATGCTAACAGTTTGGTATGGATGAAGCCGGATAAAATAGATGGCAATAGGGCAATTTGGTATGTAGTACCGCAGTATGGTGATACGGCTAATTCGATAAGATATAACGCGGTGCAATTGGCTCGGGAGAATGATAATGACAAAATGTAATGTAAACAAACAACGTGGCTTTATTATGATCCAAGTGTTGTTGGGTTTAGCGGTGTTAATTGCGATCATGACGGGTTGGGCTTATTACCAGAATCGTGTGCATAAACGAGCGGTTGCTAATCGCATGACTAACGAAATTAATTATATTTTAGAAGCAGCAACTTCATATTACAGTGATCATAATAAGTGGCCTGAGAGAATGGCCGATTTAATTAACGCGGGATATATAGATCGGCAAACTAAAGGCAGTGATGAAATTTTAGATCCGTATGGACAAAAATATGTGTTAGACAATTCGCAGGGGGGCAAATTATATCTGCTTGCTTATATTCCAGAAGATGATGCGTATGTAGCGCGTAACGCCATGACAGCGTTGCCATTTGCTAAATTTGATCCAGATGGAGCATCTGCTCCGCAAGGATATGATGTATTACAAGCGGCGGTAATGCCTTATGGGCATGGTGGAATTGTAAAAAATGCTACGATAGTTCCTTCAGGCACAATTATTGACAAGCCGATTTGTCCCAAGGATGAAAAAGCAAAAATTTATACTAGTGTAGCTTCGGGCGTTGAAAAAGATGGGTCTTTTGTGGGAGGTTATCGTACTTATGCTGATAATTTAGAGGATGAACATAAATGGAAAGTGCATATGCAAGTATTAACCAATGGAGGTTGGGTGGATGCTGATAAAGATTCAGATGCTTATAAAATAGAGGTGTTTACAACATGTCAAAAAACAAATTCAGATTTTTGATGGCTAAAATTATTGTAATGTTATATTTGATTGCCAATATATTTGGTATTACTAATGTTTTTGCTGATGATGCTACTTCATATGGTAATATTTCAGTAAATACTCATATCAGGAGGGAGTTGGTAGCAATTTATAAGCATGTTGATTTAAGCACGACGCGTTCTATTCCTATGCCAAATTGTAGTTCTGGCGGAGTCCCAGAAATTCTTCCTATAGTGTCAGATAATATTATAAATTATTATCAAGGTCCTTTTAAAGCTCAAGATGAAAGTTATGATCTTGCTGTTCAGAGTGTAGGTAAAGTTTGGCTCGTATCGACTAAAATGCAAAATGGTATTCATTGGTATGCAAATTATGCGGTGTATTGTCGTTATACTCCTAAATAATGTTGCGTGATTTAACCTAATCCGAATATTGTAAGAATTAATCTTTGTAGTAGTACAATCGGTACCCATAAAAGTAAACGTAAAATGCCGGTGACTAATAACAATAACAAAATAAAAAATCCATATGGTGCAATTCGATCATATTTATAAGCTAATTTTGGCGGCAAAATGGCTGCAACTACGCGGCTGCCGTCAAGCGGCGGAATAGGGATTAAATTTAAGATCATTAATACTAAATTGATCAGGATTCCTGCTCGACCCATTAATACGATTGGTAAGGCAAATTGTAGGCCGTGTCCCATTAGAATGCTACCTATTTTCGTAATTGCCGCCCAGATGAGTGCCATAATGATATTTGAAATTGGTCCAGCAAGAGCTACAAATGCCATATCTCTTCTGGGTTTCTTTAGATTATTTGGGTTCACCGGGACTGGTTTAGCCCAACCGAAGATGATAGGACTGAAAAGCAGTAAAATCAGTGGAATGAGAATCGTGCCAATCATATCAATATGCTTGAGCGGATTTAAAGTTAATCGACCAAGCATTAGTGCAGTTTTGTCACCTAGTTTTAATGCCATCCAGCCATGCGCTACTTCATGTACAGTAATAGCGAATAAAATAGGTGGAGCCCATACAATAATTTTTTGAATAATATTTAATTGCCACATAATGATCGCATTATATATTATATGAGCGGGAGATAAAAGTGCAACTTGGAGGGGCCGGGTCTTTACTTATTACAAGTGCGATAGCTTTGTAATTAGTAAAGACCCGGTCCCATAAAAATTATGTAAAGCTCACGACCCGCTTGACTTCTGTCATACAACAAGTGAAGATGTGAGATATTATACTGATAATATAACATTTATGGGGTGTAAATTATGTACAAAAAGTTTATGTGGATATTGGTAATATTAGTTTTAATTCCATTGACATCATCTGCGATTTGGCAAATTGCTGATCCAGCTCATGGAACTGGACGTCGTTATGAGCATGGTGTTGATTATCCGCAGCAATATGTTAATGGCGCTATTATTTCATTTAAATTACGCAAGGGTTTGCTTAAAGAGAATGTGTTTCGTATAGCTTGCAAATATCGTTGGAAAGTTAGATGGCTTGCGCCAAATAAATATTATGTAACACTTGCTACCAAGATAGTTGGACCAACTTTTCCGATTGTAATGAATGGACTGTTGTCACATTATCCGCTACGTGCAACTTATGATATAAAATATAAGCGTATGAGGGTATATAAACGCTAACTCTTGTTTGCAGCAACACCGCCGCCCAGATACCAGGAATTATGTGCTTGTTGCTGTGATTTTTTTGGTAAGTATAAAGGGCCGCTTTGTCCACAGCCATTTAGTACTAACAAGAATGCAAAAATACTTCCGATAAATATTATTTGTTTTATGCTCTTTTTCATGCTGTAATTATCAAATTAATTTTATGTGGCTTATAAGGTTTTGGGTTGATTTTTTCTCCTCCCTGGTACGTCCATGTACCTCCCGCGTTTCCATCCATGGACGCTAGTCGTCGAAAAATTCAACCCAAAACCTTATAATAATACATGGTTGCAATATTCACGTAGTATAACCAAAAACAAAGGGTTTGTGTATGAATAAAAATGGCCTGCTAGAATGTGTTGAAGTTAAACCAAAAAAACCACCGGTTTTGACGGTGATTTGGCTGCATGGTTTAGGAGCTGATGGGCATGATTTTGCTGGTATTGTTCCGCAATTAAATTTACCAGATAATTTACCAATAAAATTTATTTTTCCACATGCGCCGCTTAGGCCAATTACGATTAATAACGGTTATGTGATGCGTGGCTGGTATGACATTAAAGATTTGTCCAATCTTGCTAATGAAGACGAAGCTGGGATTCATGATTCAGCGGGAAAAATTGTTGCTTTAATTGAGCGCGAGCAACAATTAGGTATGCCAAGCGATAAGATTATTTTAGCTGGATTTTCACAAGGCGGAGCGATGGCATTGTACGTTGGTTTGCGCTATCCTGAAAAATTAGCAGGAATTATTGCTTTATCAGCATATTTACCATTACATAATTTGTTACCGACAGAAATATCAAAAGCTAATTGTGATCTTTCAATAATGATGGCACATGGTACAGGAGATCCGTTACTTCCAATTAGTTTTGCAACAGCATCGCGAGATTTTTTAATTAAGCATGGTTATCAGGTTGAGTGGCACGATTATCCAATGCAGCATACGGTGTGCGCGCAGGAAATTAATGATATTAGTCAATGGCTACAGAAAAATTTTTATTAACAAATATCAGTTATTTCATGTGCCGTATAAATTTCATTTATTTGTTGGGTTACACGAATAAATGTAGTGCGTTTGGATAATTCTTTTAATTTTTCTGCGCCAACATAAGTGCAGGTGGAGCGCAAACCGCCGAGAATATCTTGTAAGGTTTGTTCTACTGGTCCGCGGTATGGCACATCAACAGATTTGCCTTCACTGGCACGGTATTGAGCAACTTCGCCGTAGTATTGCATCATTGCTTCTTTGGAGCTCATGCCGTAAAAACGTTTGAATTTTTTGCCGTCTTTTTCAAAGATTTCGCCAGAACATTCATCATGTCCGGCAAACATGCCACCTAACATCACAAAATCAGCTCCTGCGGCAAATGCTTTGGCAATATCACCAGGATTAGTGCAGCCGCCGTCAGCGCAGATATGGCCTTTTAAACCATGTGCAGCGTCGGCGCATTCAATAATGGCTGATAGCTGTGGGTAACCTACACCAGTTTTTTTGCGGGTAGTGCAGACTGATCCTGGGCCAATGCCGATTTTAACGATATCAGCTCCGGATAAAGTTAGTTCTTCAGCCATTTCACCAGTCACTACATTACCAGCCATGATAATTTTATCAGGAAAAGCAAGCCGTGTTTTTTTAACAAAATCAATAAAATGCTGTGAATAGCCATTAGCAATATCTAAACAAATAAAAGGGCAGTCTACAGCGGACATAATTTCTTTAAGATGCTTTAGATCGTGATCTCTGGTGCCTGAGCTGGCAAAACAATATGATAATGTAGATTTATCGATTGCTTTCCAGTCTTCTTTTGTAGAAAACTTATCCAAAGCGGTTAGCACTTTAGATTTGGATAGTACTTTTGCCATGGCAAAGGTACCAGTATGATCCATATTGGCAGCAATAATGGGAATGCCTTGCCAGGTTAGTTTTGAATGACGAAATGTATATTTTCTCTCCAAATCTACTTCGGCACGTGAGCGTAAAGTGCTTCTTTTTGGTCGAATTAAAACGTCTTTGAAATCTAATTTAATGTCTGCATCGATTCGCATGATTATTGTCCTTTAAATAATTAATTTTATCATAGTAAAAATAATTGTTTAAGCTTCTTGCGATAAAGAGTATTATTTTTACCGAAAAAAGTATCAGGAGAAAATTATGTTTAGCAAAAAAGTAAATAACTGTATATATATTGGCAAATACCCAGTTGAAGATAAGGTTATCATTAGTGTTGGTTGTGTTTATGGTAGAGAATTTATAGGCAAGGTACAAATTGCTATAAAACTAGATAACAATGTTTGTACAAAGTTGATGTCAGAAATCAAAAAGATAGCGTGTCAAAATAAAAAAAATCTATAAAAAAGTCTACAATAGAAAAAGAAGATTATTTAGTCAATGATTCGGAAAAATTTCAGCAGATAATAAAAAAATTAAATATAAAAAATAAACGAATATGCGACATGATGACGTATATTAACTGCAATTTTGACAAAAAGAATAAATTAAATATATGTAATTGGGATGGCATACATTGTACTTTTGGCAAACCACTGTTAGATTGTCCAAAGAAAAAAAAGAAGAAAAAACTTGGAAAAAGCATGAAAAAATCCAAGGATAAACATAAAAAACTCGTAAAAAAACTGAAGAGTAAATCTAAAAAATCGAAAACCCCGTCTTCGAAAATTACATTGCATATAGGCACAAGAATATAAAATTTACAGCCTTATGCTAAAACAGTTTTATCCTTAGTATTTTTGATAAGTATTTTTTGTGCGGGCTTTACAAATAACAGTATAAAAAAATCCATCCATATTATCTTGTCCTGGTAGGATTTGTTTGCCGTACTTAGTAGGCGCGCCCCATGAAGTATCGATTTTATTGATTTGAGCATTGGGAGTTTTAGCAAGGAAGTTGCTGATTACCTGGTCGTTTTCTTCCGGTAAAATCGAACAGGTTACATAAACTAATAGTCCATTGGGTTTTAAAGTTGGCCAAATAGTTTGTAATATTTCTAATTGTTTGTGCGCGAGTTTCACTATGTCTTTTTCTTGTTTTAATAATTTAATATCCGGATGACGGCGAATTACTCCAGTTGCAGAGCATGGAGCGTCAAGTAGAATACGGTCAAATGATTGTTGATCCCACCAGCTTTTTATTTGTGAGACATCTGCATGTAGAAGTTTAACTTTATTTTTTTGTGTGCGCATACGTTTTAAATTTTCTGTGATCATTTGCAAACGTTTTTTGTCATGATCAATGGCAATTAATTCTTTAATATTAGGTTCGGTTTCTAAAATATGCATGGTTTTGCTGCCGGGAGCGGCACATGCGTCTAAAATACGTTGGTTTGGTTTTAAATCTAATAATTTTGCGGAGAATTGCGCGCCGCAATCTTGTACCGAAACTTCGCCTATAGCAAAGCCTGGTAGTTGTGATACAGGGCATGGTTCTTCCAAAGTAATGCATGATGCACAAACAGGATTTACGATAGCTTTTACTTGATGCAAATAATTTTTCGCAGAGATTTTTCGTAAATTTATTCGCAAACTCATTGGCGGGTGTTCATTGTTGGCAGCTAAAATTTTTTCCAAATCATTTGGATATGTCGATTTTATTTTTTCAATTAGCCATTGCGGATGGGCAAATTTAGCAATCGTGTTTTCATTAACAGCGCTAAGTACTGCGTCTTGTTGGCGCAAAAAATTACGTAAAACAGCATTAATTAAATTACATGCCCATGGTTTTTTTAGTTTGCGTGCGTTATCTACATTTTCATTAATAGCTGCATGCGTAGGTGTGCGCATATAAATAATTTCATATAATCCAGTTAAAATTAATACATAAATATCTAAGTCTTTAGATTTGAGTGGCTTGGTTAATAATTTTTTGGCAATGAAATCTAGTTGTAAATACCAGCGTGATATTCCATAACATAATTCCTGGACAAAACTTTCTGTATTCGTGAGTGTTTTAGCAAAAGATATTTTGTCACGTAAAAATTTTATAATAATTTTGTTAGCGGTTAATCTAGGATTCATAATTTAATTTTGCTTAGGTAATCATGATATTCTAGGTTGCTTTTTTTTCCTCCCTGGTACATCCATGTACCTCCCGCGCTTCCATCCATGGGCGCTAGTCGTCAAAAAAAGCAACCTAAAATATCATTAATTAAACTTCTTATGTTTTTCAAAAAAATCTAATTTGCTATTTAATATTTCAGCAATGGTTAATGCTTTCTTGCCGGGAAATTGCATTTTTAAAATGCGCAACATGCCATCGCCGGTTGCTACATCAATTCCTTTTTTATCTAATTTAACAATTTCACCTGGTTTTTTATCGCATGTTTCAGTTAATGGCGATGCTTGCCAAATACGAATAATTTGGTCGCCAATTTGTGTATAAGAAATTGGCCATGGATTGAAAGCGCGAATTTCGCGATCTAATGTTATCGCAGATTTATGCCAATCAATTTTGGCCTCTTCTTTAGTGATTTTTTTTGCGTAGCATGCTTTCTTTTCATTTTGTTTGGTTGGAGTAATTTCGTGTATTTTATCCAAAACATTTAATAAGGCGTCAATGCCAAGTAACGCCAGTTCTTCTAGTAAACTTTTGGTGGTATCAGTTGGTTTAATTAAAAACTCTTTTTGCAAAAAAACCGGTCCAGTATCTAAGCCTTCATCCATTTGCATAATACTAACCCCGGTAATTTCATCACCAGCTAAAATTGCCCGTTGAATAGGAGATGCTCCACGCCATCTTGGCAATAAAGAAGGGTGAACATTAACACAACCGTAGTGGGGCAAAGATAAAATTTCTTTTGGAATCAACAAACCACAAGCGACATCAATAATAATATCAGCATGCAAATCTTTAATAGTTTTTTGTGCGGCAGCATCGCGTAAGGTTTTTGGTTGATAAATTGGAATTTTGTGAATTAAACTTAGTTGTTTAACTGGATTAATTTGTAGTTTGCGTCCACGACCAGCAGGTTTGTCTGGTTGAGTTATTACCGCACAGATGTCATATTTTGCGTTTAATAAACTTTGCAAAAATTTGGCGGCAAATTCTGGAGTGCCAGCAAAAATTATTTTTAAAGAATCAGGCATATTTTTCTCAGTTACAAGTTTGCTTTCTGCAATTTTTTTAATTTACTTTTAATTAATTGTTTTTTTACCGACGATAGGCGATCAATAAATAATTTTCCATCTAAATGATCAAGTTCGTGCTGAATAGCTGCAGATAATAGGCCATCTGCTTGTAACGTAAATTTTTTGCCATCGCGGTCTAATGCTTCTACTGCAATAATATTAGCTCGTTTTACTTTTGCGTAAACCCCAGGAACTGATAAACATCCTTCCGGACATTGTTGTTCATCAGTTTTTTCGATAATTACTGGGTTAATGAACGCCCGCGGTTTTTGTTTGTTGTCTTGAATGTCTACTACAAAGATTCGTAAATCAATGCCAATTTGAGTTGCTGCTAAACCGATGCCATTGTCTTCGTACATGGTTTCAAACATGTCATCGACCAAACGCTTAATATCCGCATCAACTTTATCAACAGATTCAGCTATATTGCGTAATTTTGGGTTTGGGTAGTGTAAAATTTTGCGTAATGTCATAAATTATAATTATAGCGGAAAGAGTATATTTTTACATACATTTTTATGCTTTATTCTGTTACACTGAATGTTAAGTTTTTAAGAGATTTTGGGTTGTTTTTTTCTCCTCCCTGGTACATCCATGTACCTCCCGCGTCTTCATCCATGGACGCTAGTCGTCGAAAAAACAACCCAAAATCTCTTAAAATCGTCTAAATAAAAAACATTTATAGAGGTAAAAATGGTGCGTCGATTAAGTTGTATGTTAGGTTTGTTGGTCATTACTACAGGCTGTTTTGCTGGTGATTATGATGTTTTGTTGAATGTGATTAACAAAACTGGGCAGGCAGGTTATTTTGGGGTTTGTGCCCAGCCGGTTAGTCCTGGAGGTGCAACGTTATGCAGTATTCCGCAGAAAATCCCACCGGGATTTAGTCGGATTTTTGTGCCGAATTACAATATGGCATATCCTTTTTTTACCACTTTAGATGAAAAAGTGTATACTTGCGGATCACAAGCCGATCTACAGAAGCAGTTTTTTATTCCTATTGCGAAAGGAATGCGCACAGTAGAATTGAATTTTATTACTGATAAAGATGGCAAAAAAGTCGCAATGGATTGTGCTATTAGTCAGTAGTGGGCGGAGCAGAAGCAAATACTACATCCGCGCGCAATATTACCTTATTACTTACAGTCAATGGTGCTGCAGCATCACCAGCACCATTGCGTGCAAATTTGGCTAATATCATAGCATTTGCAGGGGCGGGCGGAGTGGTTGGTACGAATGTTAGGTTATGTAGATAGTAGTGTTGTTTTGGGTAAGATTTATTTAATTGTGTTAATTCTGCATTAGCGATTTTATATAATTTTGCGTGTAATTTAGTTATAGTTTGTTGCGTTTCTTGTAAATCCGGTTGAAAGATGATTGATTCAACTTTATAGGTTTCTCCTGGCCGGCTAATGTTTTTTATTTTTGTTTGCAAAGTTTTTAATGCTGTTTCAGGTAAACGGATTTCAGCTATAGCATAAACCCGTTCTAACCCTGCTTTATCCTGACTGCGTTGAAACGTAGTAATATGCCATTTATTTGAGTTCGACAGAATAGATAGTTTTTGCATGATTCTATCATGCAGCGTAGTTAGATTAGCAGTATTCCCGGCAGCATTAATAGAAACTAATACTCTTGCAGTGTTAGTTGATATCCAATCTTCAGCAGTTAATTGCAGGTTGACTTTATTAAGGCATGCTATACATGGTTTTTGTGGTGTAGCTGCAAATGTATTAGTACCGCTTAATAACATTATCATACAGGAAAGTAATAGTGTTTTTTTAGTCATTTATGTTAATTTCCTTATGTTTATGTGCTAACTGTGATTGCGCTTTTTGGATTTGCTTTGATCGCAATAAATAAATACACCATTGAAAGTAAGAAGTAAAATATATTTTGCAAAGGAAAGCTAAAGCTAAATATAAAAGCAATGGTGCTAATAATGATTGCGGGTGTTATACAGATGATTGATAAACCCATTAAAGCTTCGTACGGAAGTTTGCGTTTTAAGATTAAGCAAAATAACATGCCTATTAATGCATAAATTAATATTTGAATGATGCGGTAAGCATATGCAATTATTAAGCCAATAAACCATATCCCAATGAAGACCAAAGGAGTAATCCATTTACCAAATCGCAGAATGAAGCTGTTAATTTGTGTAGGTCCAATATCCATATTCATGGCTTGGGGATAATAATATTGGGATATTTTGTTTGCGCTGTTATCTTTAATTAAAATGGCTTTTTTCTGTATCATGATCGTTGCAGTGCTTTTATGAAAATCACGTACTTTGTTGTTGGTATCAATGATTATTACTGCTTTTCCTGAGGTAGGATCTTTGATGTAGTATGGGGTAGTTGCTTTGGTAGAGGCTATTCCTGCTTTAAAGTTTATAGTTGGCAAATCGGAGGTGACAATTTTCTGTGCAAACATATGCATTGCGGTATTTATTCTAAACGTTAATATGCCGCTAATAATTACCCAACAAATTAACAGTAGAATTAACAGATATAAAAAACTGCGGCCACCCCAGCTTTGTGCGGTTTCCTGATATAGCTTTTTTGAATAAAATGATTTTGCCATAGCGGTAAATAAATTAGTGTGAGACATAATGTATTCCTATTAGTTTATGATACTATATTAATATTGTTGCAGTTTTTACGATGAAGTCAACAGGGTATGGCGTAATATGGCCTATAAATCATTAACATTGTTGGGGTTTGATTTTGGTACGAAATCAATCGGAGTTGCAGTTGGGCAAACAGTAACAAAATCAGCTAAGCCGTTAACTGCTATCAAGGTAAAAGATGATCGTCCTGATTGGCCCAAGATTATTCAGCTAATTGATGAGTGGAAACCAGATGCGTTAATCGTTGGTTTACCGTTAAATATGGATGGGAGCGAACAGGCGATAACTCAAGTGGTGAAAAAATTTGCCGATGATTTGCAGCGAAAATTTAATTTACCTGTGCATTTAGTAGACGAACGCTTGACCACAGTTGAAGCACGGGCTAAATTATTTGAGGAACAGGGAGGATATCGTGCTCTCCGAAAGCCGAACATTGATGCTATGGCTGCTCAAGTAATTTTAGAAAGCTGGATGCAGCAGAACCGTGATGAATGAGGAATATGTATGATCAGGTTGTCTTTTAAACAAGTATATTTCGTTAGTTTTTTAGTAGCATGCATGTTTATCGGTTTTACGATATTTATTCAGAGTTGGCAGGTGTTATTACCTTGTCCGTTGTTGCATATTGAGAGAATTATTATGGGGTTATTGGCGTTAATTTTTTTGATTATTGCATTGTATAATCACACCATATTAAGTAGAAAAATTTGGAGTTGGTCGGCGTGCGCGATTAGTTTGTTGGGTGCGCTGGTTGCGGGAAGGCATGTTTGGCTGCAGGAGTTTTCTACGGGAGAAGTTAGTCTTAATGGTTTTGCGGAGCAGTCGCCACAATCTTCGTTTGTACATTATTTACATCAGGCAGTTAACTCATCATTATGTGTCCAAGTACAGTGGTCAATTTTAGGTATTAGCTTGGCTGGCTGGACTTTGATTTTATTTATTTTGTTTGCGGGATTGTGTGTTTGGCAGCGTAATCGGAAATAATGCCACGCAGAAGGCGATTTAAATCTCCTTCTGCGTGGCATTATTTAATATTAAGAATGGAACTGCAAATATTCCAAAATGAAAGAGGCGACTATACAGGCCGCCTCTTATCTATTCGAGCTATAGCCCGAATCAACTTCCTTGTCTTTCAATCTCCATGTTTATTGCGTCCCTGCAACAATACATTTTCAGGAGATCGTTCTAAAAAAGTAGCAAATTGAGTGATTAATGCAATACCTTATTTTTTGTCAATTGCTGATTTGGGCACGATCCTAATAATTTTTTTCACAAATATTGATTATAAATCATTAAGTTGCAAAAACTTTTTAATCTATAACCGTAAATTTAAGCAAATATTCCACTTTTCGCTGACTAAACTTTCAGAGATTTCTTACAAATAATATATGGGGGTTCGCATCTTCACTCATTACAAAAAAAGTAGTCGGGTCGCGAGCTTTACATAATTTTTATGGGGCCGGGTCTTTACTAATTACAAAGCTACCGCACTTGTAATTAGTAAAGACCCGGCCCCATTATATACATAAAATGATCAAATATGCGATATATGCAGCTAACAAGATGCTGCCTTTTGTTTTAGTGAGTACTTTTTTGTCTTTGCGGCCAAATGCAAAAAAGAACAATAGGACGGTGATGCCAAACATCATAGTAAAATCGATGAGCAGGTGTGGCGCTACATGGATCTGACAAATGATTGCAGGTAGGCCAATTACGGCAAGCAGATTAAAAATATTGGAGCCGATTACATTACCGATAATGATGTCGTATTCTTTTTTTCTGGCACAAGCCAGTGAGGTTGCCAGTTCTGGGAGGCTGGTGCCTAAAGCAACGATGGTTAAACCAATGATTAAGTCGCTAATATTAAATTGGTGCGCAATATGTATCGCACTTTTTACAATCAAATTTGAGCTGATTGGAAGAAGGATTAAGCCAAATGTTATTAGCAAAATGGCTTTCTTAAGTGGTACTTTAGCTTCGATTTCTTTGCGGTATTCAGTTTCCAAGACGTCTTTGCGCAAAAATTTCTTTCTTCTTTTGCCTTCCTGAATTAGCCAGAATACTACCAAAATAGCTCCAATCAGCAATAATATTCCATCGCCTCGGCCAAGCTTGCCGCTTAACATGAATGCGCCGACTAACAGCATAGAAATGAACAATAGCGGAAATTCTTTACGCAGGGTGGTAGATCGTACTCTTAATGGAACAATTAATGCGGTGATCCCTAAAACTAGGCCTATATTGGCTATGTTTGAACCCATCACATTACCAATTGCTATATTCGGATTACCATGTATTGCAGCCATTACTGAGATTACCATTTCAGGAATTGAAGTACCTAGAGCAATAATAGTTAGTCCAATCAAGCGTGGCGATAAGCCAAATTTTCTAGCTAAAGTCGCTGCGCCGGAAACCGCGCTATTAGCAGCCCAGGCCAACAAGAAAAATCCTGCTAGTAATAAAATCAATGATGTTAATAGCCCAAGCTGCATGATAAAAAACCTTGTATTAAGGGTTCGTTTTAATAAGGTGTCTGACACCTTGCATTCGAAATTGCAAAAATTATAGCATAATAAGTTTGTTTAAGCTGATAAAGTTGACTGGTTTTGATGAAATTCTGTAAAGATCAATTGTTTTTTTCCTTCAAGCTTGCTTTTTGGATGAAACTTATATAACGTAAATATTACGAGGGAATCAATTATAGGAGATTTACCATGTTTAAATTTAGCACGTTAGAATGGATCAGTCTAATTGTATTAATAATCGGCGGTCTTAATGATATATTTCTTGGTGTAATGCGTTGGGATATTTTTAGGGCAATATTTGGCGGTTGGTTGGCGAGTTTAATATATATCGTAATTTGCTTAGCTGCTGTTTATATGGTTTATGCTCTTTGGACTTGGCGTAAAGAGCATAAAGAAGAAAAAGCTGCCAAATAAATTATAGTTCTATCCACAAGGGAATTGCTGGGTAATACAATCCACAAGATATTTTTTCAGAGTATAATTGCATCAGTAATTGTTGATAATTAGTTAATTGTTGCTGATGCTTTATTCTTTCTTGAGCGATAAATTTTTCGATATTTTTTCCGCTGAAAGCTGTGGTTTTGTAATCGATAATCCAGCGTTTATTTTGATCAATAAAGGTGCGATCGATTCTGTAGTGTTTTAATTGATTGTTTTGTGTAGTAGATATTGCAAATTCATTGCGATGATCCTGGTGATTTTTTAAGATCCATTGCGCGCGCGGGTCAGTTAAAATATTTTTTAAGACGAGTTCAATTTGTTTTTTAGCATAGTCTAAATTATCAGATAATACACCAAGTTGAATCAGCATATTTTGCCAGTATGGCAAAGAATTTTGTATGCGTTTTTCTGGCCATTTATCGATGCCCTCAATTGATATTTGCTGCAAGATACGATGAATGACCGTACCAAGGTGAGTGTTGGTATTGTTTGGGGGTGCAAGTGACTTTGTTCCTTCGAATCTGTCATCCCGGACCCAGTCAGTTGATCCGGGATCCATGTTCCCAAATCTGTCATCCCGCGACCCAGCCTGAAGCCTGTCCTGCGGCGCAGCCAGTTGACCGGAGGAATCGCGGGATCCAGGTTGTTCGGCACGCACAATCCGTCTTAATTGAGATAAGGTTTTGTGTGCAGCATTAGTTTGTTGTCTTTCTTCTGTGCTTTTGAATTCTTCTTTAACTTGCGGCCAAATTAAATTTAAAAAACTTCCTTTTTTTGGTTCATTGTTCGGTCCTGCGGTACCAAATAAATGCAACTGGTGTTTGGCGCGAGTCATGGCAACATAAAGTAATCGCTGAGTTTCAAAGTTATTTTTGCGTTTTTCGTGTGTTTCAAGATAATTATAAATTTTATCTTTTTGCTCTGCATAATTTTTTATTGGCGCTAAAATTAACTCATCGCCGAATTCTGCTCGAGGTTGATCGGTCCATAATAAAAGCTGTTTTTCTGTTTGCCGTGCCTGGCGATGCAAACCTGGTAAAATTACCGTGTCAAATTCAAGGCCTTTAGCTTTATGAATTGTCATAATTTGTAGGGTATCATCGTTGGTTGCGGCAGGAGAGGTAAATAATGTTTCAATTTTTTCTTCGAGTTGGGTGAAATTTTTAATATCACCACCGGCGTCGAAAGTTTCTAATAATTTAAAATAAGTTTTTGCGTCTTCGATATCAGAACTTTTATTTAAACAAGCGCCCCCATTTATTGATAACCAAGTGTCAAAGACAAAATTGCGCAAATTTTTACGGCCGCGATTTTGTAATGCCTGATCGAGCCGTTCACATAAAAATAATAAATTTTGTTGTGTATTTACATCAAGTTTTTGTAGGGTGTTTGGATCGTTAATACTTTGCCATATGGTTTCGTGCTGATTGGCAATGCAATGTAAATCTTTTAAACTCAAGCCACACCATGGTGCGCGTAAGATTGCAAGCCAGGCAATTTTATCTGCAAAATTTAGTAATGCGCGAGTTAAAGCCAATAAATCCTGAATTATCGGGTTGGTATTTAGTTTATCGATCTCAATTGCCTGATAAGTTAAGTTACAGTTTTGTAGCGCAGGTAAAATGTCAGTTAAATGAGAACGTGATCTGACTAAGATGGCGATTTTTTGTTGTGTGTTTTGTTGCTTAATCGATTTAATTAATTTAACTATTTCATTAACATCATTTGATGTGTGTATTTTGACACAGGTATCAGGAGTGTTTTCGTGAAAACTTTTAGTTTGACTGTATTTTACTGCGCCGTCAGTTAGATTTTCTACTTGCGGGAAGATATCGGTAAAAACCTGATTAAACCAATTTATTAATTTTTTGTTGGAGCGAAAGTTTGTTGATAAAGTTATTGGGTTTAATTTAATATTTCCAATTCCATATTGACGTGCGCGAATAAATAATCCGACGCGGGCTTCGCGAAAACGATAAATTGATTGCATCGGGTCGCCAACAATAAATAATGTGCGCCCATCATTTTCTTCCCAGCCGGCGGTTAGTAATTCTAATAATTCGATCTGGGAGATAGAAGTGTCTTGAAACTCATCTACCAGAATATGTTTGATCTTATAGTCTAAAAATAATGCCAAGTCAGTTGGATCGTCGGTTGTGCCTAATACGTTTTTAGCTGCTTGCGCTACTTCAATAAAATCTATTTCGCCAATTTCCTGGAAAACTAATTTTAGAAACGCAGCAGCGCGTGGTAATAAAATTGTTAAAGATTCTAAAGTTTGCCATTGTTGTTCTGAATATTTAGTTGGTGGAATAATTTTTGCTTCAGTTAATGCTTCGCGGAAATCATCATGCGCAGAAAGTTGCTGTAATAAATCCAGTACATGTTGTTTCATCGGTTTATCGTTTGCTGGAAAACCATTTCTCTTATCGATAGTTTTGCGCCAGTCGTTTTTATCGGTTAAAAATATTTTAGCAATGAATTGCCAATAATTTATTTCTTCTGTTGTGTTATCCCGCGGCAAGCCTGTCCTGCGGCCCAGCCAGTTGACCGGAGGAACCGCGGGATCCATGTTTGTTTTTGCAAACTCAGCTAAAACTTTTATTTCCTGTGCCAAATTTTTTGGCAAGATATTATTTAATTTTTCCAGGCAATCATAAGAAATATTTCGCAGGCTTTGTTCTAAATCTTCACGTGAAATTTTTTGACCATGTACATGTGGTAACCATTGGTCACGTTTAGCCAACATTGCGGCAATTAGGTTTTGTGTTTTACTAAAATCATTGTCAAGATGTAGCAATAATTGTTTGATGTGGAAAGCGCATGCTTCATTAGAATAAATTTGCATCAATAATTCATATGCGGCTTTTAGATATAATGGTTTTGCATCATCAGTGATTTTGGTAATCGTCCCAAAAGAAGACAGCATCGGCATCTGTTGTGCAAGATTATGACATAATGAATCAATAGTTTTAATTTGTAAACGGTTTGGATTTTCTAAAAGATTCCAGTTATGTTTTTTATCTTGTGCTAAAGCTTGTTTGGCATATTCTTCAGTGGCGTTTTGCAATGCAGCAATTACACGATTACGCATTTCATTGGCGGCTTTTTTAGTAAAGGTTATTGCAAGAATTTCTTCAGGTTTTTTAACTATACTTAATAAACGCAAAATTCGTTGTGTAAGCAAAGTGGTTTTGCCGGATCCCGCAGGAGCTTGTACGATAAATGATTTATCGTATTCTAAAGCTTGTTGTCGTTGTGCTAAATCAGTTATGTTCATAAATTCTGCATAAGCCATGTAATTTGCAATATTTACAGGTTTCAATAGGGTTTTTAGGATCAACTGTTGCATGACCTGCGTAAAAATCATTAGCTAAAGTTGTGGTGATTTTTTTCCATGATTTTAATTGATCTCCCCAATTTATTTTTGCTGAAGCGTTTTTAAATTCCAATTTTCCTGGGGATATTTGTGCAAATGCTATGTCGTTAATTTCATGTGGAATATTGGCTGCGTATAAAGGAAGTTGTGGCTTATTGGGCCGATCACCAAACCAATCGTTAATGCTGGTTTTGCCAGTTTTATAATCAATTAAAATATAATTTTTATCTACCTGATCGATGCGGTCAACGCGCACATTAAATTTAAGTTTTCCGCATTTAATCGAATATTTTTGTTCTTGTTTTACAACTGCAAAAGGTTCACGAGTTTTTTCTAGTTGTAACCAATCAAAAATCAATTTCTGTAATCGAAGTTGCTCAAGTTTGGCAAATTCTGATTTTGTGTTTAATGTTTTTTTAGTTGCTGTGTCGATTAATTGCTTTAGCTCGCTTTCTTGAATTGTACATAATTTTTCGTGTGTTTTAAGCTGTTGCCAAATCATTTCCAAAATTTTATGCGTTATTGATCCGCGTTCTAATGAGTTAATTCCTTCTGTGGGCTCAGGTGTTTCTTCTGCATGCAGACGATATTTGGCAAAAGCGCGAAATGGACAAGCTGCTTGTTGTTCTAAAATGTTGGAACCTGCTTGTAAGGTTTCGTGTTCTTGTATGCTTGGAGCAGTATCGTTTTTTAAAGTTATAAATTCTTGTTGAGTGATTTTAAATTTTGGTTTGCTTTTCGGTTTTTCGATTATCGGAAAATTTTTAATTAATGGACTAGGCTGCAGAGCGCCATCTTGGTTTTGGGTGGAATAACTAAAAATTAAATTGGTTGAATTTTGGATAAATTGATTTGTCATCATGTGCGCAAAGTAATATTCACGTTCCGTGGTGGCGCGCAGCATATTATATTTTTTTTGTAAACTAATTGGTAAAAATGGATTTGGTTTAGGATTATTTGGCCAGGCTTTATCATCTAAACCCATTATCCATGCATTATCAAATGGTAAGCCGGTTGCTTCTAGTGTGCCTAAAATCTGAATTTTTGCATGAGGTTTTTTAGTTTGAAATAGAGTTTGTGCGGCCAAACGTTTTAAGTGTGATAAAGCTTGAGTGTAAGTAAAGGAGTTTTGTACTAAAGAAAGCGCTGCAAATTCTTCTAATAATTTATGCCAGCGTTCGATGGTTTTATATTCTTTATTCGTAAGTTTTCTTGTGCCTGGCCAACCGACAGTATTAAGTTGTTGATTAAAAATATTAACCCATGCATGCAGTGACATTTTGTCATTCCGCGGCTTGATCGCGGAATCCAGAAAAGGCTGCCAAATGGCCTGGAGCCCGAATAATTGCTGTGTAATTTCCGAGATGACAATGTAATTGGATGTTGATGTTTGTCGCAATTGAAAATTAAGCATCGCGCGTTGCGGTAAGTCTTCAAAATTTCCAATAAAAGGTGAACGTAAAAGATATCCGATATCATTAATATGAGTTTTTCCAATGTTTAAACTTAAGATTTCTAAGGCTGTGTAGATCATAGGCTCATCACTAAGTTTATTACCAAAAGAAATATTATATTTTGTATCATCTGTGAAAATCTCAAAGAAAATTCTGTTAACGTCATTATAAATTTCATTTAGGTTTGGAATTATGCAGCCGATATGATTTGAATTTTGTTGTTTTGCCCAATTAGCCATTGCATAAATTTCATCTTCGGTGTTTGATAGTGCTGCACAGTGTATTGTTTGGTTATGCGCTTGGGTTTGGTAATTAATAATTTCGCAATTTAAGCTATCAAATAATAATTGTTCAGCAGGGGCTATTTCTAAAAATCCAATTAGAATGACACGTTTAGGTTTGTTTAAGTTGTGAAGTTGTGTGGTAATCAAGTTGATTAGGCTGGATGGATCAATCCAATTATTTTTTTTGCAAGTTTGCACAAAAGTTTCAGTCCAATTTCTCCAACAGTAATTATCATCGTGTTGTAAAATTTCCGGATCATCAAGCGAAATATTATATTTTTGCAGCAACTCCCATGCTTGTTGTGCGGCAGTTGCCGTCGAGTTAATTGATAATAATGCATCATCGGTTTGGTTTTTGATAATTGTTTGCCACAAAAGAAAAGTTTGTTGTGGATTTAATAAAACTTGCGGTTCGCCAATGGCTTTAGTTTGTAATTCAATAAAACATCGTGCAAGCCAGGCATCAAGCGGTAATACATCTAAGCTGATCCAGGTATCAATATTGCGCGAGGTTTGTAAATTTTTATACTGATGTGCTAACCAATTTGCCAGGCGTTTGTTGGCGGTTAGGATCAAAGTGTCCGGGTTAAGTTGTGCAAAAAGGTCGTCAAGCATAGGGCTAAAAATAGCAGTTAGTCCGTAATTTGTACAGATATTTTGAGGGGTATAAATTATTGAAGCTTGCTGATAGGTTTTAAGCCTCAATGGCACATCCATGTGCCTCCCGACCGCGCATCCAGGGCGGTCTATTCGGCTTAAAATCTATCAGCAAGCTTCAATAAAAAACGTTTATAATTGTTTTATCTCAAAGTGCGGAAATCGTAATCTCTTATAATCGCCGCGTAAAAACCGGGTGAATAGTTATCATTGGTGTTATAATTAACTTATTTTTAAAGGATAGTTATTATGCCTTTTGCAAAAGTTAATAATGTAAAATTATATTACGAAGATCATGGTCAAGGTTTTCCGTTGGTTTTGATTTCTGGTTTTGGTGCTGATCATGTGGTGTGGGATGCGGTGTTGCCTTTTTTAAGACCGCATTATCGTATTATTCGTTTTGATAATCGCGGAGCGGGGCGAAGTGATGCGCCAGATGAGTTTTATGATATTGAAACTATGGCAGATGATACGGCAGCCTTGATGGATTATTTGCAAATTGAACAGGCTTACATTTGTGGGCATTCAATGGGTACATCGATATCACTAAATTTTGCGTTTAAATATCCGCATAAAGTCAGCAAATTAATTTTATGTAATGGATATCCTAAAATAAACGCTTTATCTACGATGGTTTTTAAAATTTTTGATCGTATGATTGATGCTGCAGTTGATGTGAATATTTTAGGGGATTTTTTTACACCGTGGTGTTATGCGAATGCTGTTTTGTCTAATTTGGATAATTATCCTGAGGTAACCGCGCGTATAGCGTATGGAAAAACTTCAAAATATCCGCAAACTGTAATTGGATTTAAGCGTCAATTGGAGGCATTATTGTCTTTTAGTATTGATGAAAAATTGCAAAAGATTAACGCACCGACTTTATTGATTGCGGGAAGTGATGATATTTTAACCCCGCTGGAAGATGCGCAATATTTGACTGAACGTATTCCTAATACGCGATTATGGGTTATAGATGATACCGGACACATGACTTTTGTGGAAAAACCACAAGAAAGTAGTAAAATCATTAATGATTTTTTGCTAAAATAATATTTTAGGATTTCATGGAAGCATTATTATGAAAAAAATAAAATGGATATTGTTTGGTCTTGTATTGTTGTTACCAGTTGTCAATGCGCAGTCATATAAACATACTTCAGCACAGCGATTTTTAGAAGTATGCCAACAGCCTAAAAATTTGAATGTTTGCTATGCTTATATCTCTGGTGTGATTGATGAGATTTTTGCTAGTTATTATTTATTTAATCACCATGAGTTTCGAGTTTTTACTAAAAATATGCGTAATTGGGATGAGGAAAAGATCAGGCTTGGTTTGTTAAAATGGGCGGATAAAAATCAAAAGATAGTACAAAATACAAATGCAGCTATTATGATAAACCAATATCTGTATTCTATGTATGTAAAACCATCACCTTAATCTAATTCTTTACGACGCATCCAAAGCACTTGTGCAGCAGATTTAAGTGATACATTTTTTAAAGTTTGATTTGCGCATGATATAGTATAATGATCTTTTTTAGATCCTGCTTCAAGATGCCGTAATAGTATTCGTTCATCCGATGTTTCTATAATACAATTTAATCCAATTAGAGTTTGTATATCTTTTCCTTTGCGTTTAATCCCAGCAACCCAATCTTTGGGATAAAAATATGGTTCCATAGTATTATCGTTAATTGATAAAATGATATAGTTGGGATTATTTTGTTTAAACATTTCTATTTCTTTTTCAATTTGTTTTTTTTGGGTTAAAGTTGGGGGTTGGCCGGTGCCATGCATTAGCCATGGCAGTTCACATCTAACGCCTTCCTCAAAATATGCGGCGATAACTTTTGCAGCGCTATTTTCCGGAATGCCTTTATAATCTCCCAATTCCCAGCTTTTTAAAGTGCGTTGGTTAATATTGTGTTTGTCACAAAATTCTTGCCTGGATAAACCGGTTAGGTTACGTAAATGCTGCATTCTGCGACCTTTTGCCTTGGCTGCTATTGGGTTTATGTTATTTGGCATTTTTAGATACCCCTTTTTATTTGTAAGATATAACTTACATAACATTAATCCATTTTCATTCTGTCTGTATTGGACAGAATAACTTGCTTGCTACTATACTGCTCATATATTAGACAATCGGCATGTGACAATAATAGCATCAGCGTTAATGATAAATTAGGAGCATAATGATGACAAATAATAATTATAATAATTATGATGATCAATTGGCGATGATGCGCCAGGATTACGCTCAACTTAGCATTTTTACCGCTAATATATGTTCTAATTTATTGCCTACTTGTCGGACTATCACTGATTTAGTTATTGAATTGAATGAAGAAGACAATATTAGTGAAAGAAATAAAAAGCTTGAGCAGGTGATGCATGCGGTACAAGGAATAGAGCATTATTTTAATTGTTTGATTGATTTTGCGCACATGGTAAAGCAGCATCCTCCGTCGATCTTGACTCATATAAATTTTCCAAAAATATTGAAGCGTTTATATAATTCAATGTCAATTGTATTGCGAGTTAAGCAATTAAAATTAACCATTAATTATAGTGATAAATTACCGGATATTTTGTTGGGAGATTATTTTCGTGTTGAGTATATTTTAC
The DNA here is from genome assembly GCA_050123335.1 of Gammaproteobacteria bacterium. Lineage (GTDB taxonomy): Bacteria > Pseudomonadota > Gammaproteobacteria > UBA12402 > UBA12402 > JASFHF01. The sequence continues at coordinate 49,007 of JASFHH010000003.1, forward strand.
TTGGTTTGTTAAGTAATGCAGTTAAATTTACTTCAAATGGGAATATCACAATTACTTTGACTAAAGCAAAGCAAGAAGGTGATAATTTATTAATGAAGATAATTGTGCGTGATACTGGAGAAGGAATTTGTTTAGATGATCGCGAAAAAATATTTCAGCCTTTCTATTGTGTAAAGCCGAAGTTCAATAAATCATATGCCAGTACTGGTTTAGGGTTAACGTTTATCAAGCAATTTTTAGAGGATATTGGCGGGTCAATTGAAATCAAAGACAATCAGCAAAGTTGTGGTGCGGAGTTTATTTGTTTGTTGCCAGTTAACGTAAGTTAAATTATATATCTATTACACCATCTCAAGCTGCGAGATTTGTAAAAAATGCCAGTGCCAGTTCTAAACGGAACTCATGATTTTACAACTAGTTTGTTTTTGTAAAATCATGAGTAACCGCGCATCTGCACAACAAAAACAAAACACCAATCTGGCATGCGCGGTAATTACCACTTAGTTTATTTCAGTGGCAGCTACCGCGTATGATAAATTTGTGTTCTTTTTTAGTTATTTTCATGGTTACCTGGAATTTTACAAAACAAGCAAGTTGTAAAATCACTAGTTCCATTTATGCCAATAGTGTAAATCTTATATCTTCATTGGAGATTGGTATATACAGTTTAATCCAATGGCTATCATTATAATTGAAGCCAGTGATTATTTTTTTAATTGGTAATCTTATTGTACACAGCATGTTTTGATTTTTTTTGATTGTGGTTTATGTTTGTATGTTAAGTTCATTATTTCTTGTGGCGTTGTTACATATTTCTCTTTGTTACATCCAAGCTGATTGTAGACATTCTCTCCACAGCCAAATACCTTTATTTCACCACTTTTAAGTCGTACCGAAAAAACTGTATGGTCATTACCACAACTAAAATTTAATATGCTACTGTTTTTTGGAAAGCCTTTTATTTCTTGTGGCGTTGTTACATATTTCTCTTTGTTACATCCAAGCTGACTGCAACTATTATATCCGCAGCCAAATACTTTTATTTCACCACTTTTAAGTCGTACTGAAAAAACTGTATGCTTATCACCACAACTAAAATTTAATATGCTACTGTTTTTTGGAAAGTCTTTTATTTCTTGTGGCGTTGTTACATATTTCTCTTTGTTACATCCAAGCTGACTGCAACTATTATATCCACAGCCAAATGCCTTTATTTCACCACTTTTAAGTCGTACTAAAAAAACTGTATGCTTATCACCACAACTAAAATTTAATATTCTGCTGTTTTTTGGAAAGCCTTTTATTTCTTGTGGCGTTTTTGCAGATGCTATAGTGTCAAATCCAAGAGTGTTAAGTCCAAGCTGACTGAAAAAATTATCTCCACAGCCAAATACCTTTATTTCGCCACTTTTAAGTTGTACTAAAAAAACTGTATGGTCATAACCACAACTAATATTTAATATTTTGCTGCTTTTTGGAAAGCCTTTTATTTCTTGTGGCGTTTTTACCTTTTCTTGATTACCAAATCCAAGCTGACCGCAACTATTATTTCCACAGCCAAATGCCTTTATTTCGCTAGTTTCAAGTCGTACTAAAAAAACTATATGGTTACTACCACAACTAAAATTTAATATTCTGCTGTTCTTTGGAAAGCCTTTTATTTCTTGTGGCGTTTTTATCTTGTCTTGATTACCAAATCTAAGCTGACCGAGCAAATTGTCTCCACAGCCAAATGCCTTTATTTCGCTATTTTCAAGTTGTATTAAAAAAACTGTATAGTAATCATCACAACTTAAATTTAATATTCTGCTGCTTTTTGGAAAGCCTTTTATTTCTTGCGGCGTTTTTACCTTTTTTTGATTGCCAAACCCAAGCTGGCCGAACGAATTATCTCCACAGCCAAATGCCTTTATTTTGCCACTTTTAAGTCGTACTAAAAAAACTGTATGATTAGAACCACAACTAGATTTTATTTTACTGTCCATATAATTTTCTTTGAACCATGTATTCCAACTTAATTTTTTATGTGCGGATTTGTCTTTATATTTTTTAAATTCTTCTGGAAAATTACGCCTAGAAAATTGTTGCCATACATATTCGTGTTTGAATGCCTGGTTGAACAACTTACATACTAGTGCAAAATGAGCAATATCAGAAGATGGCGCTTTTAAAAAAAGAACTATTTCCATTAATAGTTCTAACGGTAACTTTTCTATTTCTGCTAATTTTCTGCTTTGGAGTTTATTTTGGGATTTATCAAGGGGTACATTTTTTTTTATATTTTTCGTATAATATTTTTTCGTATAATGTGCTAATGCACCTAGGAAGTTTGCTTTAGCAAGCATGGTATTTTCCCCTTTTTTAGTTTGTTTTTAACTAATAGCAACTTTGTAACCACATTTCTTGCTATTTTAGTTTTCGCACATAGCTATTTTAGCTTATGATCAGGCTTATTTTAGCTCATTAAACTTAAGGAAATCTTACGTAATTTTAAGTCCCAAATAAACACTTGATTATATTGATAAACTTTTTGCTATTTTTTGCAAAGTTTACAAAATTTTTCAAATCGGCTCTTATTTTAACCAATATGATTAATTTTCGATAGCTTTTGATCTTATAGTTTGCTCCATTTGTAATTAAATTTACAAGCCATAGCTTATCAGGCGAGAATTAAATGGCAACCATGCATTACGTAAGGTAAAGGTTAGTTAAATCACATATAATTTGATCCAGTGACCGCCATTATAATTAAAACCAGTAATTATTTTTTTAATTGGTAATGATAATTGATTGGCAAACTTCTGATAAGTTAATTGATCTAACATTATTACATTGTTTGTATGTTGTTTGATTTGTTTTAGTAACCAGTTTTTATCATTAATAAATTTTACTTTGTTGGTACCAATTAAAAAAATTAAGCTCGGTTCGTGATATTTGGTGATTAATAATGGTTTTTCATCAGTAACGTAATTTTTTGGTAAGTTTTGAATATAATTTGTTATTTTACGGCTTAACCATAAATTGTTTATTTGTGGTAAGAAAAAGTTAAATAATAATGGATAAAATAGTACAGCTCCGACAAAAAACGTAATTAAGATCTTGCGCGGACGATGATACAACAATATCCCAGTTATAATTACTATTAATAAGATTACTAAACATAAAGTTTGTATCCAGGAGTATGATTCACGCAGTAGATGTGGTAAAAGGCATAAAGAAACTAACAAGATGGTTGAATATATTCCCCAAATAATTTTCATAATATATTCAGTGTAGCGCCATTTATTGGTTAATTGCTGGTTAATGCCAGCAGCAATTAGTAAAGCAATGGCTGGATAAACTGGCAATACATATTGTGGTAATTTAGTTGGGATTAATGCAAAAATAATCCAAGTAGGAATGATCCATGCAATTAAAAATTTTTCTAAAGTTTTGGTTTTATTTTGCCACGCATGTGCGACGCCTTTGATGATAAATAATGATCCTGGCCAAAACATAATTGGGAAAAGTAGTAAAAAGTATCCAGGCCACGCTCCGTGTGATTGTTGACCACCAACTAATTTTGGCACGATATCACCATGAATCATATCCCATAAAAAATTACTTTTGCCAAAGATACTAAATGGAATTAACCAAGCCAGGCTAAATAAAATTAAAAATAATATACCAAATAGCGGTTTGGTTTTTTTAAATAATGACGCATCTTTATCAATGAGCATTAAAAAAAATAAAGTTGCAAATCCAACCACAGGTGTAATGCCTTTAATTAAAACTCCTAATGCCATGCCAAACCAAAAGAATATACATCCATATAGAGATGTGGTGTGCTTCTCGCGATGGTGCCAATAAATTTGCATTAAACCAAGTTGCATAATGATCATGGTTGCCAGTAACATTGCATCGGTGGTGGCAATATGTGCTTCGGTTATTAATAAGATGCAGGCGGCAAGCAGCATTGAGCCGATAAACGCAGTTGTTTCACCCATCAGACGTTTCGTGCCTAAAAACAATATAATGATGCTTAAAAAAGCGCCCAGTGCAGAAGGGATGCGGAATAAACCAATGGAAAGATGTTTTGCAGTTCCAAAAGTTTTTGCGCTAAGAGCTTGCAGCCAATAAATTCCAGGTGGTTTTAGGTGGCGTGCTTTGTTTTGTACTTGAATTTTTCCGAAATTATGTGATTCAATCATTTGTTTTGATGCTTGGGCGAATAATGCTTCATCGCGATCGGTTACCGGCAGTTGAAATAATCCGCTGGCGAAAATGATCAAGCTAATGATGATAAGAATACATAAGTATAGCGGCGTTTTATTCATATGCCCATCATGCCTCAAAATGCAAGATTTATAACAAATGATTTTTTACCATGAGAAGAGATTTTAAACAAGGAATATCGGGAATATTGTGCGTTTAAAATATCTTCTCATGGTGAAAAAGCAGAAGTTAGAAAATCGCATTTTGAGGTATAATGGGCATATATGACATGTTTGGTTATTTGGTATGTTTCAACATCAATAATCCACTTAAGCCAAAAGCAATAGCAGCAACAATAAGTGGTAACATAACGCTAAAATGAGTTAACCAAGCAAGTAACATGCTAGCTGCAAAAAATGAAACGCTGGTAACAGCACCAATGCCGCCCATTACTTTGCCTTGTTCATCTATTGTAACAGCATTTGAACACATCGCAAGCAAACTACTAAAACATAAAATCTGTAATACTGCAAAAACAAATACCGCAATCCACATTTCCTTCAAGCTAGGATGAATATCGCTGATTATTAAAAGCACTGCTATTATAATAGCACAATATATAAAAATATTTTTAAGTGATGTTTTTTGTAAGATGAGTGGTTGTACAAAAAGAATTGCAAAAATACTACCTATGCCAAGTACACAGAAGAATATACCTGCAAATTGAATGCTAAAGTGAAATATTTGAGTTAATATTAATGGCATAGCAGTAAGGTAAAACCCCCATCCCAAATTCAATAAAAAGAAAGCTATTCCCAAAAGAATTACTCTTTTATCAGTAAAAATGAACAAGAAGGCAGAAAATATTTTAGACAAGCTAATATGTGTTTTTTTCTTGGTTTTATAAGTTTCTCTAAATAGAATCATAATTAAGATAGCGTTTAAAATTGCAAAAGTAGCCGCGATCCAAAAAGGAGTTACTATAGAAAACCAAGAAATTATTCGGCTACTTGTGGTAAAGCTAGCAATAGCAGGCCCTATTATCATTCCAATTGCTGCTGCTACTGAAATCCAGCCCATATTGCGCATTTTTAATTCTTTAGGGCTAATATCTGCTGTTGCAGCTTGAGCAATATCATAATTGCCACCAAAAAACCCCGAAAATAATCTAGTCACAAAAAATAATATTGCAGAATGTAGATAAATTGCTATCGCATAAAAAGAATAGCCTATTCCTGTAACAATAAGACAAACAATTAACAAGTTTTTACGACCAAATTTATCCGACAATTGACCAAGATATGGAGTACCAAAAAATGTTCCAACTGGCCAAAGAGCTAAGGCTATCCCATAGAATACATATCGCATTTTAAGGCTCAGATGAGTGCCAACCAATATCGCTTTTCCAGATACAAAAAGTGCAGGCAATATTGGGAACACCAAACTGAAACCCATAATATCAATTACGATTGTTAACATTAACGTCATGAGCAAATATGTGGAAGATTTTTTGGTGTTTGTTTTTAGATTCGCCATGTAATTTGAAACCTGATTTTCAATAGTCTTTAATTTAATTAAAAATCTTAACAACAGCAATTTTAATGTGTCTAATTATGAGCTAAATATTATCATGTTCAATGGGATATTAAAATAAATTTTAGATGTTTCAGTTTGTTTTTGACGGAACGGCTTGAGGTAATGGGTATATAATTTAAACAGGCTCTTTTTGCTGATTGATAAGAAAAAGCAATCTTGGTTTAGTGTCAAAATAAATCATTTATCAATAGGTTATCATTTCACTTTTTTAGAATATGCTGATGACTAGAGATATATGGTCTTAAATGCTTCTTTTTGGTGTATGGTGTATTCAAGGAATGTCTTTAATTATTTGGTAGTTAGTTGTAGAATTTAAAGAATGAAAGCTAGCAAAGGATTAATCGTATTTTCATGGTCGATGTATGATTTCGCAAATACTATATTTGCGATGAATGTCATTACTCTTTATTTCGCATTATGGGTAACGATCGATATGCGGGGTGAGGATCTTTTGTATGGTTCTTTTCTTTCATTTTCAATGTTACTATCTGCAGTTACAGCACCAATTTTAGGTGCAGTATCTGATCGTGTTGGTAAACGCATGCCATTTTTAATTTTCTTTACTGTGCTATGTTGTATTTTTACTGCTTTGATTGGTTTAATTAATCAGTTGTTTGTTGGTTTGATGTTATTTGCTTTAGCGAATTATTGTTTTCAAACAGCTGATATTTTTTATAATTCGTTATTACCGCAAGTTAGTAGCGCAGATAAGGTTGGTCGAGTATCTGGTTATGGAACTGGATTGGGTTATTTTGGTACCATAGCTGGATTGCTTTTGGTTAGTCCTTTTGTGATAAAATTTGGCAGACAGGCTGCATTTGTTCCTACAGGAGTATTATTTTTTGTTTTTGCTTTGCCATGTTTTCTTTTTGTTAAAGATAATTTTATCTCACAAAAAGCACCGTTTACTGATGGTTGGTGGGTGATCGTTTTAAAATCTTTTGGCAAAATAAAAAATACCATCGTTAATTTTAAAAAATATCCAGGGTTATTGAATTTTTTAATTGCGATATTTATTTCATTTAATGCAATTAATACCACGTTTGTATTTATGTCTATTTATACTAAGAAAGTTATGGGTTTTGGTGATGTTGAAATAATTTCTTTTTACGTTATTTCAAGTGTATTTGCTATTTTTGGTGCATTTGCTGCCGGGTTTATTACTGATCGATTAGGGGCAAAACGTACCTTGGTAGGTGTTTTAATGTTGTGGTGTATTGCGCTTTTTATTGGAGCTATTGCATTTAATAAAATGGTTTTTTGGATTATTGGTCCGGTAGTAGGAATAAACTTAGGTTCTACCTGGACTAGTGCGCGTGCGTTAGCAGTAAAATTAGCGCCAAAAGAAATGGTAGGAGAAGTGTTTGGATTTTATGGTTTAATGGGAAAAACAGCATCAATTCTTGGGCCACTGGTTTGGGGTTTTTCAGTATATTTATTCGGATTTTTAGGTGTAATTAAATATCGTATAGCGGTATTAATTTTATTAGGTTTTTTATTATTGGGTTTAGTGGTTTTATGGAAAGGAGTTAAATGTCAACGTTAACTGAAAAATTAGCTCAAGTTGTAAGCGAGGCGCCTAACAAGATCGCTATGCAGATTAAAAAAAATAATAAGTACGTTCAATATACTTATAAAGAACTTTATGATCATGTACGTTCTATTGCTTATTCATTGATGCAGTTAAAGGTGCAGCCGGGAGACAAAATTGCTCTGATTTTAGAAAATAGACCGGAGTGGAGTTTTATTTATTTTGGGATTTTGCTTGCGGGTGCGATTGCAATTCCAATTGATCCGCAATCTGATCAGCAAGATTTAACTTATTTTTTAGCTGATTCGGAAGCCAAAATAGTATTTACTTCCAGCCAATTATTATCTTCAATAGCCAAAGCAAATATGGCTTTAGTTGAAAAAATAATTGTATTGGACGAAGATTCACAAAACATTGATGCTTTGATAGAAACAAAAGTTTTGTCTTTCACAAAATTTTTTGCTTGCCCGCAAGCAGATACGATATGGCCTAAGATTTTACCCGAAAATTTAGCATCAATATTATATACTTCTGGTACTACAGGCAAGCCTAAAGGGGTGCAATTAACTCATGCGAATTTTTATGCTAATTTTTCTAGTATCGAAAAATTAAAATTTTTGTCAAGCGGCCATAATATTTTATCCATTTTACCTTTACATCATTCTTTTCCTTTTATGGTAAGTTTGATTTTGCCATTATTTTCCAAAAATAAAATCACTTATTTATCAAGTCTTAAGCGTGAAGAAATTTTGCATTGTATACAAGAAACTGATGTAACGGCGTTGATTGGAGTGCCGCAATTTTTTGTTTTATTAGCTAAGGCGATAAAACAAGCGATAAAAGATATTCCTTTTTTCTTGAGTTGGCCGCTTTATGGCTTAATAAATATAGGTTGGTTAATACGTAAAACAACTAAAATCAACTTAAATAAATATTTATTATATAAAATTCATAAGCTTTTTGGTAAAAAATTTAAGTTTTTAGTTTGCGGCGGTGCAAAGCTTAATTTAGATGTAGAGTATTTTTTTGATAAGTTAGGATTTACTTTGCTTCAGGGTTATGGTTTAACTGAAACTGCTCCAGTAGTTACTTTTAATCCGGGATTGTTAAGTAAAATCGGTTCGGTAGGTAAGGCTATTCCAGATGTCGCAATTAAAATCATTGATCCTGGTCAACATGGGATTGGGGAAATAGCGATTAAAGGCCTAAATGTTATGCAAGGCTATTATAAAAATGCAGTTGCAACATCTGCAGTGTTAAAAGATAAATGGTTTTATTCGGGTGATTTAGGTTATCTGGATCAAGATGGTTATTTGTTTATTACTGGCAGAAAAAAAGAATTAATTGTATTGAGTTCGGGCAAAAATATTACACCAGAGCTCGTAGAAGATTATTATAGTCAAAGCCGTTTTATTAAAGAATTATGTGTCATGTTAATTGCAACGCAAGATGGTGCGGTGGAGCAATTAAAAGCAGTAATTGTTCCTGATTTTGGTAATTTGCGCAAATTTGGTGTGATTGACGTAGAAGCGGCGATTAAAGTGGAGTTAGAAATTTTATCTAAAGACTATCCTGAATATAAACATATTATGGGATTTATTATTGCTAAGCAGGATTTGCCGCGTACTCGACTTGGAAAATTAAAACGTCATTTAATTCGAGCTAAATATCAAGACGAATTAAGTGGTGCTGAACCGGCAACATATCAAGAGCCAGAAATTAGCGCAGAAGATTTGCAGCTAGTTGTTACTCCTACGTTTAAAAAAATTGCTGAAATAATTCAGCAGGAAAAACAAATTAGTCGTCCAATTGTTTTAGCTGATCATTTAGGTATTGATTTAGGATTTGATTCGTTAAGTCGTGTCGAATTAATTGCAGTTTTGGAGAAAAATTTTAATTTGCACATTGCTGAGCAGGATATGGCAAATATTTTTACGGTTAAAGAACTAGTGTTAATGATTAACAAGTTGCTTGGTCAACAAAAACCGGAAGCTACAGTGGCGCTTGAGCTCAAATCAAAAGAAGTTTTGTGGAAAGATTTATTGAATGCTGAGCCAGATAAAAGTATCACCGATAAAATTGATTTAGCTCCTAACCAACTAATAAAGTTTGCAACATTCTTATTTTGTGGTGGATTATATGCAATTGCTAAATTAGCTTGGCGTATAGAAGTTGTTGGCGTAGAAAATTTACCTAAAGATACCGCATTTGTGTTATGTCCAAATCATGCTGCTTATTTGGATGCGTTTTTAGTTGCTGCTGCTATGCCAAATTGGTTAGCAATACGTAACTTTTTTCTTGGGTATAATGTCTTTTTTGATGTACCAGTCATTCGTGATTTAATTAAAATTGGCAGGATTATTCCATTAGATCCTGGCGCAAGATTAGTAGATGCTCTGCAGGCTTGTGGTTATGTTTTGCGGCATGGTAAAGTTATTTGCATTTTTCCTGAAGGAGGTAGGTCGGTTGATGGTTCAGTAAAACCTTTTAAAAAAGGTATCGGAATTTTGGCTAAAGAACTTAATGTTCCGTTGGTTCCGGTTTATATTGACGGATCATTTCAGGCTTTACCGCGTGGGAGAGTTTTTCCTCGTTTTAATAAAATTAAAATAGAATTTGGTAAACCATGTTTGCCTGATGAATTGCAGCAACAAGGTTTTGCTTTGGGTGAAACTGATAATTATGCAGCAATTGCGCGTGGGATTGAGCAGCAGGTAAAAATTTTAGGTTCCCTTAAGTAAAGCTTAATTCATCCTCAGTCGTTTGCATAGTTGTTTGAATCTGTTCCAGTTGTTTTAATATATTTGAAGTGTTTGTTGGTGACGTTTTTTCTGTAATATTTGGTTTTTTATCAGAAGTAGGTTGATTGTTTGTGTCGGTTTTGGGCAGGTACGATGTTGATTTAATTTTGGTATAAATTTTTTTAATTAGGTTGTTTATTTTTTTTGAACTCATTTTTTTTAGTGTGCCCCTTGCACTTTATTAAAGTGTTGATTATATAAGCTTATTTGTTTTAGTCAATAATTTGGTGTTGATAGGGTGTAATTCAACATGGTTGGTATATTGTAATTTTGATACAAATTATAACATCATTGTCATCCCGCGACCCAGTTTGTTGATCGCGGGATCTAGGCTGTTTGGTAGTTTTCCTGGATACCGCGGGTGAGCCGGTGTTAGTTTAGGCAAAGCATGCTTTGCCCCGGCGAACGCGAGACATGGATGTCGAGCTGGCAAAATTACCATGGATGGTTGCTTGGAACAATCTAAGCCGCGGTATGACAAAGTGAAATTTACCGACCATGTTGAATTGCATCCGTTCTGATATGTGTTGAAAATTAGTTTGCATAAGAGTTTTAAGATGCATTACAATTCACGATATTTTTGGGAGAGAAATCATGTGTGGTTTATTTAAGGTTATTTTTCATGTTCTTGTGTGTTTTGGTGTTAGTATCATAGGAGTTGCATGGGCTAATCCAGATCTATGTTTGGTGGCGCAAAAATTCAGCGGTTCTCATAAGGCCTTGCATTTAACTACAGTTGGATGTGAAGAGGGGTATATCAAATATAATAGTTTTGTGAGACGCAACCGTGGTCGAGGAATGAATACCATGTGGGTTAGATGTAATCATGATAATTGTATTATTGCTAAGAGGATGATTGTAAAGTATGTGGGAGTTAAAGGTAGACTTCCGTTGAAATGGCACAAAATGACTTTGCCGCAGCATCTTTATAAAAAATAAAGAATTTACTTGACAAGAAAATTGAAAAATATGGATTTTATAAAGTTGTACACAGGATCAAATATATTGTTTAATACTTTATCATTTAATTTATTATTCAAATGTTAAAATAAGCTAATAAACTATAACTCCTTGAAAAATAAACACAAACCATCAATGCAGAAAAAGTAGACAATTTGACTTCAAGTACGTATTGATGCTGTCTCAGATGAAATTTCCAAGAGTTTTTCACATAGTTATCCACAGAAAATGTGGATAATTTTATTGTTTTAGGGAAAAACAACAAGTTACGTGAAAAAGGTATTGTAATTTCTTAACTGATAATATCTATGGTGTGCAAATTATAACATCAGTTATAAATTTACTTCCTGTTTTTGAAGTTAAAACAAATTAATGTAGCAACTAAGGTCTTGACACAAAGGTAATACAAGCATACTTTAAGTATACAAATCTTAACAATACGGTAATTTATACTAGTTTATCGGCGGATAGATTTAAGTGCTTTTAGGATGATAATTGAGCAATTTTTTTAGTTACTTAAGTTTTTCTTAAGAATAGAGTGGTATGATCTAAAGTTAAGACATTAATCATTTTTACTCAATTAGCAATATTTCTATTAAATAAGAAATATTGCATTTAATAAAAATTAATAAAATGTGCATCTTGAATGCATGATGAATTATGTAACATCATAGTAATATTTTGTAGGGAGGATTTATAATGTCTAAAACTCTTTATAACGCTTATAGCAAAGATATCCCTGAGAAAGATAGGCAATGTATAAAACAACTGTCTAAACAATGGGGAAAACCTAAGCCTTTTTGTGGTAAAAAGGTTCTATTAAATTGTCACATTACTCTTTCCACTTTAATAATAATTGACACATTGATTCGTGGGGGCGCCAAAGTAGAGGTCACGGCGACCGATGATTTGGTTGTACACAAAAACGTATTGGAAATAATGGAAGAAGCTAAAATAAAATTCTATCCTAAGGGGCGTATACCCAAAGATAAAATAGATGGATTTTATTATATGGCATTTGATTGCGGAGCTGGGTTGTTAGGCAAAGTAACTACAAAAAAAGGAATGGTGGAATTAACACAAACTGACCCAAATTTATACAAAAACATCAAGTTCCCAGTTATTACAGTTGATAATTCTAAAACTAAAAAATTAGAAACATCCCTTGGAACTGGAGATGGTGCAATTAGAGCGCTTATATTTCATTCCTATAATACACTGCAAAAATGGATAAATTTTGTAGAATTTGCAAGAAAAACTTCTCGGCTGAACCAAGGATTTGTGGATGTTTTTAACGTTGCCATGCTAATGCATAGCAATTTGTTTTTCAATAGAAAATACATGTTGTTTGGTTTTGGTAAAGTTGGCTCAGGGATAGCAGCAGCATTAGTTAGCGCAGGTGTCAAAGAAAGTGATATTTATGTAATTGATATTAATGAAAAAGCTCGTCAACATGCAAAAAATAAAAAGCATACAGTTTTTGATTTAAATGAGAAAACACTACCTAAGTTAAAAAAAATTTTAAAAAATGATATTCATTGCGTGTTAACTGCTACAGGGGTGGAAGGGGTTATTTCTAAGTACTTTAAGTTGAAAGATTTTTCAAGCAAGTGCATATTAGCAAATATGGGAACGCCTGATGAATTTGGCAAAAATTTTAAAAAAGAGGACGTTTTAAATAACAAAAAAATATTAAATTTCATGTTGCCATTCCCCACAGAAGTTGTATTTTTAGAAGCAATTTTTACAATTTTTCTTAAGGCAGGTGTGCAATTATTAACAGATAAAAATTTGAAGAATGGATTACAAAATGTAGATAATGAGATAGATAATGAAGTGCTGTTTTTATGGAAGAAATATAATGATGAAGCAAAATGGCCGCACAAAGAATTCATGAAGCATTATAATGAAAAATTACGGAAAAAGTATATAGCACTTAAACAAACGCTCAAATTGCCTCATACTAAAAAATTTAAATTTTTTAGCTTACATGAACACAATAAGTTGAGTAAAATTCAAAATTTGAATGTTTACAAACAAATAAAATCTGGTTCTATAGGTGAACTCAAAATATTTTAATGTTATGTTTTGTAACTTTTTATAACAATTTTTGGTGATCATTTCTAACAATATTTTATGGTATAGTAATGATGAATTATTACAATTTATTTATATATTTTAATCTTCTTACTGCAAGATATTTGCATAAAATTAACAGATTGGAAGAGCTTAAACATAAATTAGATTATATTATAAAAAATGTGCCAGGTTATGTTTTTTGGAAAGATGAAAATAGTGTATTAAGGGGATGTAATAATAATTTTGCTAAACAAGTTGGCTTGGATAAACCAGAAGATATTGTTGGGAAAACGGATTTTGAATTACCTTGGACTAAGGAACAAACTGAAGCTTTTATACAGGATGATCGAGCAGTTATCAAAACAGGCAAAGCAAAAATAAATATAGAAGAACCCCAACGACAAGCTAATGGGTGTGATGCGTTTTTACTGACAAGTAAAGTACCTACTTACGATATGGAAGGAAAAATAGATGGTATTTTAGGTATATATGTTGATATTACCGAAATAAAAGAAACCGAAAAAAAACTCAAAAAAGCCAAAGAACAGGCCGAAGAAGCTAATAAAATCAAAAATCAGTTTATAGCAGATATGGAGCATGATTTAAGGACACCATGTTCCGGCATTGCTGAAATGACCAAATTGTTGGAAATGAGCGAAACCGATCCTGAAAAAAAAGAAATTCTTAGCCAAGTAGCAAATGCTTCTGGACGTTTGCTAAATATCCTAAATGGCATTTTGGCTTTTAGTGAAATAGAAGCAGGGCAATATCCTATAGTAAATAAAGAAATTGATATTAGAAAAATCTTTAATGATATTTTGGTTATAGGAACCCCATCTGCGAAAACCAAAGGCTTGGAATTAATTCACTCTTGTTCTTCTGATGTACCAAATATCATAATAAGTGATGAACACAGAATATCCAGAATAATGCTGAATTTGATCAGTAATGCGATTAAATTTACCAATAAGGGACATGTTGAAATCACTATTAATTTGGATAAAAAAAACAGCAATAAAGGTGAGCAAAATAAACAAGAAGCTGTTATCAAGATAACTGTATCCGATACAGGTATAGGCATACCAAAAGATAAGCAAAATTTGATATATGAGCGTTTTGTAAAGATTGCTCCGGCAAACAGAGGGGAATTTACTGGCACAGGGCTTGGATTGTCTATAGTTAAGCAATTTGTTGATGATTTAAACGGTAGAATAGAAATTAAAAGTAAGTTGGGCAAGGGTTCAGCTTTTATTTGTACTTTACCGGTCAAAATTTCATCACAAAAGCAACGGCTAGAAACTAAAGATGCCACAGCAAAATCATTACCAAATAATATGCTTCAACAGAAATTAAATGTTTTACTAGTAGAAGACGATACTTTGGCGCAAATGGTAGCTCTTACTATATTACAGAAAGACTTTAATATTGATGTTGCCGAAACAGGAAAAGAGGCTGTGAAATTAGTCAGTAGCAAGAAATACGATATTATCCTTATGGATATCGGATTACCTGATATAGACGGATATGAAGTGACTAAAAGAATAAGAAATCTTAAAAAAAGCAGAAACAAAGATTCGATAATCATAGGATTAACAGCCCATAGTGCTAAAGCAGTAAAAGGAAAATGTGTAAAAAGCGGTATGAGCGAGTGTTTAACGAAGCCGTTAGATGCGCAAAAAATGTATTGTATTATACAAACACATATTTCCTCTGATGTAATTTTGATTCCTGTAACTAAAATAACTGAAAAAACTAAAAAAGATGAAGAAAAGCACACAACGAATTTAAGCATCATAGATTTGGGGCTGGGAGCGCAGCGAGTTGGCGGTGATAAGAATATGGCTCGTAAAATGTTGAGTATGCTGGTAGATGATTTATCGAAGGGTATGAAAACAATCGAATCGTTTTTTAAAGCTAAAGATTTTAAAGAAATGGGCAAATTAGTACATAAGTTACATGGAGGACTATGTTACTGTGGAACTTCGCAGTTAACAAAAGCTACAAATAATTTGGAAATTGTTTTAAAAACCGGTGATGGCGATAGAATATCACAAAAATACAATATTTTTCGTCAAAAAGCAGAAGAAACTTTGCAAGAATTTGAAGAAAATTACCGTAAGAAATTGTAAAATTTCAGAATAAGAACTCAAACAGTGTGGTAACGGTTTAGTTCAATGTATGTAAACGATGTAAAAGAGGTGGTGATATGTATAAAAAATTATTATTTTTAGTGTTACTAGTTTTGGTTAGTTGGTTGTTGATAGATGTAGCCGTGGCGCAATTTAATTTGCCACCGGGTAACTATCAAGATTCTTGCGATGGTTGTTCAGTCATTAATGGTCGTTTGGATTGTTTTTGTAAAGATCAACGTGGTTTTCCACATCATACCAGTATTATGGTTAAACGAGGCGTGGGCATTATGAATAATAATGGTCAATTGCAGTATATGCATCGTCACCATCGTCATTGGCACCCGCACAAACGTGGTATTTTGCGGGATATTGAAGCAGGCCCTATTTGGAGCCAAATGGATGCTGAGAATACATGTCCAGACATTTGTCATCATGCTGGTGGTGAATGGACGGGGCAATGGAATACTACGAAGTGGACACGCCAGTCAGTTTGTCAGTGTAAATTTGGCAGATATTATTAGATTGCTTTTTGTTGCGTAGATCCTGCTATTTCTCCTGCGCAATAATTGAATTTGCCATCTTGATGAGCGCATATTTTTCTTTGGCTTGCGGATTTACATTCCAACTTAAGGTATACAGTGTCCCATTATTACGCCATTGCAGCATTGCCGGCCAAAAATCACCCATTGCGTGGCTTGGTGTGAAATAGCCTTTAAAATCTTTATCTAATTTTACCGGTACGGTAATTTCCTGGTGGTTTCTATCATAATACATTTGTGGATTAGCTTTGCTTTCTGCTTGCAGCATACCAATGTTGCAATAATGTGCGCCGTTGCACTTTTTAGTACGGTCAACATTAATAATATAATTAATGCCAAGAGGGATGTTGGTTAGAGAAGTTGATGCGTAATAAGTTTTAATTTCAGGATCAACGGGAACTTGCTTAGGAAATAATATTGGCAGTGTAGATTTTTTTTTCACTTTAGCAATTGCTCGAGGTAATCCTACAATGGAAGTTGCAGGTGTCATATTCACATGTATTGGTGGATGAAAAAAGCTGCAAATGCTTAAAAGAATCGCGTGTATTGTCTGCATGTTTTTGCTCCTACTGACTGTTTTCTAAATACATCAAAGTACCGCCGATGACCGCCGCTGGCATTACAAAGAAATTTATTACGGGAATCATGCTCATAATCGCAATACTTGCGCCAAAAGTCAAACTTTGTAAACAATGTGCGCGTAGATAGTTATGTAATTCTTTAAAAGGTTTTTTATGGTTATCCATAGGGTAATCTACATATTCAACTGCCATCATCCAGCATCCAAAAATAAACCATAAAATTCCTGCGATTACATTAACTATTGGAATAAAAAATAAAATTAATAATAATATAGCGCGCGGAATGTAATAAGCAATTTTATGCCATTCGCGTTTTAAGGTGCGCGGTATATCTTTAATTGCTTCTTTAAAACCTTCATCTTCGCGTGGTTTTTCCCCCGTAGTAAGTAATTGCACTTTCTCTGATAACAAGCTGTTAAATGGTGCGCCAATTAAGTTTGCTATGATAGTAAAGATATAAATAACAATGATACTACTGGCAATAAAAAATATTGGAATAATCAACCAGCTCAGCCAATGCAGCCAATGGGGTAATAATGAAATTAAGTAACTAATAAAATGATAACCAAGACCAATTAGTAAACTGAATAAAATAATATTGATAATTAATGGAATAATAACAAAGCGTTTAATGCCGGGCGTAGTCAACATATTAAATCCACGAAATAAATAATGTATCCCGCTGAATGGGTTTTCGTGTTTCATGTTTGGTTCTCCATAATGGGGTCGCACCTTCACTTGTTACATGTGAGCTATAAGCTAAGTTTTTTAAGGGTCGGGGCTTTACATGATTACAAAGCAACAAACAGCGCACTTGTAATTATGTAAAGCCCCGACCCCTATATATTTAAAATATTATCTAATTTTGAAAGTTTTGCCATATTAAATAGCTGTGATGGTAAATTTTTAAATATGATGGTTTTTTTATGCTGTGCTGCTAAACGCTGCCATTCAACTAATAATGCAAGTCCGGAACTATCGCTGCATGTAACTTGTGATAAATCTATTTCCAAAGTGCTTTTACTGGATTCTGCAGTTGAGCTGTGGGATAACAACATTTTTTTACTTTTGTTTAATAATAACTTTGTTGTATTGAAGGTTAATTCTCCTTCAACGTTCCAGGCGTTTTCTGTTTTGGCAATTATGCTTGCTTGTGTTGGTTTCATTTTTTACGTCGTCGTAGTTCGCGTGTAATTTGTGTCACAGTTTTACCTTGCGATAATTTTGCTTGAAATTGTGAATAAAAACTTTGTAATAAGCTAACTCCTTCGACATTCAAATCATAAATTTTCCAGGTATTTTTAATTAAAGCTAATTTGTAATTTAATGGGATTGGTGGGCCGTCTGATCTGATTACTTGGCTTTGAATTCTAACTCGTCTTTTGCCTTGATATCCACCTCTTAGTGGGAAAAATTCAATTTTTTCGTCTTCATAAGCATTTAAAGCCGAAGCATAAGTGCTAATCATAATATTGGTGAATGCACTAATGAATGCTTGTCGTTGTTGTGCGTTAGCGCTTTTCCATGCGGTGCGCCCAAGCACTGAGCGAGACATTCCCGGAAGATCTGCGTGTGGAACAATAATGCGTTTCACTAAAGTGTAAATATATTTAGGATTACGTTTTAGTCTTGCGCGATTTTGTCGTAGTGAGGCTAACATTCTATCGGAAAGATTGCGCATCATTGTCATTGGGTTCGCTTGTGCAAAAACTGATGTGCTAAAAATGATGCAAATGAAGAATAATATTAGTTTTTTGTGTAGTTTCATTGTGTGCTCCTTTTCTGTCATCCCGCGGCTTGACCGCGGGATCCAGTAAATAAAGTTTTCGTAAGCTTCACGTAGATCCCCCACTTTCGCGGGGGATAACTTCCATAAAACGTAATTTATATTTCTATCTATCGTAAGATCATTTGTCCTTTTTTACGACATTATACTTTTTTATTCGCAATGTCAGTTACTTCTTATCTTTATTCTTCAAAGTATACATCAATTGTCCAACCAGGTTTTGTAAAATTAATGCCTGATTGGTTTTTTCAATTTGTCCACCTTCTTTTAAGAATTCATTTTCAAATCCTGGCGTGATACTAATGTAATTTGCGCCTAATAACCCGGCAGTAAAAATATTTGCAGTAGAATCAACTGGAATGTCATTATGACCGTTCATGATTTTCATGGTGACGACGGCTTTGTAGCTTTTGGGATCAAGTTTGATTTTAGTAACTTGTCCGATGGTAACACCAGCTATTGTTACCGGCGCTCTTACTTTCAAATCACCAACGTTAGTAAATTCAGCAGTTATTTTGTATGTTTCATGATCGCCAAAAGTTGTAAATCCACTTACTTTAAAAGCCAGCACCACAAAAGCTATAATGCCTGCAATCATTAACAGGCCAACAATAAATTCAATTGCATATTTTCGCATGATTACCATCCTTTCATCATCATTGTGGTTAATATAAAATCTAATCCTAAAATAACTAAAGAAGAATATACTACCGATCGGGTTGTTGCGCGACTGATTCCTTCTGGTGTGGGAATACAATCGTAACCCTGGAAAATAGCAATCCAGGTAACAACAATACCGAACGCAATACTTTTAATAATACCATTTAAAATGTCAATGCGGAAATCAACATTTGCCTGCATGTTAGACCAAAAAGTTCCGCTATCAATTCCCAGCCATACGACGCCAACTAAATATCCGCCGTAAATTGCAATTGCGCTAAAAATAACGGCTAAAATCGGCATCGAAATTACTCCGCCCCAAAAGCGTGGTGAAATTACGCGATGTAAAGGATCTACCGCCATCATTTCCATGCTGGATAATTGTTCAGTTGCTTTCATTAAACCAATTTCTGCAGTTAATGCACTGCCTGCCCGACCAGCAAATAACAAAGCGGTAATTACTGGACCTAATTCACGAGTAACGCTAAGTGCTAATAATTGTCCTAACGCGGAAGTTGTACCAAATTTTTCTAAAGTATTGTAACCTTGCAAACCAACTACCATTCCGATAAATAAAGCAGATACAACAATAATAATAAGAGATAAAACGCCTTCATTATAAATTTGTTGAATTAAACTGGGAAATCCATGTTTGAAATTTGGTTTACGTATAATCGAGCTAAATAAAAACCAGCCGGAACGTCCTAGGGCGGTGCCAAAATGTATGCCTGTACGGCCTAATTGCTGAATGCTTTTAATCATTTTTTTCCTTAAGGTGTCAAGTCTAGACTTGAGACTTGACAACTACATCAAGTCTCAAGTCTAGACTTGACACCTAAATCCTTAGCCAAATTGATACAAGGATATTGAAATGGCACTGGTCCGTCTGGTAATCCTTGCATAAATTGTTGTACGTTAATAGCTTTAGTATTAGCTAGATCTTGCGGTGTACCTTCGCCAATTACTTTGCCACCCGATAATACATATACATAGTCAGAAATAGCGATAGTTTCCGGTACATCGTGTGAAACTATAATACTGGTTATTCCCAAAATATCATTCAATGTTTTAATTAATTTTACTAACACACCCAGAGTGATTGGGTCTTGTCCAGTGAATGGTTCATCATACATCATCATTTGTGGATCAAGCGCCAGCGCTCGAGCAAGTGCTGTTCTGCGCGCCATTCCTCCAGATAATTCGCTTGGCATTAATTTTCTTGCGCCGCGCAAACCAACAGCTTCTAATTTCATTAGAACTAAATCGCGTACCATATTTGGATTTAAATTAGTATGCTCTCTGATTGGAAAAGCCACATTGTCAAATACAGAAAGATTAGTAAATAAAGCGCCGCTTTGAAATAGCATGCCCATTTTACGGCGTGCGCGATATAATTTGGTGCGTGATAATTCATGAATATTTTCGCCGTCTACAATAATTTTTCCGGAATTTGGATAAAGCTGGCCGCCAATGAGTTTTAGTAAGGTGGTTTTGCCGGAACCGCTTGGCCCCATAATTGCGGTAATTTTGCCGCGCTGAATATCAATATCAATCCCGTCAAAGATCTTACGTCCCTGATACTGAAAGTGCAAATTCCTGATTTCGACGAAACTGTTCTCCATAATCAATAGTTTATCATGAGTTTTGGATATTTCACAAAATTTATTGCTGAATTATGCTGTATTGCAGTAAAATAGTTTCTTCCAGGCAGAATTAACAATAATTATAAAACAGGGGGAAACATGTCATATTTCAGTGATTCAGATTCAGAGGATGAATTAAAAGAACGACAATTAAAAAAACAACAATTAAAAAAAATTTATACAGGAAAAGATGAAAAAGACTATGTAGACACTATACTAGACTGCTATAAGTACTTGAACCAAAGCGTTCAAGACTATGTAGAGACATGTTATAGAGATATAGAGAATATTTTGCGATGGTGTGAAAAAATAGATAAAATGAAGAAGAATGATATTCCGAAAAATTTGAAACAGTGTCCGATAACTTTGTGCGCAATAAAAATACCAGTAGCTTGTTCAATTGATGGTAAAATATATGAGCTTGGGGCGTTACTGAAATATTTTGTTGCTGGAGACAAAATAGTAACTCAAAATCTTACTGTTCGATCACCTGTTATTAACGACGATGAGGTACAGATTTCATTTAAGTCAATAGGTATGTGTCAGATAGTGCATGAAAACTATAAATCATTTTATGATAAGAATTTGCAAAAAGACAAGAAGGTTGAAAAAAAGAAGAAATTTGTAAAGAGTGAATACGAGCAGTTAAATCCAGATTCAAGTTCAGATTACGGTTCAGATAAAATGACAAAAAAACTAGAATTGGAAAAACCACTAATAAAGCCGCGAACATCATTTTTTATGAAAATACCTAGTGATAATAAGCTGAAAAAAGAAATGCATCTAAAAATCGACAAACTCATGAAAAAAATTAAATGCAGTTTATCGATTAAATGGTTTTGTGGGGTTGGGTTGTTGAATATGCTTACTTGCTGTATTATGGGAATACCAGTAAGTTTTTGTTGTTGCGTTGATCTTTTATGTAAACATAAGGAATTGGAAGTTTTGCATGAGGCAAAACAGATGATTGATGTGAGATTTCAACTGCGAAATAAAGAAATAAAAAGATTGGAAAAACATTGTGGTGAATATACAATTTGTTGTTGTAAAGTGCATCCGTATTTTACAAAAGAAACAAAAGACATAATCCATTGTTTAAAATATAAGGATTTCGGTTATGCAGTTAGAGCAGAACTAAAATTTAACCAACAAAAGTTATGGTAATACTTTTTATAGGAGTGAGAGTAATGCAGAATTTTGAATTTTATAATCCGGTTAAACTTATTTTTGGAAAAGGAGAAATTGCGAAGCTTGCTGATGAAATTACATTAGATTCACGAATTTTATTAACTTACGGCGGCGGCAGCATTAAACGTAATACCGTTTATGATCAGGTAATGGCAGCATTAAAAAATCATGATGTAATCGCGTTTGGTGGCATTGAACCTAATCCAAGATATGAAACTTTGATGAAAGCAGTTGAAATTGTGCATGATAAAAAGATTGATTTTTTATTGGCGGTTGGTGGTGGTTCTGTATTGGATGGAACTAAATTTATTGCAGCGGCGGTGAAATATCCTGATGACCCGTGGAATTTTATGCAAAATTGGGGTTCAATTAAAAATGCAATGCCGTTGGGCGCAGTATTAACTTTGCCAGCAACTGGTTCAGAAATGAATTGTGGTTCAGTGGTAACACGAGAAGACACCAAGGAAAAATTAGCATTCAGAAATCCTTTGGTATTTCCAAGGTTTTCAATTTTAGATCCGACTACAACATTTACTTTACCACCACATCAAACGGCTAATGGAATTATTGACGCTTTTGTGCATGTTACCGAACAATATTTAACTTTTCCAGCTAATGCTCCGTTGCAAGATCGATTTGCTGAAAGTATCTTGTTAACTTTATTAGAAGAAGGTCCAAAAGCTATGGCAAATTCGCACGATTATGATGCGCGTGCGAATATAATGTGGTGCGCTACTATGGGATTAAATGGTTTGCTTAGTATGGGTGTGCCGACAGATTGGGCGACACATATCATTGGTCATGAAATCACAGCTAAGTGCGGTTTGGATCATGGGCAGACTTTAGCGATTATATTACCGAGTTTGTTATACATTAAACGTGACAATAAACGTGCAAAACTATTACAATATGCAGAAAGGGTTTGGCAAATTACACAAGGTAGTGAAGAAGAAAAAATTCTTGCTGCAATTAATAAAACTCGTGAGTTTTTTGAAAGTTTAGGAGTTAAAACTCGTTTGAGTGAATATAAAATAGAGGCCAATGTAATTCCTTCTATGTTAGCTTCACTTGAAAGTCATGGTTTTACTGCTTTGGGTGAGCAGCAGGATATTGATTTAAAAGAAATTGAGGAAATTTATAAATCTAGTTTATGAAAAAATATGAATACCTCGAACATCCAGCGGATTTGAAAATTCGCGCATTTGGTGAAACTTTGCCAAAATTATTTATCAATGCAGCATGTGCAGTAACAAATTTTTTATATGAAGTAGTAGAAGAAGCGCAAGTTACTAAAACAGAAAAAGTGCAAGTTGAAGCTGCGAATTTAGAAGATTTGTTCATAAATTGGTTGACGGAAATTTTATATTTAAGCGATGCTAATCATTTAGCTTGCGTTAATTTTGAAATAGAAACTTTTGCTGAGAAAAAACTGGTGGCTGATGTTGGAATGATATCAGCAACGGCAAAAGATGATATTAAAGCGATAACTTATTCTGAACTTAGCGTTAAAAAAACTAATGATATTTGGGAGGCGGTTTTCGTTTGTGATATTTAACCGTTGTTATCATCCCGCGGCTTGCCTGTCCTGCGGCTTGACCGGAGGAACCGCGGGATCAAGGAAATGTAAAAGGGATTAAAAACATGGTTAGCCTTAGCGATTTCAAAAAAATTTCTGATTATCTTTGGGAAATCCCAACAAGTTTTCGTCACGATATGCGGGTTCCAGCACGTATTTATGCAACAGAAAAAATGCTGCAGCATATTTTAGATGAACGTGCAATTGAGCAATTAGTAAATGTCGCAACTTTGCCTGGTATTTATAAATACGCATTGGCAATGCCGGATATTCATCAGGGTTATGGTTTTCCAATTGGTGGAGTTGCAGCGATTAGCGTTGAAGATGGAGTTATTTCACCTGGGGGTGTGGGCTATGACATCAACTGTGGGGTGCGGTTATTAGCTAGTCAATATAAATTTACTGACATTAAAGATCAGCTTGAAAAATTAAGTCATCAAATTCAGCGTGATGTTCCTTCAGGAGTTGGTCGCGGTGGGCAATTGGTTTTAAAATCTAAAGAATTTGATCGAGTATTACAGCATGGAATGCAATGGGCAGTTAGTAATGGATATGCGTTGCAAGAAGATTTGGATGTTGTTGAAGAGCGGGGTTGTTTTAAAATTGCAGATGCAAGAGTTGTTTCGGAAAAAGCTAAAAAACGTGGCGCTGATCAATTAGGAACTTTAGGAGCAGGAAATCATTTTTTAGAAATCCAGCAAGTTACCGAAATTTATGATGAAAAAGTAGCACAAGTGTTTGGATTATTTCAGGATCAAATTACTGTGATGATTCATACTGGATCGCGTGGGTTTGGACATCAGGTTTGTACGGATTACGTGCATTTGATGAATAAATATTTAAGTGAATTTAAAATTAGTTTGCCGGATCGTGAATTAACTTGCGCACCGTTTAAATCGGAAATTGGACAACAATATTATGCAGCAATGGCAGCAGCAGCGAATTTTGCCTGGACTAATCGACAATTAATTGCAAACCATATTCGTCGTGCCTGGCAGCGTATTTTAGGCGGTGCGGAACATCAGTTGCGGGTTGTGTATGATGTGGCGCATAATATTGCAAAACTTGAAAAGCATTTCGGTCAGCAATTTATTATGCATCGCAAAGGAGCGACACGTGCGTTTGGTCCAGGTTCGCAAGATTTACCTGATAAATATAAATCAGTAGGACAGCCAGTGATTATTCCTGGGTCAATGGGTACTGCTTCGTATGTTTTAGTTGGAACCAAAGAGGGGATGGAAAATAGTTTTGGCTCAGCTTGTCATGGTGCAGGACGTCAGATGTCGCGTACTAAAGCTAAACGAACTGTTGATTATCAACAATTGCTAGGTGATTTGCAAAAGAAAGGTATTATCGTGCGCGGTGGTTCAGCGAAAGGTTTGATTGAGGAAGCGCCGCAAGCGTATAAAGATATTGAGGATGTTGTTAATGTGGTTGATAAATCACATATTGCTAGAAAAGTTGTGAAATTAAAGCCTTTGGCGGTAATAAAGGGCTGAGGGGTGTTGCAGAATAAAATTGATTGCAGTATTCTTAAAAAGTGGATTTGTTTTTTTGTGATTATAAGGAGATAGTTATGCGAACTTTAATGGTTATTTTTTGTTCAGTGATGTTGATTGGTCTGGTTGGCTGTAATAATATCAGGAATCGTGATGTTGGTACTGTAGTTGGTGCAGGTGCTGGTGCTTTAGCGGGGCATGCAATTAGTGGTGGTTCAACTGCGGCAACCGTGGGCGGTGCAGTAGTTGGCGGCGTTGCCGGTCATTACATTGGTAAAAAAACAGAGCATTAATATTGTAGATAAAGAAATACAATATTAGATGTGAGTTCAAGCTGTCTTACGATAGATAGAAATAATAATTACGATCTATGGAAGTTATCCCGGAAATGTGCTGCGCAATTATCCGGAATCTAAGCTGTTTTGATATCAATTTCTTGCTAATTTATGAAGTTTTTATTATCTTAGATGCGCTGATTGCATTGCGATCAGCGCATTTTTCATTTATGCGCCCGTAGCTCAACTGGATAGAGTACCAGGCTTCGAACCTGGGTGTTGGGGGTTCGAGTCCCTCCGGGCGCGAGATAATTTCCTTTAATAATCATTTAGTTATCCCATCGCTTTCCGAAGTACATTCACAACAACCTTATGCTTGGCGGGAGATTGGCGGAACCTAGCTTTGCAAACTTGCAAGACTTCCGATTTTACGTGTGCTTTTGAGAATTGTCAGTACCGGACTTTGCTTTTTTGAATCACAAACTTTATTTGCAGCTGTAATCAAATTTTTAACTTCTGCTGCGGAATAATGAGTCGTAATTCTTCCTGATCGATGACCAAGTAAATCCTGTCTATCCTCAAAAGCAACTCCAACCGAACGCAATCTTCTGCCAAAAGTATGTTTCAAGTCATGTACCCGAACTTGTAGCAAATTAGCTCGTTCTTTTGCCTTCCTCCATGCAGTATTGTTTATCCTGCGAATCGGATGGCCTTTATAAGTAAAAACATAGGTTGAATCGATATCGCGCCGTTGCTCAATAATATTTTTTGCAGCATCGTTAAGAACAACCAATCTGTCTTCACCGTTTTTAACCATTGATTGCATACGTCCATTTCTAACAATCCAGGCGGGAATAATAAAAACACTTGTTCCTAATTCCGGAATCGGTGTTTCCCATTCCCAACGTAATTGACAAACTTCCTGTTCCCGACAACCCGTGTTTACTTTGTATAAACACATTTGCTTTAAATGTTCGGGCAGTTCATTAAACAATCGGTCTTGTTCATCCCATGAAATTGGATAGGGCTGACGACCGTCTTTTGTCGACAGCAATTTAATTCTTGGCGCATTTGCCAGCCAAGTTAAACCGTTCTCATCAATCCATTCCATCGAAGCAAGATTCAAAATACGTCTAACAACGCCTAAAGCAATGTTAATCGTTTTATTCTTGCATCCCTGACGCTTTCTTGCGTCAATAAACGATTGCAATGAACCTGTATGAATTTTATTTAATGTTAAAGAGCCAACAAAAGGATCTAACAACTCAAGATTAAGCACGGCATTTTCGATACTTGATTGATGCATATTTTCTTTCAAATATCTTGTTGCAGCTTCCCGGAAAGTACGCGCTGGGCGTACTCCAAAAACTTGCGCTTCTCTAAGTTGTTCAGATCTTCTTGCTAAAAATTTCTCCGCTTCAACGAGCGAACTTGTTCCAGTATTTTCAAGAACTCGCTGTCCGAAGATTCTTTTATC
>JASFHH010000004.1:0-71968 GCA_050123335.1 Gammaproteobacteria bacterium
GAGTAAATATTCCGCCAACGATTGCCATCACCAAAAAAGATGATGCTTGTTTAGTTTGTTCACCTAAACCTGCGATTCCTAAGGCAAATATAGTTGGAAACATAATTGACATAAAAAAGAAACTAAACGCCAGAGCTAATACGCCAAAACCGCCCAAACCAAGCATTACAATAAACATTAAAACAACATTGGCTAAGCTATAATATGCTAAAGCTTTATTTGGTTTAGCTTTACGTAAAATCATACTTCCGATTACTCTGCCAAGTAAAAATAAACCAAAACCACCTAATGATAAATACACCGATGCAGTACGATCACTGCATCCGCGTAAATTAGTTACTGTATAATTAATAAAAAAGCTATAAATTCCGGTTTGCGCAATCATATAAAATAGTTGCGCTATTACGGCAAAAATAAAATGCCAACGTTGCCAAAACGGCCGACATTTTTTTTCAATAGTTTCTTCTGTCACATCACATTGTTCTAAGGCCTTTACATCCGGCACTTTGGCAACATAAAAAGTTATCGCTAAAATTATTACAATTACAGCAATACCAACATACGGAATATATAAACTTGTGCTGGCAGCCTGTCCGCCTATGGTTGCGGATAAAATAATTTGGCCGCCAATTAATGGTCCAAGCATTTGTCCAAAAGCATTACAGCTTTGTGCCATATTAATACGTGCGGCGCCCATTTCTGGGGAGCCTAACACTGTCGTATACGGATTCGCAACTGTTTCCAAAAAAGAAAGGCCGGAAGCAATTACATATAAGCCAATTAAAAACACAAAAAAGGTCCCAATCATGGTTGCCGGTATTGACCATAATGAACCAAGCGCGACTAAAACCAAACCACAAATGATGCCAAATTTATAGCCAAATTTCTTTGCTAAAAATCCTGCCGGAATCGCCATAGTAAAATAACCCAGATAATAAGCAAATTGTACAAAACCTGATTTGGCCTTAGAAATATGTAATACTTCCTGGAAATGTTTATTTAAAACATCGATCAGCCCCATGGAGAATCCCCATAATAAAAATAACGTGCATAACAGCAAAAATATTTTTAGATAATTTTCTCCAGTTTCGGTGATAAAAATATTGCTGAAGTTTTTTAGCTTTGAAGCTGTCATTGTGATATCCTCACGATCTTGCTATATAATATTATTTTGCCACAAGTGCGTAAATAACTAAAGATTATAGAAAAATATTTGCGAAACCACTAAAAAGCACGCTATATTACGCCTATGAAAATACGACATCATTTACAATGCTTAGCTTTCATTGCTCTGAATGCTTTTTTTGCGGCAACATTTGCAGCGATGTTCCCATTACCACCACAAGGTGTGGATATTATTGGAGAAGCGCAAGTTATCACCGTGCCAAAAGCGACTAATATTACTGAACTTGGGCAACAATACTCTGTCGGTTATCTGGAGTTTTTAGAAGCGAATCCTCACACAGATATCAAAGATGGCCTTTGGGCAGGGCAAAAGTTGGTAGTGCCAACGCGTTTTATTTTGCCGCCTGTACCAAGACGAGGCATAGTAATAAATTTAGCCGAATTACGCTTATATTATTATCCTAAGCACGCTAAAGTGGTATATACATTTCCTATTGGAATTGGCAGAATACACACACCAACACCTCTTGTTAAAACCAAAGTAATTGAAAAACGCGAAAATCCTATTTGGTTTCCAACAGAGGATACGCATGAAGAAGCTCGAGAAATGGGAATTATGCTTCCTGAAAAGATTTTGCCGGGTCCGCAAAATCCGCTAGGAAAATATGCGATTCGGTTGGGATTAAATACTTATTTGATTCATGGTACTAATCGACCTGATGGGGTAGGAATTCGCAGTAGCGGTGGTTGTATTCGTATGTATCCAGATGATGTCGAACAGCTATATAAATTAGTATCTGTTGGCACACGTGTTAATATTATTGATGAGCCTATTAAAATTGGTTGGAAAAACAATGTATTATACCTGGAAGCTCATGTACCAGTTGATTTTAAACATAGTAAAGCCGAAGATAGATTGCAACCATTAGTAGAAGCATTGAAAGATACCATTGAAAAGCAGCACACTAAAATCGACTGGCGACGTGCTACACAAGTAGCTGATAACCAAAATGGTATACCTACACCAGTCGGCAAACGGTTTCCTTAATGAATATATCGGTTATATTCCAAAATGTAAGATTTGTAACTGACAAATTACTTATTAAGTTTCTGTGGCAACTACCGCGCATGATAAATTTGTGTTCTTTAAAGTTCGGTAGATGCTTACTGACTCGCGATTTTACCAAACAAACTGGTTGTAAAATCGCGAGTTCCAATTTTATGTCGATATTCGTATCTTCATTGGCGAATGACATAGTTGATGATACAATAAAAAAATATGACTAATAAATTAATCCAGCTGTTAAATCAACCTATGCATTTGTTTACTAAATTCCCAATGCGTTATTTTTGGATAGTTGAATTCTGTATTGTTGTATTAATAACCTTTTTCATTAATATTCTGCAAAATATTATCTATTCCTATATCCTACCACGATTGGAGAAAACTGATCGGGTTTGGGATGATTCTTTAGTTTATTCAATTCACGCACCGCTTAAATTTTTAATTTGGTTGCTTGGTATAACTTATGCTGCAGATATTGTTAAAGAGGCAACTCATGCAGTTGCCATATTCGAGCTAATTGCGCCTATCCGCCGCATTGGGATTGTAATTTTTTTAGTATGGTTTTTGGTGTTGTATATCAAACGTATTGCCGAAAGGTTAGTGCATCCGGATTATGCGATTAAGGTTAGCGATAAAACTACTGTAGATGCAATTGGCAAATTATTAATTTTGTTGATTATTGTTGCCGCATTTTTAGTAGTATTGCAAGAAGTTGGCGTTCCTGTTTCTGGAGTTATTGCATTTGGTGGTGGTGGCGCCATTATTGTTGGTTGGGCAGCAAAAGATTCATTGTCGAACCTTGTTGGTGGGCTAATGATTTATTTTGATCGTCCATTTGCTGTAGGAGATTGGATTAAATCTCCAGATAAAAAAATTGAAGGTACGGTTGAATACATTGGTTGGCGTCGCACTCGGATCCGCACCTTTGATAAACGACCTTTATATGTGCCAAACGGTATATTTTCCAATCTGGTGATTGAAAATCCATCACGCATGACCAATCGGCGCATTAGAACTCATTTTGGTGTGCGTTACTGTGATGCGCCAAAATTGCCCGCGATCATTAAAGACATTGAAAAAATGTTAAAAAATCATCCAGATATTGATACACAGCAAATGCACTTTGCAAAATTGGTAAAATTTGATGAATCTTCATTAAATATTTTACTTTATGCCTTTACAAAAACCACACAATGGGTACCATTCCAAACTGTGCAGGAAGATGTATTTTTCAAAATCATCGATATTATTTATAATAAGCACCAAGCCTCAATGGCATTTCCAACACGAACACTGGAAGTTCCGAAAGGTTTGGCGGTAGAATTAATGCAAAACACAGGTGGTATCCATGAACAACAACTTAAATGACGTCAAAGAATTACAAACCAAAACCGTTTGCCTTTATGATGCACAAGCCGTAGCTAAAGCTATCGAAGAAATGGCTCGTCAAATGAATGCAGAATTAGCCGATAAAAATCCAATTCTGTTATGTGCGATGAATGGCGCCTTGATTTTTTTAGGACAACTCGCACCATTGCTTAATTTCCCATTGCAAATTGATTATATTCATACGTCACGTTTTCGTGGTGAAATGCGGGGAGGGGACTTGCATTGGCTGGCCACTCCAACCATTCCATTAAAAAACCGTAATATTATTATTATTGAAGATATTTTGGATTCAGGAATCACGCTCGCTGCAATCAAAGATTATTGTGTTCAGCAAGGAGCTAAAGAAGTATTGTCAGCTGTATTGGTTGATAAAGCACATCCGAGAGAAGAGGGTGGATTAGATAAGGCGGAATTTACCGGCTTAAATGTTCCTGATAAATTTTTAGTTGGGTTTGGTTTGGATTATAAAGGCTATCTACGTAATATTCCTGGAATTTATGCAGTTGAAGATTAATCGATTACACGTTATTTTAAAACATTTTGACACATCTTACGGCGAGCTTGTTTGCAAACGCGTCTTTTCAATCATGCAACAAGCTTGGCATGATTGAAAAGTACATCCGTGTAATACTTTGTTCGCGCTTCCATGCGCTCAAAAGTTTGCAAACAAGCTCCCCTGCGATGTGTCATGTTTTAAAATAACGTGCAAAATCTGTTTACATACAAAGGAAAAATTCATGAAAATAATTTTATTAGGTCCGCCGGGTGCAGGTAAAGGCACGCAGGCAAAATTTATTTGTGATAGGTTTAAGATTCCATTTATTTCCACTGGCGATATGCTGCGCGCAGCAGTTGCTGCTAAATCTCCTTTAGGACTGAAAGTAAAAGCAATTATGGATGCTGGTAAATTAGTTTCTGATGATATTATGGTTGCGCTCGTTCAAGAAAGAATTGCGCAGCCTGATTGTGCAAATGGTTTTTTATTAGATGGTTTTCCACGTACGATGGAGCAAGCGCAAGCATTAACTAATGCGAAAGTCACAATTGATTGTGTGATTGCAATAGTTGTTGTTGATGATGAAATTGTACGCCGCATGTCAGGACGGCGCGTACATCAAGCAAGTGGGCGTACTTATCATGTGATTTATAATCCTCCACGCGAGGAAGGCAAAGATGATGAAACTGGTGAGCCTCTAATTCAGCGCGAAGATGATAAAGAAGAGGTAGTGCGTCATCGACTTGAAGTCTATCACCAACAAACTCAGCCATTAATTCAATACTACCAAGCTAACGGCGCAGTTAAATTTGTCCAGGTTGATGGCTCTGGCAGTATTGATGAGATTACGCAAGAGATCTTGAAGCGTTTATAAAGTATTGTAAGATTTTTTTTCTGGCGTATCAATTAAACGGCATTCTGAATCATTTTCTGATTTCTTTTTTTGACAACAAAAGAACATGGTAACACAACAATTTTGAGAACCATTTTCCTCACAATAATTTTTTACAAATTCACGATCATTTAGTACACCTGTTAGGCTAATCCTATTGTGTTTAACCTTATTAAATTTTTCCATTTCTTTTTTAGTGTTATTATAAGCTTTTTCTGTATTTTTGAGATGATAACGCGCCCACATAATACATCCAGCTATAAAGCTAGCTGGCTGAATAATTCGTTTGATAAGTAAATTTGATGCGCCAAAATATAAAAATACATCACCAACTACTAACGAAGACACCCAGGTTTTGTTGAGATTATAAATTCCATTAAAAATTTCCGCTAAACCCTTGTGAACTATAGTTGATAATTTTGCTATTATTCGCCATTTATAGTTTAACCTACCATCTTTTTTCAGTTTATTCTGCGCTTTTTGTTTCAGATAATCAGCAAAATGATAAATTAGCCTTAGCATCCAAGCAGGCATAATAATCGCAAGCATTGTTATTTTTGTACTTGTATTTGAAAGTGACGCATTTGGTTCAATAGTTGTTTTCTTGCCAAACCAACCGCCAAGCCCGATAAATATTAGTCCGGCTACATCAAACCCAGCTTCTAATATTGGTTCTACGATCCACTTAATTGGCCAATCCAAAATTTTAAAAGGCAAAAGAGTCAGATCTGTGATTGGCTTACAACACGCAAGTGTGCAATCACTTATAGTGCGCGCATCACTAAAATTTTTTTTTACATTTTTCCACCAATTTTTAAGACTTTGCCATTGTTTTTCTACCCATTGTTCACAAGTCTTCACTATAAACATAATTGCACTCCTTTTGTTATTTCTTCTCAAAGCGTTTGTGTATTATAATTTGCAAACCTTAAGGAAATCTTAAGTTCGTGAAAAAGTTGTAGATACAAAATAGCGCATTTTAAGATTTTAGAGTTAGCAACTTACTACTTAGTAATCTTGTAAAAATTGTCCAGGCTGATGGTTCTGGCAGTATTGATGAGATCACGCAAGAAATTTTAATGCGCTTATAAACTTTTTATTTTTAAGCCATTTTAATGGTTTTCATTATAACTCTTTGATTATTAAAGATTTAATGAGTTGTGCGCTAATTGGCTTTTATTTACAGGCCTTAAGATTCCCTTAAGATTAACGTGTTACAATGCCTCCTCTCAAAATAACATAAAAAGGGGAAACATATTATGGCTTTTGGTAAAAAACTTGTATCTCTTTTAAATAAAGGAATAAAGTATATAAAAAATGTTTTTGCTAAATATTTTAGATATAAAACTTTTAAAGAAACAACAAAATATCTTGATAAGGGCATAATTAACGGAGCAGCTGATTCCGCATTAATGCTGTTTGTTGTTGATGATTGGTTTGGCAAACCGATCACAAAAGTGTCAAAAACCACAGCTTATACTTTATTTTCGTTATGGATGGCAGGGTGTATTGCTGTTAGATTAATAAACTTACTATTTAATGACGTTGCAAAAGCGACCAAAGGCAACGCAAAACTGACTTTCTCAATGTTAAAATTGCTTACTAAGCCTATAGAGGATTTCATAAATGGCTTCAATATTGTTGCTGTGCCGGCTTTTTTGTTTTTTGAGGTTTTTGATTTTGCTGCATTATTTTCTAATCAAGGATACCTTGCTTGTCAAATTGGTACAATGGTATTAAGTGGAATATTCGGTGCCCATGACGCGCAGCAATCTTTTAGAAAAGAATTACAAAATGTCGATAAGGCAATGAAGCAAAAAAAAGGGCGTATAGAAAATTCTCACTCAAAAATAAAAGGTTATTTAGATAAACTAGATAAATTTGAAAAACACAAAATTATAAATTTATGCAAATTATTATTTATTAAAGGTCCTCAAGTGATATTAATTAATTACTTGAATTTCACAGCTTTGAACTTTTATCTTTCTTTTGTAAGAAAGGTATATCCTCCACAATTACCATTTACGAAAGGATCAAAAACGACGGTGCCATTTATTTTGACTACTGCGGGAATTATTCCTCAAGCGTTGCAGGCAATCTTGAACTGCAGTGTTGATCAATACAAGAATGCACAAATAAATGAAGGTGACGAAGTAAAAAATTTAGCATGGAAAAAATTTATATCAGCCAACTCAAGATGTTTAAATGTTTTCTATGATGTGTTATCAAGATATGGGATGGCTACAGTGATTTTTCTTGTAATTAAACATACTATTGAAACGATTAAAAATATTTCATATGACAATACATTTATCACAGAATTATTAACAGGATGCATAGCTGCTTTATCGATGTTCCATGAATTAATCGATAGTGGTCGCAGCAATTTTAAAGCATATAAGAATGATCTTAAAGAAATTACAAACCCATCACGTAGAATTAATCTTGTTCAGAACGACAGTGGTGAGGATAAGAATAATGAGGAGCAACCACTTATCATTAATCCTGTACAAAGCATTACATCTCAACTTAAATGATATTATATGCTATCAATGTCAATCTATGCTAAACTTATTGACAGCATGACCTTTGCCCCATAAAATCTCCGGTTTTGGGGCTATAGCTCAGCTGGGAGAGCATTTGCATGGCATGCAAAGGGTCGGCGGTTCGATCCCGCCTAGCTCCACAATATCATATGTCCCCATCGTCTAGAGGCCTAGGACATCGCCCTTTCACGGCGGTAACAGGGGTTCAAATCCCCTTGGGGACGCCAGTTTTTTGGGTCATCCCCAAATCCGGAGGCACAAATTATTAAGCACATAATGCTCTCACACGAATACGGTAGTTGTCAAAGTTTCTAAAGCCATAAGCCCGACGCTGAATCAATTTCATTTTTCTATGAAAGCCTTCAGTAATGCCATTGCTTTTGGTAAATCGCCACATTTACCGCATAGTTTTAATTTAAATTTCATTTGTTAAACTGACTTGCTAATTAACTACAAAAGGAGCCAGTCATGAAATCAAATGTTATAATCTTACACCACTAAAGCAGACACAAATATTGAGCAAAATTCCAGATTGCCAAAAATTAGAAAATTACGAAAAACTGTTACCTGGAATATCAAGCTTGAAAAGGTGCAAAAAACAGATCAAAATACTGCTGCTTAGAGCGATTTTGATAGAAAATCGCAAAAAAACTGAAAAAACTAACATCTTTCTCAAAACCTTAAGCTTGCGTTAAGAATCGATGACTATAATTGAAACGAAACAATGACATTTGACTCTTAAATGGGAAATGTTGATTTATATTATTAAGTGAAATTGTAGAGGTAAATTTTATGCTTATACCACGCAATACTGTACAAACACCTATTTATAAACAAA
The DNA here is from genome assembly GCA_050123335.1 of Gammaproteobacteria bacterium. GTDB lineage: Bacteria > Pseudomonadota > Gammaproteobacteria > UBA12402 > UBA12402 > JASFHF01. The sequence goes on from JASFHH010000004.1 coordinate 8,353, forward strand.
AAAATGTAGCATTTCATGGCATACAAGGTTATAATTTAGAAGTTTTGGATTCTATTTTAAAACTCGGCATTTGCTCAAAAATTGATGCTCAAAAATACTCTGTTGAAACTACTTCAAATGGATTTGGTTTGAATGGATCCGAAAAAATATCATTATCCGTTGGAAAATCAGGATTTGATAGTAGTTATACCCAATCGGGTATTACATTTATAATCAGCACATCTGGCCTTTTTTTGAGCAAAGGATTTGGTGAACAACACATCCCCTTTGAAAGATTTATCAACCATGTGCCAATACAAAAAATTTCAGGAATATTGATTGAGCGAAAAAAACTTGGATTATGTTTAAGTAAACTTTCTCTTAACATAAGCATATGGAATATTAAGTGTGCTAAAATTGCGATAAAAAATATCAAAAGTTATTTGTTCAGTAAGTGTAAGTACATTTTCGATGATAAAATGGCGTTAAAGATTTTAAAAGAAGCTGAAAAAATACGGGCACAAAGCTTAAATTATTTTGCTAAGGATAAAGCACTATTGAACAAAAAGAAGGCTCTTATTCGCAATTTGAGCCATCAACTCCATGAAGCATTTAAAAACTATTTTAAAAGTAAAGTTGATATAACTTTACTAGATGTGTTGTTAGATATCTTGCCAAACAAATTGGCAATTTACGACTCTAAAACAGGCAAGAAGATGGCATCAAACATTAAAGAATTAGCGGGCAAGGTGAAATACGTTAATAGAATAGACCTATTGATTTATAATCATGAGAAAAAAATCCAGAAACTTAAGAAAAAAACTAAATGTTTCTGCTGTTTTAGCTTTTTCTTCAAAAATGGGTTGCAAGTATTGAACATGAAAAATAAAGTGTTACAATATTTGCGTAACGACCTTTTATTTAATGTGACTACATTTCTAGAAGCCTTTTCAAATACCAATGTTAAGTACCCAGCAACAAGCAAATTCTTAAAAAGTGTGTTCAAAATTGAAAAAGAACCATTGCTAAAAAATTATAAAATGTAAAAGTTAAGTTTTTTATGGCAAAGGTTTCAATGACATCAAAAATATGTACTGCATAACTAGAATCGTTTAATATAGTGAATCGATTTAAAATAGAGGTGTAAAACATGAGTTATGAAAAACAGCGAACAAGCGAAGACAGGCGGTTTAATAAAAATATAAACGGTTTAACATCTTTGCATAATTTCGTTATACTGAAATCGCCCTTTCACGGCGGTAACAGGGGTTCAAATCCCCTTGGGGACGCCATAGTTGAATTTTCCAAATAACAAACTATAATAATAAAATCATGAATGAATTTTACTTACAACAAATGTCAATGCCTAACCCAGACGCTGCTGTCTAGGTTGGGCTTGTTGGTTTGTAAGTAAACTCAAACAATCCTTAAGTTCCAATGCCAGCGTCTGGGAAACTACCGCTGGTTTTTTTATACCCAATTAAAATGAATTTGAGGATTGAAAAATGTTACAAATCAAAGAATTAAACAAAGAATTTCAAGGAATTCTTGCATTACAAGATATCAATATTGATGTAAATCATGGTGAGATTTTTGGCGTGATCGGCAAAAGTGGCGCCGGCAAAAGTACGTTGATCCGCTGTGCCAATTTGCTGGAAACGCCTTCGAGCGGCAATGTGGTCATTGATGGCACCGATTTAACCACACTTTCTGGAAAACAGTTACGCCAAAAACGGCGTCAAATCGGCATGATTTTTCAGCATTTTAACCTGTTGGAATCACGTACAGCTTACGAAAACATTGCATTACCGTTGGAATTAATCGGCGAAAACAAACAATCTATTAAGAAAAAAGTTTCGGATTTGCTGGAATTAGTTAATTTATCTGACCGACGTGACCATTATCCAAGACAGTTAAGCGGCGGTCAGAAGCAACGGGTTGCAATCGCTCGAGCGCTAATTACTAATCCTAAGTTACTTTTGTGTGATGAACCAACTTCTGCATTAGACCCAGAATCAACAGATTCGATTTTAAAATTATTAAAACAAATAAATCAAAAATTAAATCTTACGATTTTGCTAATTACACATGAACTAAATGTAATTAAAAATTTATGCGATCGGGTGGCCGTTTTAGATCATGGTTGTTTGATCGAGGAAGGTAGCGTCACAAAAATTTTTGCTGAACCAAAATCACAAATAACTAAAACATTAATTCGTAGCGCTTTGCACTTAGAATTACCAGCGTGTTTGCGTGACAATTTACACACAGAACACCAAGCTGGTTTAAATCCCATTATTCAGCTAACTTTTGTTGGTTCTTCTGCTTATGAACCAATTATCGCTTCATTATCCAAACAATTTGGTGTAACCGCTAATATTTTACAAGCTGATTTGGAATTTGTGCATGGTGCTTCTATTGGATTTTTAATTTGCAAATTCATTGCAGAAAAAAATGCGGTTAAAAGTGCGATTGGTTATCTCAACAAGATTAACATTAAAACGGAGGTTATCGGTTATGAATAATTTTGCTTTAATTCCATTATTGATCGCAACTTGGCAAACTATTTACACAGTTTTTATTTCAAGTTTTTTTAGTATTTTTTTTGGTTTGATCTTAGGAATATTATTATTTACAGGAAATAAACAAACTAAGCGTTTGCTTGGGTTGGTGGTAAACATCACCAGATCAGTACCATTTATCATTTTATTAATCAGCATCATTCCATTAACGCGTTTAATTGTTGGAACATCCATTGGCGTAAACGCAGCGATTGTGCCTTTAACTATTGCGGCAATACCATTTTTTGCACGCATAGTTGAAAGCGCACTTGCAGAGGTGCCACACAACTTAATCGAAACGGCACATGCTTTAGGCGCAACATCATGGCAAATAATTTATAAGGTTTTGCTGCCGGAAAGCTTACCAAGTTTGATTAAAGGCGCAACTTTAACAATTATTGCGTTAATTGGCTATTCGGCCATAACTGGCGCCGTTGGTGGCGGCGGTTTAGGCGAGCTTGCCATCAATTATGGCTATCAACGGTTTAACACGGCAGTGATGATTGAAACAGTAGTGTTATTAGTCTTAATTGTGCAGCTCATTCAAACTCTCGGTAACCATTTAGCAATTAAGCCTAAATTAAAATGGGTTGGAGTGGGTTGTTTGCTGTTGTGGACTGTTTGTATTGGAAGTCAAATTTGGCATCCAACAAAACAAAACATCATAAAGGTCGGCGTTGTTGGCGGACAGCAGGAAATTATTTTGCAAACTGCACAACAAGTTGCAAAAAAAGATTACGGCATAAAATTAAAAATAGTTGTGTTTAATGATTATCAATTGCCAAATGAAGCTTTAAATGATGGTGATATTAATGCAAATATTTTTCAACATACGCCATTTTTAAATGCACAAATCAAAGCACATGGATATCATTTGATACCAATTGGTAAAACTTTTGTTTATCCATTTGGATTTTATTCGCGTAAATTGAGCCGATTATCACAACTTAAATATAGTGCAATTATTGCAATTCCAAATGATCCAAGTAACGAAGGCCGAGCGTTGTTGTTATTACAAAAAGTTGGATTAATAAAATTAAAAGCTAAAGCTGGTTTATTTGGAACGGTGCACGATATTGTTAGTAATCCAAAAAATTTGCGGTTTAAAACACTTGATGCTGCTCAATTACCACGAGTATTTAAAGATGCAGATCTAGTTGGATTAACTAATGATTACATTACAGCTGCAGGATTTACCCCGCAAAATGCTTTATTAAAAGAAGGTGCTGATTCACCTTATGCAAATGTAATTGTAGTGCGCAGCAAAGATAAAAATAAGCAGATTCTTAAACAATTGGTAAAGATTATGCATTCACCACAGGTTTTGCAAATAACTAAAAAATTATTTCCGAGTGGAGCGGCAATTCCTGCGTACCAAACAAATTAATTGATTTGTCAGTTAAGGCTTTGTAAAATGCAAAATATGAAAAATATTTTGCATGATATAAAAAAATTAATTTTGCAAGGTGAATCAGAAATCTTGGAGTTTAAGAAATCTACTGCTCAATTAAAACCAATTTTTGCAACCTTATGTGGTTTTTTAAATAATAATGGTGGGACTGTGGTTATTGGTGTTTCTTCATCAGGAAAAATTATTGGGCAAGATATTACCGATAATACCAAGCAAGAAATTGCACAACATATTGCGAAAATTGAACCAGCAGCACAATTTGAAATATCCTACGTAAAAACACCGACAAACAAACAATTAATCATGATTAGATCACCAAAAGGAATTCATTGTCCGTATGTATATGATGCTAGAGCTTATCAACGTAATCAATCTTCAACATCTCGTATGTCGCAACATCGTTATGAGCAACTTTTAGTTGAGCGAGGGCAATTAAATTACGCCTGGGATGATCAAACAGCTTTAAATTGTTCAATTGAGGATTTAAATAAAGAAAAAATCTTGGCTGCTATTCATCACGGCATTATCAAAAAACGGTTGCCTGCGTCAACAATTAAAAAAGAACTGGGTGATATATTAGAACAATTACATTTGTTGGAAAATGGCGTATTAAAGAATGCAGCTATGGTTTTGTTTGGCAAAGATACTTTGAATCGTTATTTGCAGTGCGAATTACGAATGGCTCGCTTTAAAGATACAACTCGACATGAATTTTTGGATAGCGATATAGTTTATGGCAATTTATTTTATCTTTTAGATGAAGGCGAGTTATTTGCTAAACGGCATATTTCTGTTGCTGCAAAAATTACTGCTGAATCTTTTCGCCGTGTAGAAACACCAGAAATACCATATGATGTGATTCGTGAAGCATTGTTGAATGCTTTATGCCATAGAAATTACGCCATGCAAGGAGGTTCGGTTGGTTTAGCCTTCTATAGCAATCGCATTGAGATTTCAAATCATGGTGGTTTGCAGACCGGAATGACAATTGAACAAATCAAGCAAGGCTATTCGAAACCCAGAAATAATCGTATTGCTTTTGCATTACATAAATGCGGTTATATTGAACATTGGGGCAGGGGGATCGAAGAAATGATTCAAGGCTGTATTTCAGCTGGATTACCTGAGCCAACTTTTGAAAATAATCCTATGGAATTTAAGATTATTTTTTCGCTAACAGATCAGGTAGTTGAAAAAAATAAGCGTACAATCAATAAGATAGAAGTTAATTTGACAGAAAGACAACAAGAAATTATCGATGTATTTGTGGCTCAGAATGGTATGCCACTAAAAGTGAAAGAATTAGAAGTAATACTAGAAAATCGCTATATTCCACGTATGCTTAGGCGAGATTTATTTGCATTAAAAGAAAAAGGCTTGGTTGATGTAAAAGGGCATACCAATAAAGCTATATGGTTTTTGAAAAACCAAGCTTAGGACAAGCTTAGGACAAACTTAGGACAAGCTTAGGACAAACTTAGGACAAGCTTAGGACAAAATGTCTTTATAGGATTACTTGATTACACCCTGACGTATTTTTTTATCAGCCACAGCAATCCTAGTGCCACAATCAAATAAACTGGAAGCAACAACAATGCATATTGATAATCATGCACGGTAAAGTAATGAACACCGTTAACGATTTTACCGCTCCAGGTTAAATCTAATACTTTACCAATCAAAGGTTCTGTAACAGCGCCAAAGATTGCATCTCCAGTATTAATGAATGCTATAACAGTTGCTGCAAGAGATATTTTATTTATGTCTTTTCCTGCGGCAAACCCAAGCATAAAAGCGCCGGTACCAAAACCAAAAATAAATAATAAGGTTCCTAACAACCACAATGGCAATATCGGCACATATATGATTAAAGATACTGCAACAAGCGACGTTAAAGATCCATAGGTCATAACTCCCAGACGATTATTCAATTTATCAGAAACAAATCCTAATAATGGACCGCCAAAAGCAAGACCCAAAAAGACCAGCGAAACTAATGATGCAGCATGAGTGCGTCCTAAATGATAAGCTTCTGCTAAAAATGGATTGCCCCAAAGGCCTCCAAATACGGCAACGGGCGCAAAAGCTAAACCGCTATAGAATGCAAGCAACCAGTTAGCTTTGCTAGTTAATACCTGCCACACATCTTCAGCCGTAATCTTTTGGCTAGATTCTTGTGTTACTGCATCATTAGGCAGTTTTTTATCTCTGGCAAGCAATAAAAATAACCCGACTATTACTAAACCGAAGAAGGCACAATATTTTAAACTATGCTGCCAACCTACATGAGTAACTAATAATGACAAGGGTGCTTCTCCAAATAAAGCGCCTATCATTGCTGCAGTTGCCGCAAATCCACTAACAAAAGCAAATTGACTGGGTTTAAACCATACTGCAACCATTTTCATATAACTTACCGTTGCAAATGCACCACCTACACCGATTAATAATCGTGATAATTCTGCTACAGTTAATGATGTTGAAGCAGCAAAAACTAATGCACCTAAAGCACAACATGCTAATGCACTCATAGTTAATAGTTTTGGGCTGTATTTATCCAGCAAAGGTCCAGCAAAAATCTGAACAATCAAATAAGAATAAAAATACGTTGCAGCCAAATTTCCCAACCCTACACCATTGACATGAAAATACCGCATGAGATCCATAGTCATTACGCTAGGTGAAACTTGTAAGGTGTATTTATAAAATAAAAATAGTGAGCTTAAAAGTATGGCTATCCAGGGATATAATTTTTTATATTTTTTTACCAAGGTGTTCATGTTGTTTCTCCCAATAAATTAAAAATAACGTTTTACGGTTAGAGTTATTTTCCTGTTCTAGAGTTGTAAAACTGTAAGGAACGATAGCCTGCTAGAACAGGTTTCTAAGGAGAATAATGAGAGAATTCACTGATAAAGATGCATAGCAAACAAGCTCGGCAACAGAACTTGCCACGTTATGATTTAATTTTTGTTTGCTAAAACTGTTCACAAAAATACCCTTAAAAATATGGTATTTTGCAAGTATAGAACATAAAATTTAGAGAAGCAAATTTCTCGTGTTAAATTTAGCTTTATAATGACATCAATTTATTGTAGGGTATCGCTTTAGGAGGAGGTAAGGCAATGAAAACCTACCGCAAAGAGCTTTGGTTTAAAACTAAACAAAAAATGGAGTTCATCAACATTACACCACAAATTGAGCAATGTTTGAACGAAAGTGGGATTAACGAAGGCCTGATCCTAGTAAATCCAATGCATATTACCGCCTCCGTGTTTATTAATGACGATGAACACGGCCTGCATCACGATTATATGCAGTTTTTGGAAAAATTAGCGCCATATAAGCCAATCAATCAATATCGCCACAATGATACTGGCGAAGATAATGCGCATGCTCACATCAAACGTCAATTAATGGGTAGAGAAGTGGTGGTAGCTATAACTAGCGGTCAGCTCGATTTTGGTACATGGGAACAGATTTTTTATGGTGAATTTGATGGTCAACGCAAGAAGCGTGTGCTGGTAAAAATCATTGGAGAATAAATTGCGTCATCCCGCGGCTTGACCGCGGGATCCAGAAATAAACATGATTCGAAGCTGGATCCCGCGGTCAAGCCGCGGGATGACGCAAGGAGAGAAAACAATGGGTTATGGTACCAAATTTCTAGTTAGCTTAATTATTTTGTGCATAGCATTAATTTTTGGGTTATTTCCAATTTTAATTCGTGTAAACGGTTTAACTAAAAAAATATTATCCTATGGTGAATCTTTTGCTGGCGGAATTTTTTTGGGAGCAGGTCTAATTCATTTACTGCCTGATGCTCAGAATGGATTGCATGCAGTTTTCAAAAGTACTTATCCATTAGCATTTGTACTTTGTGCTTTTACTATTTTAGCGTTGCGTATGATTGAAGAGGGCACCATTAAATTATTAGTTTGCCATAACGAAGCATGCAAGCATCCGCACTTACAACCATGGTTGGCATATTTGTTAGCAATTCTATTATCAATTCACTCGGTTATCGCAGGCATTGCGTTAGGTGTCGAAACTGCATTATCTACTTTTATTATCATTTTTATTGCAATAATTGCACATAAAGGTTCAGCAGCGTTTGCGCTGGGGGTTAGCATGCGCAAACAAGGATTAACTAAAAATATTATGCTTCAGTTGATGTTATTATTTTCTTTAATGACACCAATTGGAATTATTTTCGGGTCTTTTTTCGCACATTGTTTAGCTGCAAATTCTGGCCAATTTATTTCAGGAATTTTTAATGCAATTGCTGCCGGAACATTTATTTATATTGCTTTTCATATTGTTGATACTAAAGAGACTGAAGAATGCGTGCCGGTTTTACTACGACTTGCATATTTTGCGTTAGGATTAATGGTAATGACTGCGATAGCTTTGTATATGTAATCATCCAGGAGAAATAAAATGAAAAACTTTTTACAACGTTATTTTAAACTAAAAGAAAATAATACTTCGATTCGTGTGGAATTGATTGCTGCTTTAACTACTTTTGTTACTATGGTATACATTATTTTTGTTAACCCAGAAATTTTGTCACAAACCGGAATGGATACCAGTTCTGTTTTTGTTGCAACTTGCTTAGTCGCTGCCACGGGAAGTTTTTTAGTTGGAATTTTAGCAAATTATCCAATAGCGTTAGCGCCAGGAATGGGGCTTAATGCTTATTTTGTATATATTATCGCACGGCATGCAGGATTTAATTGGCAATCAGCGCTTGGCGCAATGTTGATTACTGGAATTTTATTTATTTTGTTAGTGATATTTAGGTTGCATCGCAAAATTATTGCCGCAATTCCACATACTTTAATTCTTGGTATTATTATCGGTATGGGCTTGCTGATTGCTTTAGTTGGCTTGCAAAATATGCAATTAATTATGCATCACCCGCATGAATGGTTTCATTTTGGCTCGCCGCAATTATGGCCAGTGCTATTATTTTTATTTGGCTTAGTTGTGATTGTGGTATTACATCATTTTAAAATATTAGGTGGAATTTTAATTAGCATTTTAACCGTAACTGCGCTGAGTTTATTATTTGGTATCAGCAAATTTCATGGTATAATTTCATTACCACCAAGTATCAAGCCAACCTTATTTTCTTTCAATTTGCATCAATTATTTAATTTAACTGGTTTAGGAATAATTTGTGCTTTCTTTATTGCAGGTTTATTCGACTTTTCTGGTGTAACTATGGGGATTTTAAAACAAACCAAAATCCCTAAACAGTATGATTACCAACCAAGATTTGCTAAAGCATTATTATCCGACGGCATTGCAACTTTATTGTGTGGCTGTTTTGGTAGTTCTGGAACCACAGCGTATCTGGAAAACTCTGCTGGTATTCATGCTGGTGGACGTACTGGTTTAACCGCAGTAATTATTGCAATTTTATTTTTATTGGTGTTGTTTTTTGCGCCGCTAACCAAAACCATTCCTGTGTGTGCTACAGCCGCACCATTGATTTTTATTGGTTATCATATGGCAAAACATGTTCTTGAGATTAATTGGTCGGATTTAACTGACTTCATTCCAACATTGGTCATTGCAGCAATTATACCATATGCTGGTTCTGTTGCTGATGGAGCAGGAGCTGGTTTTATTATGTATATAATTTTAAAGCTAATTATGCGAAAAACTGTAGATATAAATCCTACATTGATTATATTTGGCTTAATTTTTGTAATTTATTTTTTGGGGACTTAAAATATGAAATTGAAATTTTTAGCGCATGCCGCTTTTTTGTTAACTTCTGACAGAGATACTAAAATTTTAATTGATCCATATGAACCAGGAGGATTCGATGGCGCAATAAATTATCAACCCATTAATGAATCAGTAGATGCAATAGTGATTAGCCATCAGCATGCAGATCATAATTATATTGCACCGCATCATCAAAATGCTACGGTTTTCGATCAAGTTGGTGAATTTGAATTTAATGACATAAAAATTTTAGGTTTTCATTCTTATCATGATGATGAAAAGGGTAAGAAACGAGGAGAAAACATAATTTTTGTAATTAAAATTGACGATGTTACGATTTGTCATTTAGGAGATTTGGGGCATAAATTATCTGTTGCTGATGCTGAATTAATAGGAGAAATTGATATTTTATTAGTGCCGGTTGGCGGTGTATACACTATAGATGCAGAAACAGCAACCGAAGTTATGCATACTTTAAAACCAAAAGTTTGCATTCCAATGCATTACAAAAGCGATAAAATTACAATTGATCTTGCACCTGTTAATGATTTTCTTGCTGATAAAAACAATGTAAAAATGCTGCAGCAAGCAGAAATTGAATTAGAATATAATAATTTACCGCATGAACCGGAAATTTGGGTGTTAGAACAAGCAAAAGCATAATAGGAGATAATGATGGAATGCATAAAAGATCGTAACAAAAAACACTGTAATTGTAGTTATGAACCTTGTCCGCGCAAAGGCATGTGCTGCGAATGTTTGCGGCATCATTTAAGTAATAATCAATTGCCAGCATGTTGTTTTCCTGATGACATCGAAAAAACTTATGACCGCAGCATTGAAAAGTTTATTGAAGCTTATCAAAACAAAAATAAATAATGCTAGACAAAAATACTATGATGTAAAAGATGCAATAATTGATACTACTTCCTCAACTGAATGCGCCCGATAATCTGGCTGCATCTCCCAAAGATCTGGATTAGCGCCACTATAACATGCTGCAATATTTACAACACGTAATTGATTTTTATCATTGCGTAACATCTTTTCTGCATTCCGTGCAAATTGTGTGTCTTCATGATGATCTCCAATATATATAATAGTTCCTGTTGCAGGCACTTTCATTTGTTGCAAACAATATGCAAAACTTTCCGGATCTGGTTTTGGTTGATTAATTGCTTTAGTGTTATAACCAACAATGTAAGCAAAATAATTTAATAATTGACGTTGCTGCAAGTCTTTTTCGATAAGCTGTGCGCAATTGAGCGAACAAATTCCTTGAGGAATAGGGGAGAGATTGCTAATTAATTGTGGAATACCATCAAACATTTCTACTGGGGTTTGGTTTTTTAATTGGAATTCACTCCATAGCGCTCCAGCTTCATTAATTTGTTGCTCTGATAAACCAAAATGCTCCTTATAAAAATGACGCCAATTAGTAGCGGAACATGTAATATCTCTATATTTTTCTATGGAGGATAATGCTAACGGCCACTCGTTATTTGAAGTAATATAATTAAGATGCAGCAGAATTTCCCTAGTTGCCATAAGGTTTTTGTGGGTGCTATCTACTAAAGTACCATCATAATCCCATAATATTGCTGAAATGGTCATATTATCTTTCCAATATCAATGAAACTGTGTATTTTATCACTAATTATATGTAATAACAAATGAGATTTTGGTTCCAAAGTGGAGCAAAAAAATGTATCATGAGGCCTAGTAAAAAAGAGAATTAATTATGAAAAACAAACCATTAAACATTTTTAACGCCACTATACAGCCTGGTGAAGTTGCTTCTTTAGCATTTCCGATGCCGGAAATTTCCAGTTATGCACCAATATACATGCCAATCAAAGTTGTTCATGGTAAACAAACAGGGCCTACTTTATTAGTTTTAGCTGCTATTCACGGTGACGAATTAAACGGCACAGAAATAGTAAATCGTCTTCTGGGGCTTTCTTTGCTAAAAAAATTAACTGGTACTTTAATAATGATTCCTGTATTCAATGTGTATGGATACATTACTAGATCAAGATATTTAACTGATGGTTTAGAGCTTGATAAAGCATTTCCTGGTCGTGCTACCGGCTCACATGCTGCAAGATTGGCACATTTATTCACTTCAGAAATCTTATCTCAAGTAGATTATTGCATCGATTTAAGAACAGGAGCGATCAATCATAGCAATTTACCACAAATTTATATTAATCCTGAAATCAAACACAACGAACAATTAGCCAGTGCTTTTAAAGCGCCGGTGATTTGCCATGTAAAAGCAGAAAAAAATACATTGCGTGCAACTGCAAGCAAAAAAAATATTCCATACTTGGTTTATGAAGCAGGTGAGGCACTGCGTTTCGATGAGCGTGCCATTAAAGTTGGTTTAAAAGGAATAACTAATGTATTACGCCATTTAAAAATGCTCCCAGAATTAAATAAACCAAAACAAAAAACAGCTACTTCATTTGTTGTTGAAAGTTATAATTGGATAAGAGCACCGAAGAGCGGCACCGCTTATTCTAATATTAAATTGGGCCAAAAGGTTTCAGAAAAAGAACAAATAGCTATTATTAAAGATCCATTTGGGTCATCTGATAATGTATATGTTCGCGCCCCCCATGATGGCATCATTGTTGGTAAAAATAATCTTCCATTAGTTCACGAAGGTGAAACTTTATTTCAAATTGCAATCTTTAAAAAAGGAAAAGAAGTTGCAGCCAAACTAAAAGAATGGAAAGAGGTTAACGCATAAGCAATATAATGCAGCAATCAAATGATAAGATCACAATTCTTGGATGTTTTATTTGGCTTTTAGCCGCTTCATTTTTTTTGTATGAATTTTTTCTACGTACTTTCATTGGAACAATTGCTGATGAAATTACAAGTTCTTTGCATTTAGGCGCAGAACAATTATCCCTAATAGGTGCAGCATATTTTGTTACTTATGGAATTATGCAAGCGTTTGTTGGTGTACTAATTGACTCATTCGGGATAAAAAAATTACTAGCAGCAGCCACTTTTATTTGTGTAGCAGGAGTTTTTCTCTTTACGTTTGCACAGGGATTTATTCTATTACTAATAGCACGTTTATTAATGGGTTTTGGTTCGGCATTTGGTTTTGTGAGTTTATTAATGTTGTCACTTAATTGGTTTCCGCATAAACATTTTGGATTTATTGCGGGTTTGTCGCAACTTTTAGGCGCAGTAGGGCCTTTGTTAGCTGGTGCACCATTAGTCATTTTGCTTACAAGTTTACATAATAATTGGCGTATTGTGTTAGGAGGTATTGGTGTTACAGGATTATTGATTGGGTGTTTAATATGGATTTTTGTTAGAGATTTTCCAAAAAATGTAGATAATAAAATCATTTATTTAAATAAGGAAAAACCCATATATAAAAAATTAATTAATTTATTCCGCAATACTCAAGCATGGTTAATAATTATATATGCAACTTTAGCAAATTCTAGTTTGGCAATATTGGGCATAGTGTGGGGCACAACGTATTTAGAAACTCATAATTTCTCGCAGAAAAATGCAGCTTTGGTATCCTCGTTAATTTGGGCAGGATATGCGATAGGTTGTCCCATACTAGGGTTTATCTCTGATTTTTTGAAACAACGCAAATTACCCATGTTAATATGTGCTTCTTTAGGGCTTGTTGCAAGTATTTTCACAATTTACACCCCAATTAATAATATATATATTTTTTCTTTAATATTTTTCTGTTTAGGAATCGCAGGATCTGGACAAAGCTTAGCTTTTGCAATCATGTCAGAACGCATCCGACCAGAAACTCATGCAACGGGTTTTGGTATAAATAATGGACTGCTTATGTTATCCACAACGTTGTTGATTCCATTGTTCGGATTATTTATTAAATTGTCGCAACCGCACGCTAGTATGAAATATCAGTCAGAAAATTTTATTTTGGGGTTAAGCATGATGCTTGTAATATATATAGTTGCAATTACAATATGTTTCTTTATTAAAGAAACATATTGTAGACAGCAAACTATTCCTGTTAAATTGGATACAGAAAAATAATGAATATTTTTTTAAACAAAACACAAACAAAAATTTCTTTACTAGGCTGTTTTATTTGGTCGCTAGCTGCATTGTTTTTCTTATATGAATTTTTTCTGCGTACTTTTTTAGGAAGTATTGTTCATGAAATCACAATCGCATTAAAAGTTAACGCCGAACAATTGTCATACATAGATGCAGGTTATTATTTAACTTATGGTTTGCTGCAAATCCCTGTCGGCATTTTAGTTGATAAATATGGAGCAAGATTATTATTAACTATTTTTAGTTTCGTGTGTGCATTAGGGGTTTTCGTTTTTTGTTTCGCACATGGCCTCGCTACTGGAATAATAGGGCGCTTTTTAATGGGCGCCGGTTCAGCATTTGCTTTTATATGTTTATTAAATCTGACTTTAAACTGGTTTCCGCAAAAAATTATGGGATTTATTTTTGGATTAGCTCAATTTCTAGGTGCTATTGGCCCAACAATAGCTGGAGCGCCTTTGGTTATATTATTATATAAAATGCACGATAATTGGCGTTTAGTGTTTTTTTTAATAGGGCTTGTTGGCATATTGCTTGCCATTCTTATCGGAATATTTGTTCGCAATAAACCAAAATCATTTAAGTTACAATTAAAGTTCCTAAGCAAATCATCATCTTTAATGAAAAGACTAATTACGCTTGTGAAAAATCCACAAGCATGGTGGATTGTTCTATATTCAGCAGCAAATTACGTAGCGCTCGCTTTTTTAGGAACACTATGGGGTACCACTTATATAGAAACCAGAGGCATTAGTCACGAAACAGCAGCATTTATTTCGTCAATGGTATGGTTTGGATTGGCATTTGGTTGTCCGTTTTTCGGTGCAATTTCAGATATTATCAAGCGAAGGAAAACCACCTTAATCGCAAGTGCAATTTTAGGCATCTGTATGGTTTTAGCGATAATATACTGTCCGATAAATAGCAAAATAATATTTGCTTTATTATTCTTTGGATTAGGAGTTGCGGGATCAGGCCAAAGCGTTGCGTTTACCACAATCGCTGAACACGTTGAAGTAAATTTGCATGCTACAGCTCTAGGATTTAATAATGCGGGGATAGCTTTCGCCAACACGATGATGATTCCCTTAATTACTGCTTTAATTCAATTATCATTTCATCAGCATTATGTAACTGGCAGACAAATTTATCATCAATCTAATTTTACTCTGAGCTTGTTATCCCTAGCTACATTATTTTTAATTTCATTAATCGTTGCTATTTTTGGGATCAAAGAAACATTTTGTCGCCAACAAAAAGAGTTTTTTAAGTTGCGGATCGTGCCTTGAAAAACATACATTAATGTTTTATTTTAAAAAAACTTCATATATTTATGATTTTAAACGCTTTTTAATATAAGAGAAGAAAAACATTGATCGGCGATCAATAAAAGTTAAAAATATATATATGCTTAAAAACTATTTTACCAATGCTATGATCTGCGCCGCAGTAACATTTCTAGTTACCGGGGTATTAGCCTTTATACCATTAGTATTTTCAATTGTCATTCTAATAATTTTAAGCATTCTCTGGCTATTTTTTAGCACAGTTGGTTGGTTATCTGTAACAATCTCAATTATAGCGTTAATTGCAGCTATCTTATTTTGTCTGCCATTTATTACCGCTTTAATCGCTGGAATAGTAGGTTTTATTTGTGGAATTTTTAATGTAAAAAGCGCTGAATAGGATGTTTATGAACCAAACCCGACAAATTTTGCACTTTTGCGTGTAAGCGCTTGATTTTATTACCAAAAGCCACCAACATAAACTTTCGGTTTGATCTTTAACCCATTGATTAATTTGGATATTCTAAATTGAACCGGTTTATGATGTTTAACACGATTTTTGCCCGGTAAACTATAAGCATTAATCTAAATAATAAATATAGTGATGGCAATTTTTTTTAGAAATGCTATCCTTAACGTTGCATGATTTCTAAGCCATTCGTTTTGATCACTTCGAAAGTTAGTTTTTCAAAAATCAGAAAGCCTAAGTTATTAAGCAGTATTTTATTTTTAAAAAAGAGAGATATTTATGAAAAAATTATATGTTGGTAATTTACCTTATTCAGTTACAGAAGAAAGTCTTGAATCGTTATTTTCACAATTTGGACAGGTTGAAAGTGTTGTCATTATCAAAGAAAGAGAAACAGGCCGCACAAAGGGGTTCGGCTTTGTGGAATTTAAAAAACAAGCCGATGCTGAATCTGCCTTAGAATTAAATGGGAAAGATTTTGAAGGTCGTCTATTAAAAGTTAATATGGCTAAACCAAAAGAATCTAGTGCTGGAAGAGGGCGTCGTTGGTAACAAGGAAGATGGATGGGATTGGGAAAAGATGAAGATTGTAGGTTGAACCAACATATAGAGCGGTTTTGCCCTTGAATTCAGGGCCACTTAACCCATATTATCTCCGATAAGTTTTCTTATCTACTACAAATATTTATATCGTAATTATAGTAATAAAAGTTGTTGATTTTTATTTTTTAGTTACTTAGAATACGCATTATCTTAATAATTTTTATTATAGTAATCTTAGTACTTAAAGTATAAATATATTAAGAAATGTGTTTATTGGCTGTTTAAAAAAATAATAATTTTTGATGAGATACGGTAATGTGCTGATGATTAATCAGTGGCTTAAAAAGTGTTAAGAAGTCAAGGCTCCCCGAGTGGAACTAATGTTAGAGTATTGACATAACGAAAATAGCACTCGGAAGCTTTGGATAAATGGGATCCATTATAGATGAAAGCGCAAAAAATAAAGCTAAATGACAATACTCAACCTTTTTGGATTGTGGTTGGAGACGATTATTTGCCCATTAAGTCAATCTACCAATATCTATTTTTTTTACGCAGCATCGATAAATCACCTAACACTATTAGAACTTATGCGCACCATTTAAAAATTTTTTGGGAATATCTTGCAATCAATCAATTAGAGTGGAACAAAATAAATATCGAAAAATTAGCTCGTTTTGTTGCCACACTTAATGGTTTGATTGATGGCAAAATTACCAATTTAAGCATCCCTAAAGGAAAACGCTCCGCTCGAACCATTAATCAAATAATTGTTGCTGTCGCTGGATTTTATCAATACCACCATAGATTGGGACAAGCACCTAATATGCCATTATATGATTGGAAAAGGCCATTTATAACAGGAAAATCTTTTAAACCATTTTTACATCACATTAACAAATCGAAAAAACAACGTAAAAGTTTTATTAAACTTAGAGAAGAAAAAAAATTAGCTCAAGTCGTTGAACCTGAAATCATAAAACAAATGATTGCTAATTGTAAACGCATCAGAGATAAATTTCTTATTTGCCTTTTGTATGAAACCGGTTGCCGTATTGGACAAGCGCTTGGATTACATCACGAAGACATAGAAACTTTTAACAACATTATCATGATTCGTCCGCGAGATAATAATTTTAATAATGCTAGAGCGAAAACTCGACAAATGAATAAAATAAATGTTAGTAAAAATTTAATGAACTTATATTATGAATATTATATGAAAGAATATGGTGATATTAAAAGCGATTATGTGTTTATAAATTTATGGCAAGGGAAAATTGGTAATCCTATGACTTATAATGCTGTCATTACACTATTTAATCGTCTAAGCAAAAAAGTTGGTGTTCATGTAACACCTCATATGTTGCGTCATACTCATGCAACTGAGTTAATCAAAGCAAAGTGGGGAATGGCACATGTTCAAAAACGCCTTGGACATCAAAATATTCAAACTACAATTAACACATATACTCATATTACAAATGATGATCTAAAAGAACAATTTCAAGATTATTTGCAAAGCAGGGGTGATGATTTATGCCAAAATTAAATATTTTGCCTCAAACAAATAAAAATCTTATTGATAACAACCCAATTTGGTATAAAGATGATATTTGGTCTCTTGAAAATTTAGGCATAAATGGTAACAAATCAGATAAATACAATACGATTAGTTTTAAAAAAATCCAACAACCATGGTTAAAACACCTTCTTAAAAAACACATTCTCTTTAAAGGAATTAGTAGAGGCTGTCATTCTATAACTAAAATGGTCGCATCTATTATTTATTTCTCTGAATATCTTTCTGCATTACCAGAAAAACAACAAATATATTCTGAAACGGAAATTTCTCGAACTTTAATCGAAGGGTATTTGAGATTTTTAGGAAGCAGCGACAATTCTTATAATACCAAAAACCAAAAACTCAATGCGCTTAAGCGTTTTTTTGAAACTTGTATTGATCAAAAATGGGTTCCTTTTAATGGAAAATTAATCTATCCCGAAGATATTCCAAAACCAGCGAATAAACTACCACGATTTATACCAGAATCAGTTATGGAGCAATTAAATGCGAAATTAAACAAAATGAATCCTTATGTAAAACGCATGCTTATAACACTTCAAGAAACAGGAGTAAGAATTGACGAGCTATTATCATTAAATTTTGATTGTATTTATCAAGATCGAGAAGGTGATTATTTTTTAAAGTATTTTCAATTTAAAATGAATAAGGAACATGAGATACCGATATCGCATGACTTAGCTTCAATTGTAAGAGAGCAACAACAAACTGTTCGTGATGATTGGGGTGACCACAAATTATTATTTCCTACACCACAATATATTTCTTTAAATAACTCAAATAAGCGTCGAGCTAAGAATAGGGGGAAAAAGTGGTCAAGACGTGTTTTATCACAATATGTAAATGATTTTGCACGAGCTGAAAATATACTTGGTCCTGATGGAAAACCATGGCAATTTAAGTTCCATGATTTTCGTCATACATTAGCTACAAGAATGATTAACAGTAATATTAAGCAACATTTTATACAACATTTTTTAGGTCATGAAAGCCCAGAAATGACATCACGTTATGCTCATGTACATAATGAAACTCTAAAAAAAGAATTTGCTACATTTTATAATCAAAATTTAGTTAGTATTTCCGGTGATATTAGCACCCCAGAAAATGTAATTGATGATATTGCACAAGGCACAAGCCCAAAAGAAATTGATGAGCTTTGGCTAAAACGAAATATAATGGCGCAAGCTTTACCTAACGGCATGTGTTCTTTACCAGCAATTTCTAATAAATGCCCACATGCTAATTCTTGCTTAACATGTGCAAATTTTCGTACAGATAAACGATTCTTGAAAATTCACAAAGAACAATTGGAAAAAACGCAAAAAATTATTAATACGGCGCAAAAAAACGGATGGGAACGACAATACGAAATGAATTGCACCGTAAAGAATAGTTTAGAAAAGATTATAACTACTTTAGAGGAACAATCTAATGACACATAAACGCAATACAGATGGCATGGTTCAAGCAGCAAAACAACGGCGCTTAGATACTATTAGACGTGTAGAAAAGGCCATAGAGAGCTTATTACGCGATAATAAGGCCATTAATTTCAATGTAGTTGCAAAATTAGCTAACGTTGGTAAACCATGGTTATATAAAGAGGAAAAAGTAAGGCAGCGTATCGAAAATTTGCGCTCACAAACACAGTTATGTAAAAATAATTCACCAAATGATTCTCAGAATATAAGTAATAAATCCAAAGGTAATATTATCGCTATGTTAAAAGATCGTATACGTACGTTAGAAGATGAAAACAAGCAACTTAAAGAGCAAAGGGAGGTATTATATGGCAAATTGTGCATGTCAGAAGACATGGGGTGTGAAATACATACATTGGATGTCCGATAACGGTTATTACCAGACATTGAATATAGCCCATAAATCTGTTAGGATTCAATAATGACGTATGAAATTGCTACTCCTGCTGCCATTATAGATAACCTTGAACATCTCAAGGAACAAACCCTATTTTCTCATCCTAATTACAATAAATTAGTATTTACACAGCAAGATTTTAATCTTGTTAAGCAATTTTTATTAAATTATGTGGGCAGCAAAGCGACTTATAACACCTATAGGCGCGAAATTGAGCGTTATTTACAATGGCTATGGCTTGTGCAAAATCGCTCAATACTTAAAGTAAAACGTAAAGATGTTGAGATATATCTTGGATTTTGCGCTAATCCTCCAAAAAATTGGATTACGAACAATCATTTTCCTCGATTTATCTTAAAGGATGGCATAAGACAACCAAATCCAGTTTGGCGGCCATTTGTGTTAAAAAACGATAAAAAACGCTATTTAATGTCGCAAGCTGGTTGGAAATCATTATTTGCTGTCTTAGGCAGTTTTCACCAATTTTTAATTGAAGAAGAACACGCAGAAATTAACCCAATTGCGCAAATTCGACAAAAATCCAGATTTATTCGTAAAGAACAATCAAGACAACAAGTACGTCGATTAACAGAACTACAATGGAATTATGTGATAGAAACTGCTGAAATAATGGCCAATCAAGATCATCAATACGAACGTACTTTATTTATCGTATCTTGTTTATATGGTATGTATTTAAGAATCTCAGAGCTAACGGCAACGGATCGCTGGATACCTCAAATGAATAACTTTTATCAAGATAATGAAGGCGATTGGTGGTTTAAAACTGTTGGAAAAGGCAATAAAGAACGAATTATATCTGTTAGCGACGCTATGTTAGAAGCGTTAAAACGTTATCGCAAAAATCGGGGATTACCTGCCCTACCTTCCCTTAACGATATATCTCCTTTAGTTGCTAAAAGTCATGGCGAAGGTGCAATAACATCAACACGTCATATTCGCCGCATTGTGCAACAATGTTTTGACCAAGCAATTCAAAGAATGATAAAAGATAATTTTGTTGATGAAGCAGAACAACTGAAAGCAGCAACTGTGCATTGGTTGCGGCATACGGGAATCTCAGATGATGTAAAAATACGTCCTCGCGAACACGTGCGCGATGATGCTGGCCATGGCTCTGGTGCAATTACTGACAGATATATTGACATTGAACTAAGACGACGTCATGCTACTGCTAAAAAGAAAACTATTAAACCGGATGATTAAAAACTTAGAGGAAAAATAAATGTTAGCTAAAACTGTTAAGTTCATTTTTTGCGCCACACTACTATTTTGTTCTGTAGGTTTTGCTTCTGGCACAAAAACTAAATATTTTATTACGGGTGAATATCTTTTACCTAAGTGTCATGCGGCAATAAGACTTTTAAATAAAGACAACATACAATCTGGTGATGGTGTAAATGCTACTGTTTGTAGTACTTTTGTCATGACATCCATGGATGCATATAATCAATTTTTGAGTGATTCTGCAAAAAATAATACTGATTATATTAAAAAAGCCAATAGATTACCGAGTAACTTATTTGTTCTTATTAGAATGTTTACAAAATACCTTGATGAGCATCCAGAACAATTGCAATATTCTGCATATCAAACTTTTTTTGTGTTTTGCACTTCGCTGGAAATGCATGCTACGAAAAAAAATAATTAACACATAATAACAAGAGGAAGTGTTATGAAAAAAAGTGGTTACTCATCATCAGAATCAAATATTCCTTGGAATACAATCAAAGGGCAAGAGCTTGAAAAACTAGTATATGATATTTTTTCTTCAAGAGGTGCAAAAGAGTTAGTTTGGCGAAAAGGAAGTATTGGCAAAAGTGCTAGCGACGGAGGGCGAGATCTTGAATGCACATTTCACCGCCCTTCTCCCTTTGGAGAATTAGAATCGGAAAAATGGTGGGTGCAAGTAAAAGGAAGAAAAGATACTATTAAAACTGATGAGGTTAAAAAAATAATAAATCATATTGTAATTGCATATCAGGAAGTAGATGTAATTGTAATAGCAACCAATTCAATTTTCACAAATGCGACAAGAGATTGGATTGACAAGGTTCAAAAAACCCATAAAAGACCAAAAATTAAAATGTGGGATCAAAATACGCTCGATAAATTAATTATTAAGTATTGTCCTGCTATAATTATGCAATATGATGCAAATTTACAAATAAAAAATGAAAGTAAACAAAATACAACTGTGAAAAAAAGAACACCTGTTGCAATTTTCGATACCATAAAATATATTAGAAAACAAAACTTATTTCTACATTCAAATTATAACAGATTATCTTTTGTCAAACAGGATTTTGCGTACGCGAAGCAATTTTTATTAAATTATACAAGAAGAGAGGCAACTTATAACACTTATAGGCGCGAAATCGAGCGTTATTTGCAATGGTTGTGGTTAAATCATAAATCTATATTGCAAGTAAAACATCAAGACATTGAGTTATATCTTGCATTTTGCAGTGATCCTCCAAAAAATTGGATAGCAGAAAAACATGCCCCCAGATTTATTTTAAAAAATGGCTTACGACAACCAAATCCAACTTGGCGACCTTTTGACCTAAATAAAAACAAAAAATCATATTCTATGTCGCAAGCTGGTTGGGAATCGTTATTTGCTGTTTTAGGTAGCTTCCATAAGTTTTTGATTAAAAAAAAACATACCGAAATTGACCCAATTATACAAATTGATAGATCAAGGTTTATTTGTGAAAATCAATCTAAACAGCAAATACGTCGATTAACTAAATTGCAATGGAATTACGTTATCGAAACCGCTGAAATTATGGCAAATAGAAATCCGAAATATGAACGCACATTGTTTATTATGTCCTGCTTGTATGGAATGTATTTAAAAATTTCAGAACTAGCCGCGAATAATCGCTGGATTCCTAATATGAATCATTTTCACCAGGATAGTGATGGCAAGTGGTGGTTTAAAACAGGTAACAACAAAAAGCGCAATATTCCAGTTAGTGATGGGATGTTGGAAGCCTTAAAACGTTATCGCAAAAGTCAGGGGTTGCTTGCTCTGCCCTCACCTAGCGACACCACACCACTAATTGTGAAAGAACGTGGTGATGAGGCGATTGCTTCAACTCGTCAAATTCGCACCATTGTGAAAAAATGTTTTGATCAAGCGATTAAGCGTATGAAGCAAGATGATTTTTCTGATGATGCAGAACAATTAGAAGTTGCTACCGTACATTGGTTACGTCATACTGGCATTTCAGATGATGTAAAAAATAGGCCATGGGAACATGTACGAGATGATGCTGGACATAGCTCTGGAGCAATCACCGAAAAATATATTGACACTGAGAGCAAACAACGACATGCTACAGCTAAGCGGAAAACTATTAAATCGGAGGATATAAATTAGTTACATTAAAAGCAAGATACATGGAATACTATAAATACTTGCTTGCTTATTATAACTGCTTGTTTTTAAAAAATTTGATGTGGTTTAATTTTCTTATCGGAGATAGCGAGAGCCTCTCTAATCCAAGAAATTTAAAATACATTCCGTAATCTGTTCCCAAATCGTTTTGTTAAAAAACACATGTCCGACTTCTGGCAAAATGATTACATTAAATTTATTTTTTAAAGCTTTAATCTCATCAACTAGCGCCAATATATCTTCTTCTCCATGAATTAATAATAAATTATCTGGTAATTCTTGCGATAAATCAGTTTTTGTCATTCCTGCCGCTATATGATTCCAGGCTGGATTAAAATCACCTTGATGGCGATTATAAATACTTTGCGTGTAATTCTTTGCCATTTGTTCATCAATTGGGATATCTCCATGCAACAATTTCCAACTATTAAGCCACCCTGCCCAATCTTTTTTAAAATTGCCAGTTGGTTTATTCTTAAATAATTCTTGCATTGTTGCTTTATATTTTGGATGCTCAAGGATTTGTTCGCTAATGTTAATCGATATCGAAATCGCACTTAAAGTTCTATCTGGATGTTTTACTGTCAAATATTGCACGATAGCGCCACCCATAGAATGACCGATAAAATGAGCTTTTTGAATATTATAATCATCTAAAATATTTAATGCATCTTCTGCAAGATCAGCAAGCGTGTATACAGGTTTATTAAGATCTTTAGTAACGGGAAAATGTGTAGAATAACCAATATCCCGATGATCATAGCGAATAACAAAATATCCGGCATTAGCCAATTCTTTACAAAAAAAATCTGGCCAAAAAGTACTAGGTGCGTGTGCACCAGCAATTAGCAAAATTGCATGATTGTTTTTGTTGCCGAAAGATTCTGTCCATATGTTTATACTATTTTTTACAACAATTTTTTCCATTTATAAAATATTCTCTTTTTAAAGCCATAATTCTGTTATACGATAAATCTATTCTTTGTTCTGATATAACTCCTTGTTTAATAAGTTGGTTGATAATCTGTATAACTTTAATAGCCTGCATGTGTAAATCATCAGTTATTACAATTTCTTTGAAACCTAACTTGGCCTATTATTTAGCTTTCTAGCGATAATGACAAGCTTATTATGATCAATATTGTTAAAATTTGTGCCTTTTGGTAAATATTATCTAGACTTTTGACCCGGATTAGCTTAGCATATTTCATGATCTCATTCGCAACCCAAATGTCTACAAATTATGCTTAATGGTAATTATAAGGTCTATTTAAAACTAAAAGAATGCATCAAAACTAATTATACAAATATTAGATCGTATAAAACATTACAACTAGTAGAAACGACCAAAATTTTACAATTAACTAAACAGGCAATCGGGTTTGTGCGCAATTATGAGATAGAGTTTATTTGTAATAAAAAAATGATTATTACTTCGAAGATAAAACCTAAAATTGTAATAAAAATAAACTCCAGAACACGCTCAACGATAATCAGCCTTCCCTTTAAGCAGCAATTGATTCACCTTAAACCTAAAATATTTATTTCAAATACTGATTGTATGCTTATTGGATTTATATTGGAAAATGTTTATGCTAAGCATAATAAGAAAAACTGGAAGTTTGGTAAAGAAAAAAAAAGGCGATTGGTTACGCACTTAATGTTTGTTTTATTTCCATGCCTCAATGCACTGTTGCACCAAGTTGCAGAATTCAAAAGCGTAGATGAAGCACTAAAGATCTACGATTTTATTATAGAGAATATTGCAGCTAACTATATGAAAATTGGCGCTCTTGTAAAAAAAGGAATGCTGCAACAGTATGTTTTACGAAAAAATGATAAGGCAATTAAATCTTATCAAGATGCATATAAGATTTGCAAAAAAATAAACTGCTATGATCTTATTTTTGTGCTAACATGCCTTTACCCTATATTTCATAACAGTAAAAATTTACCACTAAAAATTTGGTTTCCTGAATCTTTGCATAAGATAATATGCAAAAAACTAAATAAGCATTTTGGCCCATATCTAAAGAGTCAAATAGCTTTATTGGTAACTGGGTTTACTAAGGAAGAGAACATTGAACTAAAAATTTTTATTGTCCGAATATATGAATGCTATATAAAGTATGCTATTTTAAATAAAATAAAGCTAAGCAATAAATTATTGCATAAATTTTACTTAACACAACATAGAACCCATGGATTAAGCTTGGAAGATCTATTTGATCTTGCGGTCTCAAAAAATAATTTTCTGATAGCTCTTGCTTTGTATGATGAAGAAAATAAACTAAATCCCGCTAATATAGATTTTTATATAAAATTTATTATCTTTACAATAGATCAAAACCAAACAATTATAGCAAATAAATTGCTAAACAAGCTTAGTGAATATTCTAAAGCTGTAGAAAGCAGCAAATACGCAATTATTTTTTATCTACTAAATGGTAATGCTAAGCAAGCTAAAAAGTGTAAATTCGGTAATATAAGTAACCTTGAGTTAATCACAATAAATAATTATCTTGGTAAAAAGGTTGCAAAAAATCTTAAAATAATTCTTAATAAGATTGAATCAAAAATAAATACTGTGTCAAAAAAGAATAAACACAACAAGCGCAATAAAAAAAGAAAAATTAAAAAGAAACGTAAGCAACAAAAAAAACTATTTATGAAAGCTGATGAAAAACAACAAACTATGAAACCGAAAACCAAGATAGAAAAAAAACCCCCAACCCCTATTTACATACCAGGAAGCAAGATAAACCCTGAAATTATAGAAATTATAAAGGCTATACAAAATAAATGCCCTGTTATTATGATTATTGGTTCAGCCATGCTGCGTCATCTGTATAATAAACCTCCCACTGATTACGACATGCTTGTTGGCTGTAATCTTGACGAGATAAAATTATTTATACCAAAAAAATATTCAGTCACTTTTATAGAGGGCGAACATCCACACTTGGTTGTTAAATATGGTAAAAACAAAACCGTTGATATTAACACTTTGATTTATAAAACCATGGTTGTTATTTGTAAACGTATAGATTATCAAACCACGAAGAAATTATACCAAACTATTTTTCGTTTAGTAGATAGATTTATAGTCCTTATGTGTATAGATAATGGCAAGCTCACTATGATTGATATTATATGGTTTGATGATAGAACTAACAATATAAGATTTCAGCAGATAACAAAAAAACATAAGTCAAAATTGTTTAATAAACTTTGGAATTCGTACATTCAGCAATTAAAAAAGCGCAAAAAAAATACCATATATAAGTTTTTTATCAAGAATCATATAATAACAGTACATATAGCAAAGCTGTTTGAGGTTACTGATATAGAGATACCATTGAAGCGTTATTTACGTGGTGGTACTGCAACCATAACCTCAATTGGCTGGTCATATAATCAAAAAGAAAATGTATTTTATACAAAAGACGATTTTTTTGGTGGATTACTTCACTTAAAAAGTAAAAAAGTTGTATTGATTCATAATCCAACAACAACTTTCAACCAATCTCCAGAAAAGGCATATAGGATTATATATTATGCAATTGCTTTTGGCTTTGAACTCAAAGAAAAAACACTTAAATCTCTACAAAAACGTAAAGATCTTCTATTTAAAAAACCTTATGCCCCACATCCAAATACTATTTATAAATATATTAAAAAATTGTTGTTAGAAGACGGGGCTGCCACCATTAAATATATTAACAGCAATAAATTGTGGCATTTGGTGCCACTATTTAAACTGCCTAACAGCAAGTTTCCTACAGAAAGAGATATTATCTTCTATATTGAATGTTTTACAGAGCTCAGAAAGGCTGTTCGAAACATACAGCAAATTAAAGAAGAAATCATCATCCCAGCAATTTTACTATATCCAAACATTCATGAAGCATTGAAAACTTTTACTATGATACTACAACAATCTCGATGCTGGCGTACATTTTATTCAGTAGTCCATAACCTTATTATAAACGAAGAATATTTTAAGCCATTTAAAGCAGCAGCAAATTTTTTTGCTGCGATTGATACCATTAGGCATGTTATAGTTTATAGGAATGCTTCCATTCCCAAAAAATCTGACATTTCTAAGAAATTAACTATTGAAACAAAACTTCTGCTAAAGGGTTTTGAAATTGCTTATGATAAAAAACCTAAGATACCTAAAACAGAAATAATAAAAAAACATGGGATATTTGCCCCAAAGAAACAAAAGATCCCAAACAAAAATCCTGATAATATGAAATCAATACTGGAAAACGCATGGCGTGGTGAAAGTTATTATCAAAATTACTGGATGTGTAATCTCCTTTAGCCTATGATCTCACTACAGCTACCGACATAAAATATTCCCTCTTTAAAGTCATAATTCTGTTATATGATAAATTTATTCTTTGTTCTGATATAACCCCTTGCTTAATAAGTTGGTTGACAATCTGTATAACTTTTTGTGCAATATGCGGTTGATATTTGAGTTGATTGCCAAATAACAAAATATCAGCGCCCGCTTTTATCGCCAGTTTTACTGTGGTTTCTAAATTATATTTATCAGTGATAGCCTGCATTTGTAAATCATCAGTTATTACAATTCCTTTAAAACCTAACTTATGACGCAAAAGTTTCGTAATAATTGGATATGAAATAGATGCTGGGTGACCTGATGGATCCAGAGAATAATTAACAATGTGCGCGGCCATGATTAAATCGCAAGCTTGATTTGTATCAATCAATTTTTTATAAGGAGTTAATTCTTGTGACTGCCAAGTATTAGTAACATCGACAAAACCTTTGTGCGTATCACCAGTTGAGCTGCCATGGCCAGGAAAATGTTTTAAAGTGCATAAAATGTGGTATTTTTTATAAGTATTAGCAAATATTGCTGCGCGATTAATCACATTGCTTGGGTCTTTGGAAAAACTGCGTCCCAATTTACCGATTATAGGATTATTAGGATTTATATTTAAATCAACAACCGGAGCAAAAGCTAAATCAATCCCTTCACTATTTAAAGTTTTTGCCATTAATGTTGCGTACTTTTTTGTTACTGATAATGGTTGTGAACCTAAATATTGTGCGCTAACTGTTTTAGGAAAACCGTATGAAGGTTTCAGCCTAGTTCCTGCAGTTCCTCCCTCATAATCAATACCAACAAACAAAGGAACCGCAGTATAACTTTGTAATTGCTTAACAAGGCGTTTTAATTGATAAGGACTTTTTATATTATTATCGAAGGTTTTAGTTTTGTAATTGTAATCAAACAAAACTACTCCTCCAATTCGTTCTTTTATTATATCTTGAACTACAGGATCATTTTGATGCAATGTGCTGCCATTAAAACCAATCATAATCATTTGACCAATTTTTTGATTTAAGCTTGGTTTAGCACTAACCGGCAAAATAATAAAAAAACAAATCACCGCAAAAAAAATTTGAAATTGTTTCATAATATATACCCATTTCACTTCAAGATGCGAATTACATTAAATAAAACCACTTAGTTTGTTTTTGTGGTAACTACCGCGCATGCAAGACCTATGTTCTATTTTAGTTGTGTAGATGAGCGGTTACTCGTAATTTTACAAAACAAACAAATTGTAAAATTACGAGTTCCAACTAATATTTTTTGCATTCGGCATCCTCAAGCAATTTTTTGGTCAATTTTAATGGTAACCCTTTAACACTATCAACCCCACCAACAACCTTCTTAATATGCGGATTTAATTTTTTGTTTTTATCTTCGACCTGAAATCCTCCGGCGCATTTAAGAAAATCCGGATTATAGGCTAATGTTTGAATATCATCTTCTGAAATATCATTAAAATAAACCTTAGCTATATCTATTGCAAAAACTCGATGTTTATTTGATGTGTTAGTTACTGTTACAGCAGTTATCGTGGTTGCGACATTGTTTGAATAACAACGTAAAAAATAAGCAATTTCCTCTGCATTACACGGCTTTTCAAAAATCTGGTCATTGCAAACAACCACTTGATCTACGGTAATTAACAAAGCATCTGTTGAAATTTTTTGTAGTAAAAAATCTGCTTTGGCATTTGCAATAGCTAATGCTAATTCTTTTGGATTATCGCGGCGTATTTTTTTTTCATCAATATTTGCAGTCATTACTTCAAAAACAAAACCAGCTTCTTCTAAAATTCGTTTTCTTTGGATAGAGGCTGAACCTAAAATTATTTGCATTAATAAATTTCCATTTATGTTTAAGTTTTGTTAGAACTTCGTTCTTCTATTTTGTATGAAGTATCATATTCTAAGCGCCAAAGCTGCAAATTATACCGATAGTTGCAGTTACTACGGATGCTACAGATTTATTTAAACTGTGTCCAATATTTGATGTGCTGCGTGCTTGCAAGATAGAATCAGGTTTGACCCCAAATATATAGTCTGCCATAACAGTTACCCCAAAATTTTTATTAAAATTATAGCCGGCCCCTAAAGCAACTTTAGGTAATATCTTGGCTCTATCATTGGATAAATCGGTATAATTCACTTGATAATAACTACCTTTTAGGTTTTGTGATACGTAAGCAGCCCCTGCTTTACCAAAAATATTCCAGTTAGTATTAGTCAAATTATATAAAGCAACTCCCATTAAATGAATATTATAGCCTTGATATTTCCAGTGAATTGTGCTGCCATCAGTAGAATAAAGTTTATATTTATTGTTCTGATAATAGTTATAGCCTAACTCGGGTCCCAATTTTAACCCAGATATACTAGATATGTTCCATAGATATCCAACATATATGTTGGCAGAAAAACCGCCGAATTTTTCACTGTAAGATTGAGCTTGATTTTTTACTGTGCTGGGTAATTTTGCAGTATACATTTTACCAACACCTGCGCCAATGCCAGCATACCACTTAGATGGTACTGCAGCAAAAATGGTAGTTGTGAAGATTAAAATAGCAATTGTGCTAAAAGTTAAAAATAAATTTTTCATTTTTATTTTCTCATAAATAAACGTAAATTTTAAAGACTGCTGCGCACTTAAGAAAATTTGGCAAATTCTTTTGCGACTTTGTGTAATTCGTTTACAAATTCATCAATTAAATTTTGAGTGAAATGTCCAGAAACAACGACGCTTGCTTTGTTCCCTTCTAATTTTAACTGCCAATATTCAATAAATTGCAAATTCATTGGAAAATTATTAATAACAATAATTGTTGAATTTGGATTCGAAAATGCATCAATACCTATTTCCTTTAATTTTGATACAGCATATTTGGTTAATTCCATACGTCGTTTGGTTTCTGCACGCATGCCTGTTATTCCACCAGCGCGAACCAATCCATCCATTGCTCCTATCGAAATTAAACCGCTTCTTGAACTAGCTGGAATATATTTTGTTTTATCTGCTTCAGCCATGATGTAACCAACACTTCGTTCCATAAATAAAGGTTTATTAACTAAAAATACAGAATTAGGCACTGGCGCTCCCCAAGCTTTGTATGGACTCACAGCTAAAGAATGGATCGGTAATGCTGCAAAATTAATATCCGCAGTTTCTTTCAAAAATGGTAAATAACTACCATGCAAAGCAGCGTCACAGTGAATATACCGATCTGTAATCCCCGCTTCATCTAAACGCGCGATAATCGTTCGAACATTATCAATTGCACCAGTCATAGTGGTGCCTAAAGTAATTACCAAAATAACCGGTTTATCTTTATCGATGGCTGACATTAAAGCATCAACATTCATCTCACCATTTTGATGTACAGCAATCTCTTTCTGATGCGGCATTCTTAATTCATCAATCAAATTTGGTATTCCAAAATGCGCTTCTTTTGAAAAATAAACAATCCCATCTGGAAATTTATTTCTGGCAACCAAAAGCGCGCTACGATTGGATTCATGTCCTCCACTTGCTACATATCCCCAACAATCTTTACCTTTATATAAATCCATCATAAAGTTAACTACACCTCTTTCAATATTCCGGGCGTTTGCAGCATACGGAATAATAGGAGGCATAAGAAAAGGATCTGGACCTTGTTGCCAATGATAAGCTAACAAGTTTTTAAATTTTTCCGAGCAATTTTCTTTTAAATTTGTGCTTACAGGATAACCTAACATGTATGGTGCACCAGCTTCTGCTCGCTGCAGCATTTCATCAAGCACAACATCCCATTCTTTTACAGAAGGAACCGATTGAAACTCTTGCTGCGATATCATGACATCATCTCCTTTTTGCTAGTCTAACATTATATTTCAAGTTGAAATTTACTCGATATATGGTATCCATTTCTTCATTGTATTTCAAGCTGAAATTTCTTCGATATATGATACCCATTTCTTTACTGCTGCATCTAATTCCGACAAATCAATATTTGCCGAACTATTTGGCATCCATGAAAACTCAATATTCTTGCGTGAAAATGCAATATGTGCACCAAATTTACTAACCGCCTCTAGAGTTCCACCAGGCCGTCCTATCATAGTAAAGTTTTTTGGTAATTTGTGAAATGAAGTTAAAATATCCATAGAACCCGGAAGTCGTGCAGGACGAAAAAGATATGCTGCATAACCGCCTTCTAGTTTATTTCCAACTGACACAAAAAATTTACACAGCGCATCATACAATGCCCCTTCTGGTTTTTGCAAAAAATAAGTAGGAGACCAACCTTCCTGGGTTTTTTGAATAGTATTAGCATGATAAGCAACAGCTTCTTTAAACAAATTAAACAATTCAGTATTAGTTAATTCCTTTTTAATAACAGCGGTTATAAATTCGTTAATTTTATGAGTCGGAATAAATGTCCAGTCTAATAAACTTCCGGTGCTTGCCGCATCTTTTACCGTTAATGCATGTTTAAAGATAGGCAGTTTTTTTTGTGCATCAATGTCTCTAGCCGCTAACATTATTAATAATTGCATTGCAGCGTCTGGGTTAAGTTTACGCTTAATAAAAAACGATAAACCGATATCTAAGTTACAAATAGAATGTTGTTGGTGAAAATAAACTTCAGCAGCTTTTATCAAAGGTGATAATTCATTTTCTTCAACATCGAACTTTAATTTGCGTAATTGATAATTTTCCGCTTGTTTATAAGCATCGCCTTTTATTGGAACAGTGAAAGCAACATCCACTATCGTACTAAAAAGTGGACAAGCAGTATAAAGATTATCCCCTCTTGTATAGGAATTTATAATGCCAAGTTTACCAGTTGAGTTAACAACAAATTGCGTAGTTCCATACCAACGATTAGAAAAATTAGTAAACATTTCTTTAATTTGTTTTTCTCTGTTTCTAGTAATATTTTCATTTTGATCTAAACAAACCACCAACAATGAATCGTCAATTAATTGCAAAAAACGTGCGTTTTCACTCCTCTTTTCAAGTTCTTTACGCACTTCGTGGCAAAGTTTTCTTGGTGCAGCAGTAATACTTCCAAGTGCACCACGATAATTATTATCTTTACAATCCGAAATAATAGCTTCTAAATTAGATTGTAACAATTCAGCAGATAATATTTTGCCATCATCATGAATTACCGATAAATAATAAGCATGACCATTAACTAAAATTGTTACATGCCTTGGTTGTGAAGCTGAATGTATAGTATTTCCGTGGTCAGTTGTAATAACGGTATGTCCAAAATAATGCCCCTGGTTTTCCCAAGTAAGTGTTACACCATCATATGTCATGCTTTTTTTTTGATTTAATTGCATATATATTTTGACAGCTGCATAAATTACAGTTGCAGCCCTTTCTGTTTGTGAAAGATTCCTTAGATCATCTTTAAAAATACCTATTACATCTAATGTTACTAATGGATTAGGTGATTTCAATCGTGATATAATTTCAGCTTCGTAATTGTCAGTTTTTTTCAGAGCTTCTAAACGTTTAGCATAAAACTCTTCTGTAAAAAAAGAATTAATAAAAATATTTTTTAGAAGCTGATTTACTTTATCAATTTTTTCACTGTTATCTAATGTTTTATTTTTGATAGCTTGCAATATCTCTTGCATAGGATTGATAACTTTTTCTAAAAAAATTTTATCTTCTTGCGCTTGCGTCTTAAAATCTTTTAGAAAATTCTGTATACACATTACCAGTTGTGACAAATTGGTGATACAACCAAGATCATTTTTTAACCAAATTTTTAACACTTCATACGAATTCATCACTATTCCTCTATTGCAAAATGCAAAAAATGATAATTATTTTTAATCACGTGCTTATTTTTGACAGGTGCTTATTTTTGATATTTTTGAACTGTAATGATTCGTGATGGAACTTAATATAATAAATAAATTAGTTTATTTCAAGATAAATTTTCCAGTAAAAATAGCAAAGAATATGCAACAATTCATTGATTAAACGAAACATTAATAGAAATCAAACAAAAGTAAAAATAAGGCCCAAGTCAAAATTGTATAGAAAACGCACAAGAAATCACGGTGTTATAGGCTTCAATACAGTTTGGTTAAAAAATCTGCACAAGTAATTTACAGTACATTTCTTGATTTAAATATGCTGGTTTTTAATCTATAATATAATTTTATGACTCATAAAGGATTTTGGGTTTGTATGAGGAAAAAACAGAGGATGCCTTCAGAAGCTAGCGCTTTTATTCATAAGCAAGCTCTTGAAAAACTAACACCATTAGAACTTCAAAATATTTTCAAAAAAGTTGATCACGAAATCGCGATTCTTGATAAAAATGAACGAATTGTTTTTTTAAATAATAATTTCTGCAATTTGCTTAAATGCAAAAACTTGGAGCAACAACCATGCCTGGGAAAAAAAATTACTAATTTTTTTCCCAAAGATTTCATATCTGTGTATTTAAAACAGATTAAACCCTTACTTAAAGGTAAACAATCATGGCGTGGAGAGATTGATTTTATAAATACAGAAAAAAAAATTATTAGAACTTCTTGTGAAATTGTTCCTATCAAATCTTCAAAGAAAGATACGATTTATTATGTTTATTGGGTAAGTCCATTACCAAAGAATATAATTTCATTTTGTCAAAGTTTAGATGAATCAACCGATTTTTTCCGCTCCCTATTTCAAATGTCGCCAGATCCAATCTATCTAATTGATGAAGAAGGAAATATTTTACTTGGCAATAAAAAACTTTCTGCTATCACTGGTTATCCTGCTAAAAAATTAGCAGAAAAAACAATCTACGATATAGAACAAACTATTTCTTCGAAAAAGCAATTAACATCATTGATAAACAACATCAGTAAAAAAGGACATGGCTCTTTTCCAGGAAAACTCATTGATAAAAATAAAGATCTCCACCCTGTTGAAGTTAGCTTAAGAAGAATATCTATCTGCGGACAGCCATCAATTTTAATCACCTCACATGATATTTCACTACGTAAAAAATATCAGCAAGAAGCGCAATATAATATTAAATTACGTAATTTGATTACAAAAGTAACAAATCGTTTTTCTCTTGTAAGTGTAAACTCATTTGACAACGCTGCTAACAAAGCTCTGGGAGATTTGGGGAAGTTTGCAGAAGTTGATCGTTGTTACTTATTTAAGCTTAAAGATAATGAATTATTTTTTACTGATAATCATGGGTGGCGTCCTAGAAAGAAAGTAGACATTAGTGAATTATTTTTTGCAAATACACACGAATGGTGTGCAGAAGGCATAACATCTGAAATTGAACATTTGCGTCACATCCCTTTTGCGCCGTATTTATGGGTTTTTAGATATTTTCAAGAACACTCCGTTTTTGCACTAGATAGAGTTGAAGATTTGCCAGATAATTACGCAATTGCAAGAAACGAATTTATGCGCGAAGGCATTAAATCCATTTTAATAGTTCCATTAAGACGCGGTAAATACTATTTTGGAACTATAGGATTTGATGCCGTTTATCACCATGTGAGTTGGGATGCAGCTACGATCCAGTTACTATCAGACTTTTCAAACTTCATTGCGCAAGCGCTAGACAGACGTGAAACTCTTCTTTTGGAAGAGCAAAAGGAACAATTTGAATTTACGTTAACCAAAAAAATATTGAATGCCACCGTGGAAGAATTGGCGTTTTTTATTAAAAATGTTCCTTCGTCAATTGCAATATTTGACTTAAATTTGCGGTATGTGGCTGTAAGTGATCGCTGGCTGGAAGATTTTCGTGTTAAGAAAAAAAATATCATCGGTAAATCACATCTAGAAATATTCAAAACTGATGCCTCAAAATGGAAAAAAATTTTCAAACGTTGCTTAAAAGGCGAAATGATCTCAAGTGAAAAAGATTATTTTAACGGACCAGACGGAAAAGGTGATTGGATAAAGTGGAAAGCATATCCAAAGAAAGATCATGATAATAAAATTTGTGGTATTGTTATACTTTTAGAAGTGATCACTGAAAGAGTTAAAAATGAAGAAAAAATTATCCATATCATGAACCATGATATATTGACTGATATTCCCAATCGACAATATTTTCATGAAACTTTAGAAAAAACATTAAGCGACAAGAAGAGAAAACAATATACTTTGATTATTACTTCAATAGAAAATTTCGAAACTATTAATAATTACTATAATGTTTTTGTTGGTGATAAATTTATTCAGGAAATCTCAAAAAGATTGCAAAATTGTATAACTAAATCTACTTTTTTTGCAAGATTAGATGCCGGCCAATTCGCTTTTATTTTACAAGGAGGAAATGAGCCGCAAATTGTCCGTTTTGTTAAAAAAATTAATTCATGTGTTTCAGAACCATTTCACATACAAAATTATTATATCAGAACTAGTCTTAGTTTTGGTATTCGCGTATTTAAACCCAACGGATTGAGTTACGAAAAATTAATAAAAGATGCTGAAATTGCACTTTATCAGGCAAGGTTATCTTCGATAAATAAAATTGCTTACTTTAATTCTACTTTGGAAGAAAAATACTTAAGAAGGCTGCTTTTAGAAAATGATCTGCAGCGTGCTATTGATGAGTCCCAATTTTATACTGTATATCAACCGTTCTTTTCTCTTCAAGCAAAAAAAGTAGTTGGTGCAGAAGTATTATTAAGATGGAGACACCCAAAACTAAAAGAAGTATCTCCACTTGAGTTTATTCCTCTGGCTGAAAAAACTGGGAAAATCATACCAATTGGTTATCAAGTTTTAATTGAGGTTTTCGAAAACATAAAACAACTGCTAAAAATCATCGAAAAACAACCAACGTTTATATTTTCAATTAATTTATCTCCTGACCAATTAATAGATAAAGAATTCATTAAAAATTTAAAAAAAATGATTGATAAGTACAAAATTCCAATTCATTTATTACAATTCGAAATTACTGAAACCAGACTGCTGCAAAATACTAATGAAGTAATTTCTGCTTTAAAACAAATCAAAAAACTTGGTTGTAAAATTGCTATTGATGATTTTGGAACGGGGCATTCATCTTTAGAAAGATTAAGAGAATTACCAGCATCAAGCTTAAAAATCGATAAATGTTTTATTGATAATATTGATACAAATGAAAAAAGCACCTCATTAGTAAAACATATTTTGATGTTAGCTAGAGAATTAAGAATGACAACTGTGGGTGAAGGAATAGAAAATAAATCACAAGAACACATGTTACAATTTTTGGGATGTGATATTGGCCAAGGGTTTTATTATTCTAAACCCATCCCTATTAAAAAGTTTGCAGCAAAATATTTAAAATGATGTATAGCTAAACCCTTATAAATTGATGCAAATTAAAGAGGTTTTGGTTGTTTTTTCGACGACCTAGCGTCCATGGATGGAAACGCGGGAGGTACATGGACGTATCATGGGAGGAGAAAAAACAACCAAAACCTCTTTAATAAACAAATTTTGAGTGCATCAGTTTATAAAAAGTTAGCTATAGTTATTGTCTAATAAACATTTAATTAAAATCTCATTTGGGCGCGAGCAGCATATATCATGGCGTTAATATTTTTTCCATTATAAGCCGGATGAGCAACCGCCCGAATAATATTAAGTTTAAATGTGACAAAGTGATTAACAAACCAATTTAACCCAAAAGTAACATTATATTCTTTTCCGCCACGAACATCTTTGTCAATTAAATCTAATGTGCTATAACGAACAAGTACCTGAAAAGCACCATATTTACCATTAATGGATGATGGTGTAGTGAAAATACCAAGCGGATACGCATAAGTCATTGATTCTCCTGTCAGAAAATACCCAAGAGTTGCATAATAACCAGAAAAATTAAGATTGGACTGATTGGCTTGGCGCTTGATTGTATTCAAATAATATTCCGTTTGAAAGCTCAGAGGTCCATAAACACTGGCAAATTCGCCGCTTAGAATGTCGTAATAATTGACGTTAGTTATGAATCCTGTTGTGACCAACACGTCCATTTCGTGTGAAGTTGCCTCAGGAGTTGTACCAAATATCACTGTATTATCATCATTTGGGCGCTGCCACCAGTTTGATACTCCAAAATGCAGAGCACGGGTTGCTTTATGCACAGGCGATAGGAATATACGTCCTGTAGCGCCAATCGGATTAGAAGCGGAATAAGATTCTAGCGTACTGCCACTAAATATACTTGCATCTGCAACTAAATGTCTTCCATAAATATTGTAGTGTACACCTTGCGGATAACCTGGAGAAAAAATGTAAACAGGTAAAGGCCATTCAAGAAAATTAATATCAACATGCTGTGCCCAATTTGCAAAACCAACATTTGGGGTAAATTGTCCGACCTGGATGTATTGGTTCTTAAATCCATGATAAATAATGCTGGCATCCAATAGAGCGCCCAGATTAAAAGAGTATGACACAAAAGGTTGCCAAGCCTTATTTATCAAGCCAGTAAAATAAAGCGTCGCATAGCGGATATTTGTACCGCTTCGCAATAAATTATCAGAATTAACAAATTTTAGAAAATCAGCTTCAAAATTACCATATATATTAAATATATACTTAGTGTCATCACGCGCAACAATCAAACCTCTAGAGCTATAATTTACATGAAAACGGTGATTATCCATTTGAAAATCAGGTAGTCCAATTATTGGAAAATCAGATGGTTCATCGTATGGTACATTGGGTGATCCAAAAGCAATAGAAATGTTGCACAAAAGAAATGCAACAAAAACGTAAATGGCGTATTTCAATTTCAATATCCTTTTATGAAAAATCAAACGCACATATATTAAATTTTTTGTATAATTAAATCAAGCAATGTAAAGCAAAAAACCAAGAATTGTGTTCTATCAACTTGGTATGCCTGATACTTGCTTGGTCTAAAACCAGAACTCAAGCACAATCTTAAATAAAGTTTCCTCAGCTGATATAAAAGCTGACTGTGTTTTGGCAATTTGCTTGTCGCATGCATCTGCATGTTACTTTAAATATTGTTAATTGCAATGCCTGCAGCTCCAGCATAATACTAGAAAATTATATAAACTAATTATCGAAATAGCTGTAAGTACGATGCTATAATTAATATAACTTGTAAAATAAAAATCTGGTGTGCCTTTAGCAAAGAATAAAGTAGCCAAGCATACAATTGGCCAATATGCGGTAATTGCCATTACTCCTGCCATACAGGCAACACTCCATTTTTGTTTTTTTATAAAACCAACTAAAGCAAAAATTAAAATAGGTACATAAATTATAGTATCAGCAATGCTAAATCCTTTATTCATTGCTACACCAAATTTACTGATAACATCCGCGGATTCTTGCAGACCAAGATTAACCGTAAATTGGTAGTTAATAAGTGATCCAAGTTGACCAATAAGCAACATTATCAATAAAAATATTGAAAATAATATGATAAATAAGTAATTAATCTTGTTTATTTTAGACCCAAATTTATTAATGTTCGTTTGCATAGATTTATCTCCTTTTAAAAACAAAACCCGCCCTTTGAAGTGTAATTGGTATAGAGGATGAACCTAATATTATTTTCACTTAAAACTCCAATTACAAAATAGAAACCCCATCATCAATAATCAAATCAAGCCCATAAATTGCACTTGAATTTTCGGACGCCAAAAATACAGCTGAACCTGCAATCTCATCAGCATTCATATATGCTCTGCCGGTTGGGGTAATGGATTTAAGGTTTTCCACAAACTGAGGATTATTTTGAAGATGTTGATTAATTGCGGTCGCAGTATTTCCAGGTGAAATTACATTAACATTAATACCATCTTTAGCAACTTCTGCAGCCAATGATTTTGCGAGCATAAGCATTCCACCTTTACTTGCACAATATACCACTGCATTTGGAAACCCATGAGTTGCGGCAATTGAAGCCACAAAAATTATCTTGCCTGCTTTTTTTTGTTGCATAATTGGAAGCACCGCTTTCGTCATTAAAAAACTGCTTTTAAGATTAACGTCCATGGTCTTGTCCCAATCTTCGATGGTCATTTTTCCAAAACTTTTATCGATAAGAATACCCGCATTATTAACTAAAATATCTACTGTGCCAAATTCGGTTACAACTTCTTGAATCAGTTTATCAACTTCAAATGGTTTAGTAATATCACATTGATAAGCTTTGGCAACAGCATCAAACTCATTATTAATTTTTGTAGCAACTTCCTGACCCTTTGCAGGATTTTTGTGGTTAACCACAATAACTGTTGCACCCTCTTGCGCATAAGCATAGCAAATAGCCTCGCCTATACCCTGTGAACCACCTGTTACAATAGCAATTTTATCTTTAAGCTTCATTAGGTACTCCCCTTTATCTATTTTGTATAAAATAAAAAGTTTTTATCATTTGTATAGCTATTTTTTTAGACTGTTTACGAACCCGCATAATTTTGTTGACATTTTGTTTATTACATCCACAAATATTCGAACCAGTTTCTACAAATTCAACTGCATAACAAAAGCCATTATGCAAAATTCTATAACTTTGACCTTTTCTGTATTGACCCATCGCATAATCATCAATTGTCAATACATGAAAAACTTTACCATTAATGCTAGTTGTGTACGCTTTTTCTGGTTCATACGGTGGAACAATGCAGTTTTTTGTTGCTGCCGGAGCAGAACTGGTTCCTATTCTAACTGCGGCATAATAATATGGTGCATTAGAAATAGAACTTAAATTTTCATCAAGATTTACCAAAGCTATAGGAATTTCAATAATACTGTGATTGACTTTATTTGGTAAATTGTTTTCTACCGATGTCCAATATTGATCCATTAAATAAGTACGACTAAATGTAGTTTGTGGTTTTAAATTTGCAGGATAAGAAATCGAAAAACCAAATTGGTCATTAGTAACAGTATGCCAACTGGCATACAAATTACAGCAACACAAACTCATTAAGATTGTAATAATCAATCTATACATTATTTATCACAACATTTTTTATATTTGTTGCCGCAACCAAATTATTTTTTAGTATTTTTAGGGTTGGAGGCTGCTTTAGATATAGCATGTCCGCCAGATTGAATATCTTGGCCAATACCTTCAACAGTGTGGCATCCAGCCAATAATAAACCATAAACCGAGATAGCTGTTACCATCAGAAACAAAAACTTTTTCATGTGCCCTCCGTAAACATAAAACTTGTGAAAAATTTGATATTAGCGTTTAGTATTAATCAATGCAAGTATAATTTTCAACAATCATAAGCCTCATAAAATTAATAGATTATATAGATAATCTAATGAATTACTTTATATAACAAAACTAATCATTTCTTCGATAATACATAATTACACACTAAGACTTCAAAATTTATTACATACAGACTTTTACAGGGAATCATGATATTATATAATATGTTTATTACCATGATATCAATTCATAAACGGTATTTAAAAATTTCCAAAGTAAAACTTGATACAACAAAACGTCGTTGTTCAAAGGAGGTATTTTGTAATGCCAATACTTTTTGAGCCCAATGGGAAGTTAGAACTATTTTTTAAAAATATTGATCAAGCCATTAATAGTGGAGCTAAAAGCCTGCTTTTATTTTCTGCCGATGAGAATAAATTTGATACAAATAAAATTAATAGCAAATTAAAGAGTATCTCTATTCCTGTTTTTGGCGGCATATTCCCGCAGATTATCTATAAAAACAATGCATATAAAAATGGCACTATAGTTTGTGGATTAGACTTTGCTGTACAAACATGTTCTGTAACAGGACTTAGCGACGTAGACACAAATTATAAAAAACAAATTTCTAGTTATCTAGACAAGAAAATAGCTGAAAAACTGGAAGATTATGCAACGATGATGATTCTTGTTGATGGTAACAGCAAATATATAGCCCGTTTAATCGAAAAAATATATGGATTTTTTGGTAAAGATATAACATATTTGGGTGGTGGCGCAGGAACATTGCAGCTCAAACCAATGCCATGCTTATTTACTAATCAAGGTCTGTTAGCTGATAGTGCTCAATTGGTATTAATAGATAAAAAAGCATTAATTAGTGTTGCACATGGCTGGGAAAAGCTTGCGGGACCTTTTGTCATTACCGATTCCGATCATAATGTGATAAAAATGATCGACTATCATCCAGCTTTTGAGACTTACAAGAAAATTATTGAAGATAACAGTATTTATAAATTCACCAAAGATAATTTTTTTGATGTAGCCAAAAACTATCCTTTTGGTATTGAGAAACTTGATGGTTCTTTTATTGTTCGCGATCCTATAATAGAACGGGATAAAACATTAATTTGTGTTGCTGAAGTACCGGAGAATTCTATTGTCTACGTACTTAAAAGTACAGAAAAAAAATTGATTGCTGCCGCTAGAAAAGCATCAACTAATATTAGTCAAAAATTGCAAGGTTCTAAACAAAGTCATTTTACCAAGCAACATCTACCAATAATATTTGACTGCATTAGTCGTTCTTTGATTCTTAAAGAAAATTTTACCAAAGAGCTAAATGCGATTAATACTAATTTACCAGAGCTAATCGGTGCATCTACAATTGGTGAAATAGCCAATCATGGTGATTTCTGCTTGGAGTTTTATAACAAAACTTTAGTATTAGCTTTATTTATGGAGAATTAGAGGCGATAACCATGGAAATACAAAAAAATTTAAGACTTCTTACTTTGCAATATGAACTAACAATGTTGATTGGCCATTCATTAAATTTACAAGAAATGTTGGAGTTCTTTTTACCTAAAACTTTAGCATATCTAAACTGTGCAACTGGCCATATTTGGTTACTTAACAAAGATACCAATTTGATGGAGCACAGCTATTCTTATCCGCGCGTTACCACAATGGAATTTAACATTTTGCAAAAAATGGTTAATCAGTTCTTTAAAAACAAAAAATCACCTCATGTTAAGTCTTTAGAGCAGCCTCTTCATAGTTACTTCATAAATATAGGAGCTGTTGGTATTGCAGTACTGCAAAGTCATAAACCACTAAGCAAAGAAATTTTAACAGCATTAAAACCAATTTTTAACCGTCTATCATTGGCTTGTCTTGCTTGTTTACAATATAGCCTTACTGAATCAAGTTATCGTGATATTTTTGAACATTCGCCAATCTCTCTGTGGGAAGAAGACTTTTCCGTAGTAAAGAGATATCTATCTGAATTACAAACTAAAGGTATTGAGAATTTAGATAGGTATTTTATTGTTAACCCAAAAGAAGTAGAAAAATGCGCTTCTATGGTAAAAATTAATAGCGTTAACCTGGCCACATTAAAAATGTACGGCGCTCATGACAAAGCAGAAATGATGAAAAACCTAAGCAGAATTTTCGGCAAAAAATCATTAGAAGTGTTTCGCAATGAATTAGTTGCTTATGCCAATAACGAGACTTCTTTTAAAGCTGAAGGAATTACTTACACTTTAGATCATAAAAAAGTACATATTACTATCAATTGCTCTGTAGCTCCCGGTTATGAAAAAACTTACGGCAAGGTATTGGTTTCTATAATGGATATTAGTGATTTAAAACTCGCTGAAGCCCGCCTTGAATATTTAGCCAAGCATGATGAACTTACTGGTCTGTCCAATAGAATTCTATTTAATATGATGTTGGAAAGAGCAATTAACCGTGCAGTACGTAGCGGGCAAATAATGGCTGTACTCTCTCTGGATCTTGATCACTTTAAGAACATTAATGATACTTTAGGCCATGATATAGGAGACCTCTTGCTAATAGAAGTTGCGAAAAAGCTGCAAAAAGCAGTTCGTGCTGATGATTTTGTAGCACGTTACGGTGGAGATGAGTTCG
The DNA here is from genome assembly GCA_050123335.1 of Gammaproteobacteria bacterium. Lineage (GTDB taxonomy): Bacteria > Pseudomonadota > Gammaproteobacteria > UBA12402 > UBA12402 > JASFHF01. Next base: position 51,515 of record JASFHH010000004.1, read on the forward strand.
CAATAATTCTTAATGGTCTAACTAACGTTCATGATGCAGGTAATATTGCGAAAAAGTTTAATGACACAATCAAGGATTCTTATAAGCTAGCTAAACATACAGTACATATCAGTACCAGCATTGGTATAGCTTGCTATCCTTCTGAAGGAGAAAATGCTACCACCTTATTAAAACATGCGGATATTGCTTTATATGCCGCAAAAGATGCGGGACGCAACACTTATAAATATTTTACTCCAAATTTAAATGGTTATCATACTGAGCGCTTGTTTATAGAGAATGCTTTAGAACATGCGCTTGAACGACATGAATTATATCTAGTTTATCAACCAAAATTTGCTTTGCCTTCTAAAAAAATTATTGGAATGGAGACATTGCTGAGATGGCAGCATCCTGAACTTGGTTTAGTATTACCTACAAAATTTATTCCAATAGCAGAAACTACAGGAGTTGTTGTTCCTATTGGCAAGTGGGTTTTAAAAACAGCATGTCAACAATTTGCCGAGCATTTCTCGCAACAAAAAAATGATCAGTTGCTTGCAATTTCACTCAATGTATCTCCGGAACAATTTATTCGTGCAGATTTTCTTGATTTAATAGCTAACATAATAGAGAAGACAAAAATACCAGCAAAGAACATAGAATTAGAGCTGCCAGAAACATTGATTATGTCTAAGGTGGAAATATCTGAACAAGTATTGATGCAATTAAACAAAATCGGAGTCAAAATTTCAATTGATAATTTTGGCGCAGGATATTCATCACTAAGTTGTTTAAAACATCTGCCTATAACTAATTTAAAGATTAACCAATCATTTATTCGTGATATTGAAACTGATCCAAATGATGCAATAATTGTAAAGTCAATTATTAATTTAGCAAAGAACTTAGAACTAAATGTGATTGCTGAAGGAGTAGAGACTAAAGAACAATTACAATTTTTAATAGACAATGGCTGTCCTCAGGCACAAGGTTTTTATCTAGCCAAACCGTTAAAAATTGATGAAGTAGTAAGGTTTATTAAGAAACATACCGATCGCCAATGAAGATTGGTATATACTTGTGTCAGCAGCTAATAACAATCTACCAATAAATCTTGTTTAGTCAAATTTGGTTTATCTTGCGCTGATACTCTATGCACTATTTTACCGCTATTAATTGCCAATAATCTATTACCGTACTGCAAAGCAAAATCTAAATTGTGAGTTGCCATAATACAAGTTATACCGCGTTTAGTAATTTCTTGGTAAGTTTTTTCCATGGTCATTGCAGCAGTTTTAGGATCCAATGCGCTGGTATGTTCATCCAACAAAATTAAATCCGGCTGATGACGCAAAGCCAAAGCCAAAATTAAAATTTGCCTTTCGCCGCCAGATAATTTGTTAACTGGAGTATCAAACCGCTCTGCTAATCCAACATGAAACTGAGCTAAATATTCCTGAAAATCCGATTTATATTGAATCTTATTTTTATTGCGCAATTCAGACAAAGTGGCATTTTCCGCAATAGTCATATCCATAAATAAATTATCATTAGTGTTCTGTGTTAATGTTATTATCTTTTTTGTCAAAGTTTTATGACTATATTGATGCAAACAATCACCAAAAAATTCAATTGAACCACTCGTTGGGCAATAAGTGCGATTAATTAAATTAAGCAATGAACTTTTTCCGGAACCATTACTGCCTAATAATATAATAAAATCTCCTTGATTGACTGCAAAAGTTACATCATTAACAATATTTTTTTCACAATTCGGTACCGTAAATGAAATGTTTTCAATTTTAAGCATACACTTCTCCTCGATGCGAATATCTTGCACTACCAAGAAAAACGATTAATACAGCGCCTAAAAATAATTTTAAATAAATTGGATTAATGCCACACGCCAAAAAGAAATTCATCGCAAAGAAATACAACGATGTTCCCAATAAACAACTACAACAATCAACTAATGCGCTAAATTTTTCCCGACGATAGAAGATTCTATTAGTTAAATGCCTGCCGATAACCACAGATCCAATTGCGGTTAACGCCATCCCTAGCCCCATATTCAGATCAGCATAACCATCAATTTGCGCATTAATTACGCCGCATAAAGCCGCTAAACCATTACTAACACCTAAACCAAGCATTAATAGTAATATTGTTGATTTACCCATCGCGTGAATTAATCGGGTATTACTGCCATAAGCGCGTAACAATATCCCTATTTTGCTACGCAAAAAATAACACATCACACCAAATAATATTAGTGTAAACAAAACAATAACAAAAAGTAAATATTCCGGGGATGATGTTTGCAGGTTTTGCAAAAATACACTGCTATCCAATAAACTAATATTTGGTTTACCCATTACACGAAAATTAACGCTATACAACATAAAAGTTGCTAAAATACCAGCAATAAGCGAATTAATTTTTACAAGTTTTTGTACTAATGCAACTAAAGCACCAATAATTACACCTGCGAATACAGCCAAAATTATACTAACATACTGGTTAATCCCATGCGTAACTAAACTTGCAAAAGTTGCCGCACCCAGCACAAAAGTACCATCAACCGTTAAATCAGTTACCGCGAGAATACGGTAACTAAGATAAACTCCAAGCGTTAATGGCAAAAAAAACAAACTTTGTTGTAAGGTTGCAATTACTATATTGTACATATTTGATAACCCTCCTTTTGCGTAACTTGCTTGATTTTTGCGACATCAATTCCTTGTCGTGCAGCTGCTTTAGGATTAATAAATACTAACAACTTATCCAATTTTTTAATCGGTACTTCATTAATTTTGCCGCCTTTTAAAACAACAGCCGCCAATTTCGCTCCTTCTACACCAATCTGATATTCCTTTACACCAGTCGCAAAAGCAGCACCATGTTGTACTGTGCCATCATCTGAAGTAATAACTGGAATATGCGATATTTCAGCTTGCTTGATTAAAGTACGAATACCGCTAGCAACCATATTGTCCTTTAGAATATAAATTGCTTGGCTATCAGCCGAAATTTGCTTGCTAACCATATACAGATCAGCCAACTGCTGCACCATTAAATCTTGTATTTTAAATCCATGTGCTTTGGCATACTTAATACAATCAGCAACCTCTGGCGTAATTTTATCTGATGGGCTATGTACTAAAGTAATTTGTTTTAAGTTTGGTATCACTTTACGCATAAATTGCAACTGCGTAGCAACCGCAATTTCATCATCAACCACTGTTACATTACAAGGAACACGGTGCTTGCGCTGCGCTTCTGTATATTCTGCTGCAATACCAACAATCGGTTTATCGTATACCATCGCCAAAGTCATTTGGGTCGGCTGTGTCGCAATTGGCGCATACAAATCTACATGTTGCTGCTTAAACTGCTGCAAAATAGAACGTTGTAAATTAGCATCACCTTGCGCGTTTTTAATCAAAAACGTAATTTTACCAGGATAAGTTTGCTGCAAAGTATTTTTAAAACCTGCCACAATTTCATCCATTGCCTGATGCTGCATTGGTACTAATACTCCAACTTTAATTGGTGGATACTTAATTTGTTTTGCGAACGATACATTAATAACACTAACTAAACAAATCAAGCAAACTAATTGTAATAATATTGTTTTAATCTTTAACATGATTTTCTCCTATAAAATAAGTCGTATATTATTGATTTCCATGTGGCGATTACGGAATTTAAGGTATCTTTTTTTGACGACTAGCGCCCATGGATGGAGGCGCGGGAGGTACATGGATGTACCAAGGAGGAAAAAAAAGATACCTTAAATTCCGTAATCGCTATAATTTTAATAATAAAGATAATATGCGCTTAGCCGCGCCAAGAATGGAGAAAACTAGACTTTGTAATTGAATGGTAATTTTTCATCATTAATCAACTATTTTTTCGATTAATTCCTGCTTAATTTTGTTATTAAGCGTCTTCAACATATTCGATCCACGAGTAATTTTAGCGATGCTAATTCCAAGTTTTGCCGCAATTTCACGCTGCGTTTTTTCGCCTTTAAGCAATTCCTCAACTAACAATATTCTGGTAGCAACCGCTTCTCTTTCGTCAAAAGTTAGAAAAAAGTCTAACAAGGCCTTTAATCCAGCCTTAGATTTTTCCGTATAACAAAGAGTTAAAAACTTGTTATATCCCTTCGCCATCAATTTTTGACGCTGTAAATTACTCATACTGTTGTAATGATAGACCATTACAACAGTATTGTCAAATGAAAATTTAAAGAATCTTATGAGGTTTGCACTTTAAATCGATTAAGCAGTAATACTCCGGTCAAGATACACAACATTGCCAATAAAATTTTAAGCGAAACATATTCGTGAAAAAAACAATATCCCCAAAACAAACCCACAATTGCAGCAATGCCATTTACCATACTGTAATTGACCGCCCCGCTTAGCTGCAGCACCTTAAAAAGTGATAGATATCCGATGGTTTCTAAAATGATTTCCGTTGTTATCGCCAGCCACACACTGTTTAAAGCCAAATGCGGCAGGGAAAACTCGGAAGTAAAAAGAAATGGAGTCGATAATAAAGTCGCACAAATCAGCATTCCAGTAGTCAAAACCACTATATTGCTCTTTTTAATGGCAAATTTTGCTACATAAATTGCACATACAGCATAGCTAAACGGCGTTAATAAACTTAAAAATAACCAATGATTTAGGGTTAAACCAAGAATACCATGTTGAGCCGCCATAATTATCATCCCTGCTCCGCCAATCAGCACTGCTGTAATGCGGCCAAAATGAAACTTTTCTTCACGGCACAGCAACGCCAAAGGATAGATAAAAAACGGAGTTACACTCATAACTAAAGCCAGTACCCCAGACGGCAAATGTGTTGCCAACCAATATTTATTGGTGTTTGGCAACACAATGCCAAACATACCGGTGAAAAAATAGCATAGGATGTCACCCTTAATCAGATCCTGTAAATAACCATGCCGATAACAATAAATCAACAAAACAACTGAAGGAGAAAAAATGGTAAAAAATAAATAAGTTATCGGCGATACTTGATGTGACATCACGTATCGTGCTAATGAAAAAGCTGAACCCCAAACAAAACCAAGAATAAACAATAAGATCAACGGCTGATTCAAGCTGCGCTGTAGAATATTTTTTTGCATATCATAAGCCTCTTCTTTCATCCGGACTATACCAATCTTACCTCAAGATGCGAAATTTTGGCGAACAATTTTGTGCGGTGAGAAGCTATTTTAAACGCGTAATATCGGGAATATTGCAAGTTTAAAATAGCTTCTCACCGTGCAAAAGTGAAAGACAAAAATCGCATGTTGAGGTATGATTGGTATCTAACCGTCGGCTATGGAATCACACCATATCTGCACTTTTAAGCGCTCGCGGGCTTGTTTATTAGCAAGTTAACAAACTTACCGCCGGTAAGGAATTACACCTAACCCTGAAGATAACACTGAAGAATTATAGTTTAGATTATTATTAAAACAAAGAAAAAAATAGCATAAAGACCCGTAGTTTTTACTGAGTAGTTTACCCGCTGAAATTAAATTTTCAATATGGTATATTACTGTTTTCTACAACAACAATATAAGGAGAAGCAGAATGTTCACAAAAACTTTTGGTAGTCTTTGGTTTAAGCTTGGAAACTTCATTGAAAAACACCCAAAAATTACTTTATGTCTTTTAGCCTTGGGAATCGCCGGTACAGGCAGCACCGCTGGATTATTACTTGGACCTATGGGATTTTTCTTTGGTACTTTTGGTACGGCAATGGCCATGAAAAAAACTGATGGTTCAATAAAAAAACTCTGCCCTGAGTTTTATCAAGATCCTACTAATAATTGCGAAGAACTTGACTTTAAAAAATACTTGCGGTCTATTAAGCATTTTGCCAAAGGTGGTGGTACAACTACATCCCTTTTTCCATTAGAACCATGGGCATGTAAAGAATTTGAAGAAAGCTGTAAAAAAACTAATCCTGATCCAGACTCAACTGTATCCTGCCGTAGTACAGGAGAACTTGAATGCATGTGCGAAATACATTATAAAAAATCGCCAAAACCAAAAACGAATATGATGTAACAATTGCCAATAGAAATGCTAATACTTTGTGTTAAATTGTGCTCGGGCTCCTCATATTACCAATCCAATTTGGTTATTAAATTTTTTTAAATTCCATAAGTTTGGCACTCTGTTTTTCATCATCACCATATTCATTTAAAAGCTTGCTTCTCTTTCTATAATCTTTAAATAGATGACTTAATTTTTTCTCACATGGAACAATATTTTTAGTGCTATTTCGTGTATAAATAAAAGCTAATTGAAACTTTTGAAAAACGGGGTTGTTCATTAAATCACAAAGGGGGTTTAAATATTTTATCCAATTTAGCTGAAATTTAGGCTGCAAATATCCCTTTTCTTGGTAATGCTGGCGTGCAATTTTTTTAAATTTAGTAAACTGGCTTATATAATATGCAATCAAATTTTTGTCCTGTGTATAATTTTTTATTTTAGTTGATGAAACAAACATCATCTTTAGCAAAGATTCAAAAGAATTGTTTTTTATAGTCATTTTTTTCTGTATTGTAGCCATAGACGTAGTAACGCATTTGATCAAAATATCAGAATATTGTTCCTTCGTTTTAGAAGTAAATATAAGTGGAAATTTTTTTAAAAAATTAAGATTATTGTAATTTACAGCTAAATCATAGAGTTGACAAAAATTCATATCTATCATTTTAATTTCCAATATCAATTCTTCTAACTTCTTTAAATTAGATATGCCTATCAAACTTGAAGAAAAACTTTCTACATCTTTTGGCAAGCATTGGATTGTCATATATAAATTTTTTAGATTTTCTGGCGCATTAGAATAAAATTCTTGCGTCGCTTTTATCGCAAATTTATTATTTATTTTAATTTGCAATCTAGAAATATTTTTTAAATTTAATTTGGTAACTTTGTTAATAGGAAATGGGAATGGGATAAATAATTCTTGCAAATTGGAAAGCTTATAAATAAATTGTGGAACCTTTCCTTTTTTTATAAATTGCCAAAAAAAAGGGTTCTCTAAAGTTAAAAATTCAAACCCTATTATTTGTCTTTTTTGAAATATTTGCAAATTGCTAATACTAATATTAGAAAAATCAAATGCCTTTGAGGAAAATGTAATATATTTGGCATTTGGGAAATGTTTGTGAGGAAATTTTAATTCTTTAGAGAAAAAATTTGGATCTTGAGATAGGTGTAATTTTTTGCAAAAAAGACGAGGAATATTTAAATATGCTAAAAAATTTTTCTGGATATTACCAACTATTTTAAGGTTTTGAAGTTTCTTTAAATGTTTACATAGTTGCTGTACATTCTCCTTAGAAAAATTTTCATCAACTGTAATTGTAGCTGTTTCAGTGTTATTTAATATGTTTTTGATTTTATCTATTTCGTTATTTTTAATTAATATTATAAATGTCTTCGTTTGGCATTTTATAGATATTTCAAGCTTATGGTTGTCTTGTACATATGTTCTTATTTTTATTGTAAACATTATTTTTACTCCTTTTTTAATTTAGAAGAAGTAGAGTAGCGTAAAAAGGCGATCATTTTTTCGGCGGCAAATCAGTAACTGTACCTTCAAAAACTTCTGCCGCCATCATGATAGTTTCGGATAATGTTGGGTGCGGATGAATAGTTTTAGCAATATCTTTTGCGGTTAATCCGTTTTCTATTGCCAAAGCTAATTCACCAATTAAATTATCAGCCTGCAGACCTACAATTTCTGCACCAATAATTTTATCGCTAGATTTTTCAAACAATATTTTAGTTATACCTTGATTATAATCCATCGTTAGCGAACGTCCACATGCAGTCCAAGGAAATGTCCCCACCTCGTATTCAACACCCTGTTCTTTTGCTTCAGTTTCGGTTAAACCTACCCAACTAACTTCTGGATGAGTATATGCTACCGACGGAATGCATTTATGTTCATAACTAACATCAAAGCCCGCAATAACTTCCGCAGCTACTCGACCTTCTGCAATAGCTTTGTGCGCCAGCATTGGATTACCTACAATATCACCTATGGCAAAAATATTTTTAATATTAGTGCGTTGCTGTTTATCAACTGCGATAAATCCACGCTCATCAACATTAACTCCCGCGTTTTCCGCGCCAATTGATTTGCCATTAGGTTTGCGACCGATGGCAGCCAAAATACGATCAAATCGCTGCGGCTCAGCTGAGCCGTGTTTACCTTCAAAAGTAACATATAAACCATCATCTTTGGCTTCAACTTTAGTAACTTTAGTTTCCAACCAAATATTTTTGCAACGTTTTTTAAGTGAACGTTGCAATGGTTTAATAATATCAGGATCAGCTTGCGCTACAATCTGCGGTAACATTTCCACAATTGTAACTTCAGTTCCCAAAGTAGAATAAACTGTCGCCATTTCCAAACCAATAATTCCGCCACCTAAAATCAGCATAGAACCTTTAGTTTCTTTTAACTCCAATGCACCTGTGGAATCAATAATGCGTGGATCATCTGGCAAAAATGGCAAATTAACTGGCGAAGAACCTGCTGCAATAATTGCATGTTCAAAATTAATTATTTGTTCACCAACTTTGATTTGTTTATCTGAAACAAATTTTCCCTCACCATGAATGACTTCAATCTTACGCATCTTAGCAAGCATTTTTAATCCGCCGGTTAATTTTGCGACAATACTGTCTTTATAACCACGAATTTTATCAATATCAATTTTAGGCTCACCAAATTCAACTCCATGCTTTGCAACTTCACGTGCTTCATCAATAATATTTGTAATATGCAATAATGCTTTGGAAGGAATACAACCAACATTCAAACAAACCCCGCCTAAAGTATCACCCTGCTCAACTATAGTTACTTTTTTACCTAGATCTGCGGCACGAAAAGCTGCGGTATAACCACCAGGACCTGCACCTAAAACTAAAACTTCAGTTGTTATTTCTGTCATGTTATTTCCCCTTATGTCATTCCCGCGAAAGCGGGAATCCAGTGCTAATTAGTCTGTTACATGCTGGATCCCGGATCAACAAGCTGGGTCCGGGATGACAACATTGTTACAGCAAATCTTCAATTATACTTTTCGCAGCAATTTTACCTGCTCCCATTGCAAGAATTACCGTTGCTGCGCCAGTTACAATATCACCACCAGCATAAACGTTTTTCTTGGAAGTTCTGCCGTCTTCTTCGTTTGCCACAATCGTACCCCACTTAGTGGTTTCAATATCCGGCGTAGTATGTGGAATTAACGGATTTGGTTTATTACCAATAGCATTAATTACCACATCACAATCAATAACAAATTCACTGCCTTCAATCGGAACCGGTCGACGTCGACCTGATTCATCTGGTTCACCTAACTGCATTTTGATACACTTGATGCCTTTTACAAAACCTTTATCATCGGTCAAAATTTCAGTTGGATTACACAATAAATGAAATTCAATTCCCTCTTCTTTGGCATGATGAATTTCAGCATCTCTTGCCGGCATTTCTGCTTCGCTTCTGCGATAAACAACAATAGAATGATCAGCGCCCAAACGTAATGCAGTTCTAGCAGAATCCATCGCTACGTTTCCACCACCAACAGTTACAACTCTTTTACCGTGCATAATTGGAGTGGTTGAATCTTCCAAATATGCTTTCATTAAATTACTGCGGGTTAAATATTCATTGGCTGAATAAACACCTATTGCATTTTCGCCCGGAATTTTCATAAATGCAGGCAAACCAGCTCCTGATCCTACAAAAATAGCATCAAAACCTTCTTCCTTCATTAACTCATCTACCGTTGCAGTTCGCCCAACTACAAAATCTTTAACAATTTTTACGCCTAATTTCTCTAAATAATTAATTTCTTTTTTAACAATTTCTTTTGGTAAACGAAATTCAGGAATACCGTAAACTAAAACACCACCAGCTTCGTGCAATGCTTCAAATACCGTAACTTCAAATCCCTCTTTCGCAAGTTCACCAGCCAAAGTTAAACCAGCAGGACCGGAACCAACCACACCAATTTTTTTACCGTTTTTTGGCTTAATTTCTGGAATTTTGATTTCCGCATTATTACGTTCCCAATCAGCAGCAAAACGCTCTAAATTGCCAATTGCAATCGGTTCGCCTTTTTTGCCTAACACACATTTAATTTCACATTGTGTTTCTTGCGGACAAACTCGACCGCAAACTGCAGGCAACGCATTGGTTTCTTTTAACTTACGTGCTGCTGCCGCAAAATCACCATCAGCAATTAATTTAATAAATTCAGGAATTTTCACATGTACCGGACAACCAGTAACACACAATGGATTTTTACATTGAATACAGCGTTTGGCTTCTTTAATTGCTTCTTCTTCAGAATAACCAAATGGCACTTCTTCAAAATTTTTTGCACGAACTTTTGGTTCTTGTTCACGCATCGAAACTTTTTTAAATCTATCTTCGGTATTCATTATTTTTCTCCTTTCTTAATTTCATCAGTTAACTTGCAATGATGTTTTTCGCGCTCATGTCGCTCGAATGCAGTATAACTGCCAAGCCGTGTAATTAATTCATTCCAATCAACCCCCGATGCATCAAATTCCGGCCCGTCCACACAAGCAAATTTAGTCTCGCCATGCACGCTAATACGACAACCACCACACATTCCAGTGCCATCAATCATAATTGGATTAAGTGAAACTACTGTGTTAATTCCAGCTTTTACGGTTAATTGTGAAGTGACTTTCATCATAATTGGCGGACCAATCACTACTGCAAAATCAAATTTATCTCCTTCAGCAATCAACTTATTAAACACATCAGAAACAAACCCATGCTGACCTTTGGTGCCATCATCAGTTGCAATAAACAAACGATTACTTGCTGCTTGCATATCATCTTCTAAAATTAATAAATCAGCGCTACGCGCACCGATAATTGTAGTAACATCATTACCAGCTTCTTTTAAGGCACACACAATTGGATACAGTGGTGCAATTCCAACTCCGCCACCAATACATAAGCATTTACCGAATTTTTCAATATGCGTTGGCTTACCTAATGGACCAACTAAATCGGCCACTGAATCACCTTCATTTAGTTTTGCAAGCTCCGCTGTAGTATAACCAACTACCTGCACAATAATTTCAATCCAACCTTCATCTGCATTACCATTAGCGATAGTTAATGGGATACGTTCACCATCTTCGCTGACCCGCAGAATGATAAACTGACCTGCTTTGCGCTTTTTGGCTATTCTTGGCGCTTCTAATCTAAAACGCCAAATACTCTCGCTAAGTTGTTCTTTTTTAAGAATTTTACTCATATTATTTTACTCCGTATTGTGTATTATACTTGCAAAATTTTCGTTACTATTTCTTCCAGCTTCATTGACCTAGAACCTTTTACCAAAATAGTCGTATCTTTGGCAAGAAGAGTTTGTAAATATCTAACTAAATCTTCTTTGTTTGCAAAATGCTGTGCTTTTGCACCAAATGCAAGCGCAAAATGCTTAGTTAATTCTCCAATAACCAAAGCTTCATCAACTCCTGCTTTTTTAGCATATTCTCCAGCTTCTGCATGCAAATCTTCTGCATTTATACTCAATTCTTGCATATCTCCCAAAACCAAAATTTTTCTGCCAGGATATGTAACTAAAACATCAACAGCTGCTTGCAATGATGCGGGATTAGCATTGTAACAATCGTTTAAAATTTGTGCACCTTGTTTTGTTTGTACAATTTGTAACCGTTTTTCTTCAGCACTAACTGCTTCAAGACCTTTTTTAATATTAAACAATGAAATTCCTGATGCTAAACAAGCAGTTGCAGCAGCAAGTGCATTTAATACATTATGTTTTCCAAGCAATGGTAAAGTAATTTCTATCTCATCGCTATTAGTTCTTAAAATAAATTCTGACGAATTTTGATTTAAATTCAAATTTTTAGCCATTACATTTGAAGAGTTTTCTAAAGAAAATGACATAATATTATGATTACCAGCATGTTTTTCCCAAAACTCATAACATTGATCGTCAGCATTTAAAACTGCACAAGATTGCTGGTATTTATTACTTTCGAGTCCTGCAAAAATTTCAGCTTTTGCACGAGCAACACCATCTAAATCGCCTACTCCTTCTAAATGGCACGGCAAAGCATTGGAAATAATCGCAATATTGGGCCGCACCATCTTAGTCAAATATTCAATTTCACCAAAATGACTCATACCCATCTCGAGTGCGGCATACCGATGCTGCTTACCTAACTTAAACAGGTTAAGCGGAACTCCTATATGATTATTAAAACTACTATGTGCAACTAAAACTTGCTCAGGCGAACAAGCAGCACGTAAAATCGCGCCCAACATATTTTTAATCGTAGTTTTGCCATTACTGCCGGTCACTGCAATAATTGGTAATTCAAATTGGTTACGCCAATAAGTGGCTATTTGACCTAAGGCTTTGACGGTATCCGGCACTTTCCACGTCAAAAAGGTGTCAGACACCACAGGTGTCTGACACCCCTCATTGACCAAAACTGCAGCCGCACCCTTTTCGATCGCCTGCGGAACAAATTTAGCGCCATCAATACCCTGCTCTCCCAGCAAACCAACGAATAAATTGCCCTTTTCTAAGGTGCGCGTATCAGTGCTGACGCCATGAAACCTTCTGTTGTCATCCCGCGACTTGATCGCGGGATCCAGTGATAAAATTTTCGATAACTGCTCAAACGTTAATTGAATCATAAACGCGATTATAACAAATGATTGCTCACAAAGGCACCATTTTAAACGAACAATCTTGCTGCAAGTATTAATTCAATTTTATTGATGGCTAAATTTTGCAACTTATTTGTTGTTGTTTTAATTCATTCTTAATTTTATCAAACTTGGTTTTTAAATTCTTAAAATAACTACTTTTCTTAACTATGAAAATTTTGTTACTACTATTAACCTCATCAAATATAATATTGTTTAAAAATACAAACTTATCATCGTTCGTATTAATAGTCTCGAGTTTGCGTTTTACGGCATTAAAAAGAGAGTTTCGAATCTTTCCAACAGTTGAAGTGTTAGATTTCGAATTCAAAGCATATTTATATATTCTTTTTACAAAATCATCTTTCAAATTAAGATGTCCTGTTTTTGTTAAACTTACTTGTAGTAAATTAGTAAGATATTTCCAGTTTGTTTTTTGCCAAAATTCAGGAAGTGTGTTAACAAGACTATTTCTTTCTCTACTAACAATTTTATCAGTTTTCTGAAAAAAAATAGAAATTTTTGATGGAAGATTTTTACCATTCTCCTTTTTCTTGATAAAAAAAGCAAATGGAATAATATCGTTCTTAATAACATCTAAAGGTATTCCAACCTGTTGCAAGCATCTCATAACAAGAAGTACTGTCGTCATTTGAGCGTTTACTTTTTTTACAAAAAGTTCATCAGAAGTAATTTCTTGTCTTAACTTTTGTGCTTTTTGTTTAGATAATTTATTAACCAAAGTATTTCTAGTATTTACAGTTTTTATGTAAAGATCCAATTCCTTGAGACGTTTTTTATCCTTAGGCACTTGTGATGGAAATTTTTTATCAACAAATTTCATTAATTCTTGTAGTTTTATTTTTTCTGTATTCAGCTTTTTCAAATCTTCAACAGGTATTGTGCCTTGCGTTAAGAAAAAGTTTATTGTTATTCCTTGTCTGTGTTTTAGGTGGGTACAATATTTATCTTTATGGGCTGTTATTTTCCCATTTTCATATGACCTCCCTTCTTCAATCAAAAAAACTCTTACCATTGTCAACAATTTTTTAGCACTTGCTAGTTGCTGCAAGGTGGTACTGGTATCAAATTTCATTTCTTTCATGTTATTTAATTTTTTGTTTTGAGATTGCCCCTCACCAATAACATACTTTTCAGAAATAGGATCAGAATAGAATTCATCTTCAGGAACAGAAGATTGCGGCACACAATAATCATTTGATTCATCAGGATTAGAGATCGTATACAAAGTGAATTTTTTTGGATGTTTGATATTTTCACTACGACTGTATGTCTTTATTGTAAAGTAACCTGATGCATCGTTTTTTTTCACTACATCTTCCAGCATATTCTTTAACTTCAAAAACTCATCCCGAATTTCAACACATATAGCCAACTCAAACCCTTGCTTAAACTCTTTATTAAACATAACATTTACCTCTTGTTTTTTAGTTTGAATTTCATCACCACTTCAATTCTCACAGAATTGTGTCTGCGGTTTGCTGGTGTTTCTTCGGATGATATTTTCTGCTTATCAGAAAACATAATCATTAACTGTATATAGCAAACGATTCTTAAGGTTTTCTTAAGCAGGGATTATTTAACAGAGGAATTCCAAGGTAATTTTTCTAAAATAATATGAAAATCAACAATTTATAATTAAAAAAACAGTATTTATTTAACCAAATTTTTATGTCTTTTTTTCTTGACCATAACTAAACCGGCTCCAAGTGCTGTACCAATAACTGCAACTTATAATCACCAAGATATTCATTAATTCGCAACCGATAAGCAGCATGTATGTATTGGCAATCCGCATTTGGCCATGCTTTGGTATCGATATTGAATGCAATCGCATCAATGTAACGGGAATTAAATTCTAAACGTAATTTTAAGTGTGAACCCCCTACAATTCGCTGCTCTAATACACGAAATTTGTTATCAAACAGTGGCTCATCAAACCCACAACCCCACGGAGCTGATGCACTTAATAGTTGCGCCAATTCCATTGAAAAATCATCAACACCAAGCTCTCCATCACTAATTAATTTATATTGTAAATTTTCTGAGCTAAGATACTTATGCACCGTTTGATCAAACACTTGTGAAAACTTAGTAAAATTACAAGGCTCAATAGTCACACCTGCAGCTTGTGCATGCCCACCAAATTTAACCAATAACTCAGGATGATTTAACGCTATTTCATCTAATACTTCACGTATATGCAACCCAGGGATCGATCGTGCCGAACCTTTAAGCTGTTCTTTTTCATCCAAAGTAAATACAATCACCGGACGATATAAACGTTCTTTAACTCTTGAGGCTAAAACTCCAACAACTCCTTGATGCCATTTTTCATTTAACAAACATATGCCTATCGGCAAATCTTGCTTATCGTTTAAATGACAATCTTCCAAAATAGTCAATGCTTCTCGCTGCATCTTTTTATCAATGCTGCGTCGTTCGTTATTTAAAGAAGTTAACTGCTTTGCCATTTGCAAAGCATCATATTTATTTTTAGTTAATAAACAAGCAACTCCTAATGACATATCTTCCAAGCGTCCAGCCGCATTTAAACGCGGGCATACCAAATAACTTAAATCACTGGTAGTTAAATTAGCTTGGTCACAATTAGTAAATTGCAACAATGCATCTATTCCTGCACAACATTTTCCTGCCTGGATTCTACGTAAGCCTTGATATACTAAAATACGATTATTATGATCTAAAGTTACTACATCTGCTACTGTACCTAAGGCTACCAAATCCAAATGATCTGCTAAATTAGGTTCACGAATATTTTGCAAAATAAACCAACTTTCTTCGCGCAATTTAGCACGTAATGCTAACAACAAATAAAACGCAACCCCAACACCTGCAAGATTTTTACTTGAAAATTGGTCATTTGGTTGATTAGGATTAATAATTGCAACAGCATCAGGTAACTTGCTGCCAGCTAAATGATGATCGGTAACAATTACATCTATATCAAATTGCCGAGCTTTATTCACTCCTTCAACATTTGCAATACCGTTATCAACTGTAATAATTAAATGTGGATTATGCTGCGTCGCCAGTTCAACAATTTTGGGAGTCAGACCATAACCATGAGTAAAACGATCTGGAATTAAATATTCAACATTTTCAGCGCCAAACTCACGCAGTACTTTGATCATTAACGCAGCACTAGTTGCGCCATCAACATCATAATCACCAACAACCAAAATTCTCTGCTGCTGTTGTAATGCCTGATATAACCGCATCACAGCTTTATCAATATCGCGCAATTGATGATATGGTAATAAATTTTTCAGTTCTGTTTCTAATTGTTTTGCAGATTTAATTCCACGATTGGCATAAACTTGACGTAAAATAGGATGCAACTCAAGTTGCTGTAATTTAGCATCAATTGGCTCAGCTGTTCTGATAATCAGTGGTTTCATTTTTACAATTATTTTAAAGCTTATTATGTTTTGTACATACAAACACTGACCAATATGGTCCAATAAACCATAGTAACAAAAATAGCAGATTTCCAATTTTTGGAACAAAAACAACCCCAATCATTAAAATTGTCATGATTACTCCGCTCCAAAAACCGGCATAAAGCAAACCAACCGGTCCTAAGAATAAACTCAAAAGAATAGCCGCCATAAAGCTTTTTTGTGGTTTTACAATTAAACAGTTGCAGTTTTGATTTTCCATGTTAGCTCCTCCGATTGATTGTAATATATCATGGTTTTGGGGGTTAACTCAAACTTCTTGTCTAGATCATCAGTTTTTATCTAGCATCTCAGGGGGACGGGTCTTTACATGATTACAAAGCAACAAACAAGGCAATTGTAATTATGTAAAGACCCGTCCCGTCTACACCCTTAATTCCAACTACAATTTGGGAAAAATTTTAGCAGCTTTCACCATATTACCAGTTACTGATAGAATTTCGATTGGATGCCCAGCCAATTTAATACAAGTATGCGGACGAGGAATATCTTGTAACTCTTCAACAATCAAACCACTTAAAGTTTTTGGACCGCTTATAGGTAATTTGAGTTGCAATGACCGATTAAGTTCACGCAGAAAAATAGAACCATCAACAATATAACTGCCGCCAGTTTGTGGATAAATTTCTTTACTTACCGCTTCAACATCAACGACAAACTCACCAACTATTTCTTCAAAAATATCATATAAATCGATCATTCCTACAATATCGCCATATTCATTAACCACTAAAGCCAAATAATATTTTTGACTACGAAAATTTGATAATTGTTTTTTTAAAGAAGTAGTTTGCGCAATAAAATAGACTGGCATTAAATACTGCTGCAAATTATCTTGTGTTAGTTCTTTATCCAATAACAAATTTAATACTGTACGTACGGACAAAACTCCTTTTACATTATCAATACCACCTTGATAAACCAATAGATGTTCTTGCGGAGTTACCCGCATAAAATCTAAAATATCATCCCAATCATCATCTAAATCAATTCCGACAATTTCGTTACGCGGAATCATAATGTCTTCAACCGTAATTTGCCTTAATGACAAGATATTTAATAACATCTGCTGATCTTCTGCCGATAAACGCCCACCAGATTCACTTACTAAAATACTTAATTCTTCTGCAGTTAAAGCTTCGGCAATCGCTTTTTTGCTAACTTTTATGCCAAGCAAACGCAATAAATTATTAGAAATCGCATTACCTAACCAAACCATTGGATACAAAATCCATAACAAAATCCACAATGGCCAAGCAACAATATAAGAAATTTTTGCTGGATATAGAGCTGCTAAAGTTTTCGGTGTAATCTCGGCAAAAATTAACATAATTAAAGTTAAACCAATGGTAGAGATTGCAATGCCTAACCGATGCCAAAAATGAATTGCAATAATTGTCGCAAACGATGATGCCATGATTACCGCAAAAGTATTGCCAATTAAAATTACCCCAAGAATACGATCAGGTCGCTTTAATAAAGTTTGAATCAATCGCGCAGTACGTTGACCCTTGGCAGCCAAATAGCGCAAACGATAACGATTTAACGCCATCAAACCAGTTTCGGCACTGGAAAAAAACGCAGATAAAAAAATCAAGATAATTAAGCTGATAATTAACTCTGTAATCGGCATATTGGCTAACATTTTTAAATGGTAGCATGCTTAGAAATTGCTAGCAATTAACCTGATGTATGTGTATTATAATTGGCCAAGAACTTTCTGCTGTCATTCCGCGGTCTTGTTAGTTGACCGCGGAATCCAGGCTGTTTGGCAGTTATTTTCTGGATCCCGCGATCAACAGACTGGGTCGCGGGATGACAAAGAGTCAACAAAGGAAAAAATTATGTTCAGCAATCTAGGCAATCGATTAAACGAAGTTTTTAAAAGTTTATCCGGACGCGGACGTTTAACCGAAGAAAACATTCAAGAAACTTTGCGCAGTGTGCGAATTGCCCTATTGGAAGCTGATGTCGCCTTACCTGTCGCTAAACAATTTGTTGAAAAAATTCGCGAACAAGCAATTGGTGAAAAAGTCCTTGGTAGTTTAACTCCAGGACAAGCGCTAATTAAATTAGTGAATGACGAACTAATTGCCGCATTAGGCCAAGCTACTGCTGAATTAAATTTTAATATCACACCGCCAGCAGTTATTTTAGTTGCGGGTTTACAAGGCTCAGGCAAAACTACCACCACTGCAAAATTAGCTAATTTAATTAAAACTCGCTTAAATAAAAAAGTTATGGTCGTAAGCACTGACGTTTACCGTCCAGCAGCAATTCAGCAACTTGAAACTCTTGCACAACAAATCGATGTTGAATTTTTCCCAAGTGATACCAAGCAAAATCCGATTAAAATTGCCAAAAATGCAGTGGCACAAGCCAAAAAACAATTCATGGATGTAGTGTTAATCGATACCGCCGGCCGTCTACACATCGACAAAGAAATGATGAAGGAAATTCAAAAAATTCACGCAGCCGTCGAACCAATTGAAACTTTGTTTGTAATCGATAGTATGATTGGACAAGATGCGGTAAATACCGCTAAAGCATTTGATGAAACATTGCCTCTAACTGGCGTAATTTTAACGAAAACTGACGGCGACGCACGCGGCGGCGCTGCTCTTTCAGTTTGGTACACGATTAACAAACCAATTAAATTTATCGGTACCGGCGAAAAAATTGATGCTTTTGAACCATTTCATCCTGATCGTATTGCTTCGCGCATTTTGGGCATGGGAGATGTAGTAAGCCTCGCCGAAGAAGTTGAACAAAAAATCGATCAGCAAAAAGCGAAAAAACTCGCAAAAAAATTCAAAAAAGGCAAAGGTTTTGACCTCGAAGATTTTTTGGATCAATTAGAACAACTAGGAAAACTCGGCGGTATTGGCAAATTAATCGGTAAATTACCTGGTATGGGGAAATTACCTGCTGCGGTCAAAGACCAAGTGAATGATAAAAAATTCGTACAAATGAAAGCGATGATTCAATCCATGACTCCAAAAGAACGCCATTTTCCTAATATCATCAAAGGCTCACGCAAACGACGCATTGCCAATGGCTCCGGCACTACTATTCAAGAAATAAATCGTTTATTAAAACAATTCACCCAAATGCAAAAAATGATGAAAAAAATGTCGAAAAAAGGCATGGGAAAAATGATGCAGCAGATGCAAGGCATGATGCCGCCAGGAGGATTTGGAGGTTTTTAACAATTCAAAAATATTTTTTCTCTTGAATTAACGTGATGATGCCTCTTTGTTTTTGCCGTGTAGCCCAAGACTAATAGCAATTAAACTTACTACTAAAGTATTCAAACTAACCCCTTCTTGTTTAGCCTGCTCAATCAATTTTGCATGCAGAGATTTTGGTACGCGCTGTACCCATTTGCCACTAGGCAGTTTTTTTGAAGGTTTTGGAATAGCTCTACCAGATTTTTTTGCAGCCTTAATCCAACATTTTACTGCATCTTTTCCATTAGCTATAGCCTCTTCAATAGTTTCACCATCAGATATGCAACCAGGTAAATCAGGATATTCAATTAATATACCGCCCCCTTCATCCTTGGATAATGTTCTAACAATAAATGGATAATCACTCTGTTTCATCTTCGATCTGCCTTACATTTTCTATTAATCTAATTAGTTTTCTTACATAAACAGGCTTTATTGGTCTGTGTGCCGGAATAGTTAACAACTCAATCCAATCAGGATGTTCCAACACTACATGACTACCTTTTCCTTTCCTAACATTTATACCATGCTTTCTAGCAATATTTTCGATTTCCTGTATACGCCAATTTTTTGGATTATGACGCATTTTCTCTAATGTTTTATTTGATTTTACCATATTAATAGTATCATATTTAGTACTAAAATGCAAGGACATCTTTCAAACGACCTATAAACATTACATCATTAATAGGCCATAACGCACTATAAATGATTTTCAAACATATTTTTAGCGTGTTTTTTACCCGGGTAAAATTACGCATGGGAAAAATGATACAGCAGATGCAAGGCATGATACCACCCGGGGGATTACCGCCTTTTAATTAAAACCGCAAGCTTTTTTCAATGCATTACACACAAATTGATTTAAACTAATACCTAAATCATTTGCAACTAATACTACTTTTTTATGAAGAGCTGATCCCACCCTTACATTAAAAGAACCTTTG